>JAIEPH010000023.1 GCA_019749805.1 Mycobacteriaceae bacterium | reverse complement strand
TTGTTGATTCTTCCTCGCCCGAACACCGGGCAACAGAGTCGCACAACAACTGGACCACTACGAAGGGCTCACCTCAGGATCCTTCTGCGGTTCCGCTGCGAAGCGCGCCCAGCAGCGTCGACGACTGGGCCGTCGCCGCCACCGGGTCATTGGTTGTCGGCCTGGACAATCTGTCGTCCATATCGGACAAATTCTCGGATTGTCTGTGTCGCGCATCGACCGGAGATGGATCGGTGAAAAGAGAACTATTCACCGATGATGAGCTCGCAATCCTAAAGTTTAGAAGAGTGGTGATCATCAACGGCATTGAAGTTGGTGCTCTGAAAGGCGATCTTATTGAGCGACTGTTGACCGTATCCATGCACCGTATCGACGGGTCCGCGAAGCGCAGCGAGCGTGACCTAAACCGAGACTGGTTGGACATGTATCCGCGCGTGTTCGGCGCCTTGCTGGACCTGTGCGTGCAGGTGAAGGCCGCGATGAACCACGTTAACCTCGAAACCTCGCCCAGGATGGTCGATTTCGCCACCCTGCTCAGTGCGGTCGACAAGGTGCTCGGTACCGATGGGCTCGGCTTGTATCTCGCCCGTTCGGAAACGCTCGCTCAGGATTCGCTTTCTGCCGACCCCTTCCTGCTGCGACTGCGCAACGCCGTCGGAGATGGGTTCGTCGGGACATCGGCCCAACTATTGAATGCTGTGGAGAAGCAGATCGCAGATGCTTCCATCTCGTTTCCACGCGGGTGGCCAAGGAACGCGATGGAGGTCACCGGTCGTCTCAAGCGAAATGCGCCCGCACTTCGCACTCTTGGTTGGGAGATTGAGCACGACGAAGGAAAGAACAAAGATGGGACCCTATGCTGGACGATCTATCCTCCCAGTGATGATGACCCTGAGTGAATTTCGTGATAGCCCCCGCAGCTGTCCGCCGATGCTGCATGCGGCGGAGTACTGACCAAGGGACCAGGCGGGTGCGGCGGGGGTGGAGGGTGGCATTTCCGCGCTCCATCCCCTCAGCCCTGCATCACACACACCGGCTACGACTAGAAGCTACGTCTAACTGGAAGAATCGTATTGAGTGGGGTTGATTCGGCACAAGTCGGAATGGATCACAACATGTTTTCATACGGTTCGTACGTCGATATAACACGCACACTGGTGACACCAAAAACTGGGCGGTACTATTAAATAGTTCTACTAGAGGGTATTTCAGAGCAATTGAATACCCGCCACACCCGCCTACCCGCCAGGCGCATCACTTCGCCGAACAACAACCCTACAGACATGCCCGACAGACGTGCAGGCCAATCCGTAGCGTATGTCGACTATCGCGGCTGGTCAGGGCAGTTCAGGTGGACTAACTCTACAGAACAAGCCCGACGAAGTCCGACAGAATGCCCCCACCTCAAATCCGTTCACGTTGAGGTAATTTCACGATCAGGCGTCATTCGGCTGGCCATCTGCACCGCGGATATCACGGTGGTCCTGTCAGAGGGTTCTGACGGGACAGCTGTCGCCATGATCCGTACCCCTGGGCCACGCACAGTCGCATCGAAACTATCGCCAGCTTGGATGGGTGCGGGTACAACATGTGGATCGGAGTCGACTCCATCAATCACTTTCGCCTGGGTCGCGCCGGCAGGTGTTAACACGATCATCGCAAGCCTGCCGCCCGAGGTGTTGGTGAATCGGTACCGGTTGTTGCCTAGAGACGCTGCGGCCCAGGGGCCTTGCGACGGAGCCTCCTGTAGGTACGACTCGATGTCGGCACGAACTTCTGCGGCTAGGCACGTTTGGTCCGTTTTTTCGAAGTATTCGAGTGCGGCACGGAGGTTAGGTATGCCGTCGGCGAATCGACGGAGCTGGCACTGCGTCTGGCCAAGGTTATTGGCGACCTCGGCGCAACCCGAAATGTTGCCTCGCTTCCGGTAGATGTCGGCAGCCTCCTGAAGCAGGTCGATCGCTTCCTCGAGATAACCGGGATCGTTAGCTTCACGGCCAACACGGGAGAGGACTCCACCGAGATTCTTTGCTGAGCTTGCAATTCCGGGTAGGTCCTTTAGTTCACGCCGAATCTTGATGGCGTCACGAAGGGGCGGAAGTGCCTCGTGGTATCGCTCTGCTCGCGCCAGCGCGGCGCCGATGTTGGTCAACGTGACCGCCTCGTGGTACCTGTGCGGCGGATCGGATTCACGGCAGACTCGGACATCCTCCCAGTAAATAGGGAGTGCTTCTTCGAAGCGGCCTTGCTCGTTATAGACATTTGCGATGTTGCTTCGTGCTGCACTTGCGACGCCAATGTCACCGATCTCTTCGCTGATCTGGATCGCCCTTTCGTACGCTTTGATTGCGTCGTCGAACTGGCCAGCTTTCCGAAGAGCGGCACCGTACAAGTTGAGTACGCAGGCTGCGTTTCGTCGGTCTTGAGCATCGGCGGCGAGCGATGCGCCGAGAGTGGTTACGTCGCGAAACTCTTTTAGCCAGTGGCGTTGTGACTGCAATATCTCGCCGAGCATGATGGTGTAGGTAAGAACCAATTCATGATATTCGGGGCGCTTCGCGAGGCTCATGACGATAGCGATCAGTGTCGGTCGTTCGGCTTCGAACCAGGTAGCAGCGTGTTCGGGTGACTGCAGCAGTTTCTTGGCTGTTTCGGATACGACTGCCGTCAGCCACTCGGCTGCGGCGCCGGCGCCGACTAGGTACCGCTGTGCGACGAATTTGAGTGCACGTTCCGCATCTTCGGGCTCCGTTGCCGACTGTTCTGCGGAGTACAGGCGGATCAGGTCGTGCATGCTCCAGCGATTGGTCACGTGCTGTTGTATGAGGTGACTGCGGACCAGGGCCATGAGTTGCGGCCGGACGGCAGTGTGCGAGACGCGTATCAACTCGCCGGCCGTTTGCAGGCCCACATCGCCTCCAGGAACGACGGACATGAGTCGAAATAGCCGCTTCAACCCATCGGGTAACCTCTTGTAAGACAATGCAAATGCGGCTCTGACGGAGAGATCGGTGTCGTATTCGAGACTGTTTAGCCTGTCCTCTTCGCTTGCTAACTCATCGACGAGATCACCGATCGGCCGGTCGGGTTCATCGGCGAGAAGGGCAGCGACAATCTGCAGCGCCAGCGGCAAGTGATCGCACAGTTCGGCAAGTCGCTTCGTGGACTCCGTGATCGCCGCAAGGCGCCCGTCGCCCGGATTGCGGGCCTCGACCACACTGATGAGCAGATCGACTGCCTCGTCTGAACTCATGACCTCGACGTCGACGACTTGTGGCTTCGGTATGTGGCCAAACGTTTCCCGCGTCGTTACCGCAACCCGATGGATCGGACTGGCCGGCCGCAGTGGATCGAACTGCGACAGATCACTTGCGTTGTCCAGCCAGAGCAGAACCGATTTCCCCTCTGCTGCAAGCTCATTAAGTCGCTGCTGGTACTGGATAGCTTGCTTGGCTGGATCGGCAGCGATGTCGTCGTCTGCTACTCCGAGAAGGAGCAGCAGCTTGGACAACACAGCCTCGGGCTGTACGCGATCATCGGGATCGTCGGCGTAACCGCGTAGATCAACAAACAGTACTTGGTGAAAGCGGCCGGCAGTATGGGCCGCGCTCGCAGCCTCTCTCACCAGCGCGGTCTTCCCCACCCCGGGTGGTCCGCTCACGACGACGATGTTGGTGGCGGTGTCGCCGATACCCAATGCTTTAGCGATTTGCGCCAGCTCGGGCTGGCGGCCGACGAACGGCGGATCGTCGGTGACCATCGCATCGAGCGGGAGGACGGTCGTCGCAGCCTTGAGATCGGCCAAGTCGTTGATGATTAGATTCTCGATGTTGTAGGCGGCAACGCCTCCATCGCTCGCGGTGATGTTGACGATCTGGGGTGTATCGCCGGACCCGCCGATTAGTTGGTCTTCATTCTCGGTCAAGACTTTTCGCGCTTTCCGCGCTTGTGAGGGCGCCCGATGTGAACCTCGCCCATTTGCCAAGCTGCTGCCGAACTGTTGTCAGCGACGATCGAAATATTGGCCCCGCTGTCGGTCGCTGTTTGTTGGGCTACACCATCGCCCTGGATGGCAGGCGGTGTGGCTTCGTCGGCGCCATGGTCTCTCAGGGCGAGTATGGTCCACACTGTGCCGGCGATGAAGCCGAGTGATCCCGCGCCGAGAACGACCCACCACCACCAGTCGGCAGTGCCGGTCGTGAGGAAGTTGATGGCGAAGCCAGTGGCGACCGTTGAAGCCGCCAACAGGACCGTCGGCGCCCACACCTTCGCCAAGATCGACTTCACCGACATCCAAGACACCCCATTCTCTCCATGGTGGTCCCGGCTCGGTCAGGCGTTGGCCGGACCAGCTAGCGCCTCCAACGCTCCATCCAGAGTCGGCGGATAAGACTGCGACGAGCCCTCGACGGCGACAGCTTGAACATCGCGGAAGGAGCTGTCGTATGTGACCTGCACGCGGCGGGTCAGCTTCTCGTAGATGTCGGAGTGTGAGGCGATGTGACGCGCGACCTGATAGCGGCGTCGCATTGCTTCGGCGATGACGTCATCGCGTTCCGATCCCATCCTCAGTTCGCGAGCAATTTCGTCGAGTCCCAAGCCGTAACCGCTCTGCAGGCCATAGGCCACGAGGCCGCTCGTCGACGCGTCAACGAGATGGTAAGTGCCGTAGTCCGTCGCACGCGGATCGCGAGAGCGCGATTTCTCCAGTCGAAGGCCCTGCCGGTCGGCCGATCTGCGCAGCCGATTCTCCAGCACCTTGTATTCCTGATCGGTCATGGCGTTGATCGCATCTGCCGTGAGCGTACGGGGAGTCATGCTTGGAACTATACTACAAATGATGCTGGAAGCAGGCAAAGCTAACGAACTGCGGCAGTCGCACTACACGGAGGCCGCGGCCCGCAGACACGCCGACGGGCTGCTGTCCATGCGTGCGCCGGGGCGGTCCGTCGACAGCGTCTACACGGAACGCATATGACTTTCGATTGCGGACCCAATTCCCGCTGTTCAAGACGGGTCCGTGTGTGGTGCGCCATAGCTCTGTGCCGGGATAGGACGTGTGGTCGCCGCTGGTCGGCTCGGTGGAACGGGTCAGTGCCACCCGTGTCACCCGCTTGACGATCACGAGGCGACGTTACCGGCGAGCACCGACAGCTCTTGTCCGCGAGGATTGGTTGGCTGGGGGCTTCTACTGATGTCGGCGTACTGATCGCCGAGTCGAGCACGCGCGTGCTGCAATGGCACATATGACGAGCGGGGAGTTTGGAGCCTTCGAGACGACATCGTGTCCCGAAGGCTGCGGAGCAGAAGCCGAGATCCACGACCAGGTTTCATTCCCCGGTAAGGATCTATCGAGTTAGATCGGCTCGTAGCTGGGCCCAGGTGTCCCAATTTGGGACACCTAGTGCCGGAAATGTTCCGCTGACCTCTGTTTTTCTGTTGGAAATCCTGCCCCTCTCGCCACAGTCAGACGTATCTCCCCGAATTTTTTTCACACCACGGGCGGTGTCCTAGACCCTGACTTACAGGCCGATCGGATCTTCCGCCATTCGTCTAAAGGCTTGGCCCCACAATTGCACCGTCACACCCTCGAACAGCTCAATTTCCGCGGGCGTTTTATCGCGCAATTTGCCCTCCCACGATTCACACCACAGAGCGAGCAACTCGACTGTGTAGGGGTGCGCAAGCTGGAAGAGGTCGCCGTGCACTAGTCCGTCTGCTTCCACGGGGAGGCCAGGAACTCGAGCGCTTTCGACGGTTATTTCACGGACGAAGGTGAAACCTAGTTGGTCCTCAACCAGCCTGCGGGGCGCATCATTTTGCCTATGGACGTGAGAGATTATGCGCTCGTGTCGCGATAGCGGTTCTTCCTCAAAGAGTAAGTGTCCCAAAGTCACGCGCGTCAGTATCGAGCCGAGGGAACGCTTGCGTTGGCGCGAATCGACCATCAGGCCGCCGACTTCCCATTCCTCCTCGGAATCGTCCCAGGTGTAGTAACACAGTCCGAGGTAGAGGCCATCCTCTGTCGCGCAGACGATACGTCCGTCGTTCGCGAGATTCTCGTACTCTGCCCACGAGCGTGGGAACAGCATGTCGTTCGCCGCTGCAAATCCCCGGTGCCAATGAAAAGCATCTCGCGCGTGGGCCGGGTCGACGTGCGCGAATACGACAGTCATGCACGAGACAATAACGATGCGTCCCACACATGACGGGCGACACGCGAATTTAGCTTGGCAGCCGCGCCGTGCGTGGAGGTCTTTCGCCGAAGCGTGACGAATCGACGGCTAGGAAACGCCTGCAGGCGAACTTAATTGTCTAATCCGCTCGCTTGCTACCTTTCGTAGCGCTGCAAAAACTGCGGGTCGCCCGAGTAGGTGCGGTGCCGAGAGCCCAGCGGCCCAACGGCTGACAGTCGGTCGGCTTGTCTTAAACATCCGCGCCGCTGTTTCGTGATCTAGTTCGAGCACGCGGATGGACAGGGCGAACAGATCGCTGAACTCTTCCCTCTTGACGTCGCGTTCTTCAGCGTCAACAAGATAGCCCTTTAGCTCGTTCAGAGAATCGACGCGGGTATGTTCCGCGGCAACGAAGCGGTCACTAACCAGTGGTGTTGCCATGCTTTTGGTCCCGCCCTTCCTGTGTCTGTGCGTCTGCGTACGAGCTGTCACTATTTCCGAGCGGTGGTGATAGCCCGTAGGTGCAGTATGCACGCAGAATAGGTGTAGTGTCAACCATTGACCATTAGCATAAGTGCAGCTCAACTCCAGTATTCATGATAAGTGATGTTTGCAACATGCACACGCAAGGAGCGCCAGAATTCATGATGGTGGCGCCCAGCATCAGCCCAAGGTGACTCGTGCGCCGCCGGAGAACGCGGAGTCATGCACCTCGACAGCCGAGAAGGCCGTGTTGGGCGGCGCTTGGAACGGTACGAGGATGGCGGTACTCAACCCGGGGTTGAGCTCGGTGATCCCGTCATCGTTGAACTCGTACACGGCCATCGTGTCGCACTCAAACTCCCGCCCAGCCGAGTCAATCAGCTTCTGATTTTGCGGGAAGAACGTTTGCGCCTCGTTACCGATGTTGGTGACCTGCATTTGCACCACCACGAATCCGCGTTGGGTGCTGATGCCGTTGACGACGAATTCGAACTTCCCGTCCCGCACCGGCTGGTTGATGCCCGCAGACGCCTGCCCTGTATCGGCGGCTTCCGGCGACCACGGGGTGTTACTGGCCGACGGAGTGCGGCTAGGAGTGTCTTCCTTCTCGCTGCCCACCGCCGCGAGACCGAACACCACGAATACCGCGAAGATACTGCCGAACACGATCGCCAACGTCTTCCCTGTCGACGATTTCTTCACCGCCGGCGCTTGGTGTTGCGTCCACTCCGTGCCATTCCAATAACGTTGACCCTGTCCGCCCGGATCTGGATACCAGCCGGGTACAGGTGAAGGAGCCCCCATGCGACGCGATGGTATCCAGGGGCTGCCAAGATCACAGCAGGTCACCGAAATCCGGGCCCGTCCCGTGAGGAGAGAACGTCAGTAGATTAAACGCCAAGCCCCGCAGCCCGAAGTCATGAACACGATGCGATGGTCGTCGTCAATCAGGCCCGTGAAAGTCGAAACGTCGCCGTCTGCCTGGATATTCACCTGAGGTGTTGTTCCGCTGTCGAGGATGATTCCCGGTCGGTACGGGGCGACAGAGCGGATAGACCATTGGCAGTTGGGGCCGCCGCCCTCGGCGACATATGGTCCCCAGTCTTTGCCGTCCATACCCCCCATCTCATAGGTGCCGTCGCCCGGTATGGAGTCGTGCGACTCTTCGGCGGGCTTCGTTTCCGTGGGTGACGACGTCGCTGAATTGGTGGGGGATGCGGGCGGCGTACTGCCGCCATCGCCGCTGTCAGAGTCACATTGGCTAGCGATCCAAATCAATGCCACCACTGCAATGACGACCAATACCCACTTACCGGGAACTTCTCGATTCGCAAAGTTCTTAGGTGGTTCAGGTCTCTTGTCTGTCCAATTGGTGCCGTCGAAGTAGCGTTCGCTGCCACTGCCGTCGGGGTCTGGATACCATCCCGCCCGCGACTTGGCCCCCATGCGTCGCATGCTAGCCAGTGTCCGACATGATCACCCGAGTTCGGCAGGTTGTACGACGCGAATAATCGGCCCCGCCCAGGAGAGTGGGCGGGGCCGTCGGAGGGGAACCAATAGATATGACACAGGACTATCGGGATCGGTTCCGCGCCATCTTGAGGACAACCGGCGGATTTAGTCGGGCCTGTTTCCGGTCCCAGGCTGTCCGCAGAATGTTCGCCATGGTGACTAGCTCGCAAGGGGTCAGATCCTCGTAGTCCATGCCGCTGCCGAGCACGCGCTCGACCTCGTCTGCGGCGGGATGAAAGAGAAGAGCGGCGAGGTCGTCGAACCGCGAGCAATTGCCTCTGGTGGCGGTCATCGGGTTGGCTCTTGCCCGTTGAGGCGGTCGAGGACATCGGCGGCAGAAAGCAGTGCTCGGCTCAATGTCCTGGCGGTGTCGCTGGCCAGCATGTCCTCCCACGCCACGCCTTCGAGGCGAATGCAGCGTTCCTCGATAGTGCCGTCACGGAGCTGTGTTCCGGAGACGAATACGCGCGCGGGTGCGTCGTTGGTGTACTGGATTTCAGGGATTGTCCATATCGGGCCGTCGAAGGACCGGAACTCTTCAGGCTTTCCGACGTCGGCCCAATCGGATACATCGGTGGCGCCGGCGGGCCAGTCGACCGCGGTCATCGCTCGACTCCGTCGAGGATCTCGCACGTATCGGCGAAGTTCTGCAGCAAGGCCGCTAGCTTGCGTGCCTCGCGCGGTGTCAGATCGGCCTCGTCCTCGCCCTCGAACGTGGGCTTGATGCGGACGACGACACTCCGGCTGACCCTGCCGTCGTCGTACTGCGAACCGTGAATCGTGAGGACGGCATCGAGCGTTTCGAACGGCGTTTGGCTGAAGGTTCGGCCGAACTCCCCATCGCCGCAATCACGCCAATCGCTGATTTCCGCAGCGCCCGCTGGCGGCCGAATGAACTCGATTCGGTCAGGAGTAATCGTGGTGGTCATCGCTAACTACCTCTCGTGGGGGTTGCTAGCGCTCTGCGTGACCAGTTCACATGCAGTTCATGCTGTCCGATTACGGTCGGAGAAAGCGCCTCTGACCTGCGTCGAACGTGGTGCGCGATACTGGGATTGAAACAGAGACGAGTATTAATCTCCGGATGATCTCCTGAGGGTTACCCCACCTCCGCCGAGGGCGGAATCCCGTGGGGATCCTCGCTGATCAATGGGCTTTCTGCATGGCGACTCGCATCGGCTCCCGCGCGTCGTGCCCACGGAATGCCCACATTTTTTTGCGCGTATGCGTCGTCCAAGTTCGACGCCACATCGTCGAGATCGGAATCGAACAAGTCGGCATAGACATCGAGGGTCACTTTCGCGCTGCGGTGCCCCAGCATGCGCTGTAGCGCGAGCACGTTGGCTCCGGCTGATACCGCCAACGAAGCACAGGTGTGTCGCAAATCGTGCGGAGTGATCGACGGCAACCCGGCTCGTCGCAACGCCGCGGCGAACCACCCGGTGGAGGAGCGCGGACGGGGGAGGTAGCCGCAATTAGGGCCCGGGAAGATCAGGGCGTCGCGTGCCTTGCCCACGCAAAGGCGTGAGAGCTCGTCGAGAACGAATTGCGGAACTGGCACCGATCGCGAACGGCGTTCCTTTGTGGGCCCAATCTGATGGCCTCCTCCTAGTTGCACCGCATTGGTCGAGACCAGGATGCGGTGTCGAAGGAATTCCACGTCGCCGACCCGTAGTGCGATGGCCTCGCCCCATCGCAGACCACAGAACGCCAACAGCAGCACCAACACTCGGTGCTCTCCCGCCTCGACAGCCAAGGCGTGAACGTCGGACGCACTCAGGTAGCGGTGTCGGCGCGCGACCCGGCGCGGGAGGTTCTCCACACCGCGGGCTGGATTGACGGCCAGCCGGTGGGACTTCACCGCATCGCTCAAAATTCCTGACAGCACGGCGTGCGCGCGACGCACTGTGGTCGTCCCATGTCCTCGACGTGCCATCGCGGTGATCCATCCCTCGACCTCGATCGTGGTGATCTCGGCGATGGACCGCGTCGCCCAGACCGGGTGAACGTGGGTCCGCCAGGATGACTCCAGCGTGCGGTAGTGAGACGAGGCCGCGGAGTGCTTCTTTTTTTCCAGCCACGCTGCCGCAAGTTCGTCCACAGTCACACGTCCGGCTGCCGGGGATACGAACGTGCCCATCGCTTTTCGTACTTCGATAGTTGCGGCGAACGCCCGGGCGTCTCGCTTAGTCGCAAACCCGCGCTTATCGGTCTGCCGTCGGTCCGGTGTCCGGTAACGCACGCGCCACCTTCGGCCGGCCTTGGTCTCGTACGCTGTCACCGACGCCATTGACTCGCCTCCAACGTCCCGGCTCCGCAACACAAGTGAAACGCTCGCGCCCACCCAGCTGTTCCAAGAGGCGCAAGGGCGCGAATATAGCCGAACAAATTGCCGCACAAGGACTTAATGGCTCCTCGACCAGTCGTTGTCGATTGACCCAGGTAATATCCACTGCTATTTTACAGAACAAAGCTCTGTTTAGCAGAAACAGCCCGTCAGATATTTGAACCAGGATTCCCGTGATCAAGATCCGTGCAGACCAGGAACGGCGCGAGGGAGACTTTGTCGCTGCGCCGGATGTGTTTGATTTGGACGATGATGGCATCGTCATGTTGCTACGCGATGAGATCGAGAGCTCCGAGCGTGAGCATGTCGATGAGTCCGCGCGCAGCTATCCGGTTGCAGCGCTTCGCACTCGAGCAGATGTCCGGGGCCGACCACTAGCACGTCTCGAAAACACCGCGCAGACAGAGAAACTGATGAAATATGCGACCTGCGCGCAGCAGGGCATGAGTGGCAATGAAGACAGGGCCCTGTTCGCAGATGCGGTTGTCCTCGGTAACGGACGCTACGCATCTAGCTCGGCGGACCTCACTGATGCCGACCCCTCCCGTCGTTCGCCATTGATCCGCTGCCGTGGCTGACCGGGACCCGTTCGACGTGGCCGGCACCGTCATCGTGGTAACCGGCGGCGCTAGTGGCATAGGCGATGAAGTGGTTGCAGATCTCGTGGACGCTGGCGCCAACGTGGTGGTTGCCGACCTCGCGCCACCGCCCTGGCGGCCGACGGTGATCTATCACCGTCTCGACGTCACCGACGAAGACGCGCTGGCTGGACTCGTCAAAGACACCGTGGAGCGCTTCGGTCAGATAGACGGCTTGGTCAATTGCGCTGCGATGTATAGGGCGCTTGGGGCCAAGAAGACCTTGGAAGAGTTGACCATCCAAGAATGGGACGACGTTCTACGCATCAATGTGCGGGGTACGTGGCAAGCGATGAAAGCCATTTTGCCGGCGGTGCCAGCGCGGGGCGGTCGCATTGTGAACGTGTCCTCGACGACTGCGCGGACGGGAACACTCGGTTTTCCGCACTACGTCGC
The DNA here is from genome assembly GCA_019749805.1 of Mycobacteriaceae bacterium. Classification (GTDB taxonomy): domain Bacteria; phylum Actinomycetota; class Actinomycetes; order Mycobacteriales; family Mycobacteriaceae; genus Mycobacterium. The sequence goes on along the minus strand of JAIEPH010000023.1, from coordinate 79,531 downwards.
CTCCAAGGCTGCGGTCGAGGGCCTCACCCGCGCTGCAGCCCGAGAGCTGGGCGCGCGCGGAATCACCGTCAACGCAGTCGCGCCAGGGCTCGTGGACGACGAGGCCACAAACGAACTCAACGATCCCATCTACGTCGCGCAGGCGGTCAACCGTCGGTCGATCAAGCGGACGCTTTCACCCGGGGATGTCGCGTCCGTGGTGCGATTTCTGTGCAGCGGCGGCAGCGGGTTCATCACCGGTCAAGTCCTGATCGTCGATGGCGGGGGGGTATTTGTTTGAGCTCCGCCGTACCGTGAGCTCTTGACTAAGTGAGTCGCCGTCGATGATCCCCTCCACGGCGCAAGTCTGCGCTCACCCACACCGCCGACGGCAAATTCAGGTCCGGGCGTCTTTGGCGGCCCGTCGCGGGACGACCCGTGCACCATCGGCGTGAGGCTCGACCAACGTCCATGATTTCGAGCTTGGCGTCTGGTTGCTCCCGAATGCCTAATGGTATTACAATTAGGACAGTGTGATCGGGGCGTCACCGCCGGATGGTGGGAGAGAACTAGCTGAGGTAACGGTGCTACGCGCAGAGATCAACGAGCTTTTGACGAGGACCGGGCCGGGGACGCCGATGGGTGAGTTGTTCCGCCAGTACTGGATTCCAGCCTTGCTTGCCGAGGAACTGCCGGAGAATGATTGCGCGCCGGTACGCGTAAAGCTGCTGAGCGAGCGGATGATCGCTTTTCGAGACAGCAATGGCGACTTTGGTTTGATCGATGAGTTCTGCGCGCACCGTGGCGCCTCACTGTGGTTTGGGCGTAACGAAGAGGGCGGTCTGCGGTGCTCCTACCATGGCTGGAAGTACGACGTCACGGGACAAGCCGTCGAGGTGCCGTCCGAGCCCGAGGGGTCGACGTTCTGCGCGCACGTCAAACTGACGTCCTACCCGTTGATCAAGATCGGGGACGTGCTGTGGACCTATATGGGTGACCCCGCGAACCAACCGCCGTTACCGGAATTCGAATTTGCTCTCGTGCCAGCCGAGCAGACCTTCACGTCCAAACGATGGCAGGAATGCAACTGGCTGCAAGCCTTCGAGGGCGGCATCGATTCCAGTCATGTGTCGTTCCTGCACTCCGCGGGGCTAAAGTCGGACCCGCTTTTCAAGGGCAGCAAGGGTAACGAGTACAACATGGCGGACCTCAAGCCGTTCTTCGAGGTCGCGGACTCCGAGGGTGGTTTATTCGTTGGAGCCCGCCGCAATGCAGACGCCGACCATTACTACTGGCGCATCACGCCGTGGGTGATGCCGTGCTTCACGATGGTGCCGCCACGAGGAGATCATCCCGTTCACGGCCACTTTTGGAGTCCCATTGACGATGAGAATTGTTGGGCGTACTCGTTTGACTACCACCCTGTGAGACCGTTGACTTCGCAGGAAGTTCAGGCGATGAAGGACGGGCACGGCGTGCATAGTTCGAACACCCCTGGGACGTACCGCCCGCAGGCGAACAAAGACAACGCCTATTTGATGGATCGTGCGGCGCAGAAGCGCGGAGACACGTACTCGGGCGTGCGGGGTATCGCGATCCAAGACTCATCGCTGCAGGAGAGTATGGGGCCGATCGTAGATCGGACCAAGGAGCGGTTGGTGTCTGCCGACAGTGGCATCATCAAAGCGCGGCAGAAGTTGAAGCGGGCGGCTGAAGCGTTGCGCGACAAGGGTATGACTCCACCAGGTGTCGACCCAGAGCATCATCGTGTTCGGTCTGCCGCCGTCGTCCTCCCGCGTGACGCATCGTTCAGCGAATCGTGCCGAGAAGATCTCAGGGTGCGCGAAGGCGTGCGGCAGACATCGGTATGACCAGTCCGCTCCAGCCAATTCTCGGTCGTAGTTGTGCGCGGCCGACATCTGCTGCCGAGATGAGATATCGGATCAACCGTCCGATCGCCGGGCGGAAGGGCGTGCGCGTCATTGCGCTCGACGGTGGTGCACGAGCGATCATCGAGCGGGCTTCACCTCAGTCGCGGGCACATGCACGCTTCCTGTCGGTAGCCGAACCGAGAGGGCATGCGGGGGAGCGGCGTTGGGTTTCGCTGCTCGACACCGACGGCGCCGTCACCAGCTTGCGGAGGAACTTGCCGACGCCGATGCGGTCGTCATGGTCTCCCCCACCGGTGGGGATGCCGCTGCAGCAACATCATCAGTGCGGCGAGCACGGTTCGCGCGATCATGACCGCTGGCATCGTCGTTGGGGAAGGCGCAGCGGCGAGTGAGACCGTGGCTGTGTTGCGGCCTCACACGCGCGTACTCGTCGTCAGCGCTCACGAAGAAGACGTTTCCGATCTGCCCTCAGCGCTGCGAGCCTGAAAGGATCCGTCGTGGGCAAGAACGTTAAACTCACTGACCTGCAGGACATGAAACTGCGAGGGCAGAAGATCGTCGGTGTGGTGGCGTGGGACTACCAGATGGCACGGATAGTCGATCGTGCCGGCGTCGACTTGGTGTCGGTTGGTGACACTGTGGGAATCAACCTGTGGGGTCAGCCGAATCCACTTGAAATCACCATGGATCAGATGGTCGTGGTGTGTCAGGCAGTGCGCCGCGGTGTCCGGCGCGCCTTGCTGTCCTGTGATTTCCCGTTCGGTCCGCTGCAGGACGGGCGAAAGAGTGCTGTGCGGGCGGCAATTCGTCTCGCCAAGGAAGCCGGCGTCGACATGGTGAAGCTAGACGGGGCATGCGATCATCTAGATGCCGTGACGGCGGTGGCGCGTGCAGGGATTCCCGTGTTTGCTCAGTTCGGGATCACACCGCAGACTTCTCTCAAATACGGTGTGATGTATAGCGCCACACCGAGCGCCAAGGATGCGGTTTCAGACGAACTTCTCGACGAGATGGTTTGTGAGGCTCGTCGTCTCGCTGATGCGGGCGCGGTGCTGCTGAACTTCACGAATTCGGGACCCGTCGTTGGAGCGGCAGTGGCCGAGGCGGTGTCCATCCCGGTGCTCGGTGGGTTCGGTGGCGGCCCGTGGCTGGACGGCCGGATCCGGATGGCCACGGCCGCCATCGGTTACAGCGTCGATGGTCTCGACAGCCCACCAGATACCTATGCCAACGTCGCCCAGATCGCGCTGGACGCCATCACGGCGTATGCAGATGACGTGCGGGCTGCTCGCCAGATCAAGGGAGGTCTTTGACGTTGAGCGTGGCTTCGGCGAAGATCGATGGCATTGAAACCCGTTATGCGGTAGCGGGTTCGGGGCCACCGCTGCTGATGTTCTCGCCTGGCGGCTTCGCCGCCTCGATGGACGCGTGGGAGAAGCACGGCCTCTATCGTCGAACGCGGATGCTGTCACAGTTGCAGGAGCGGTTCCAATGCATCACGTTCGACAAGCGTGAGGCCGGTGAGTCTGGCGGGCGCGTCGAGCGTGTCTCATGGGCTCATTACGTGAGACAGGGTGTCGGCCTGTTGGACCATCTCGGGCTGGGCCGAGTGCATATCATGGGTGCCTGCGTTGGTTGTTCGATCGCGGCGTGCATCGCGAGCGCTCATCGCGAGCGCGTTGGAGGGATGGTGCTGTATTCGCCGGCCGGCGGCGTACAGTACCGGCGGAAGCAGCTCGAACGGTTCCGCGCCCACCTTGCCTACGCCGCGGAGCAGGGGCTGGCCGGTGTTGCCGACCTTGCGGCGACGACCGACGGCAACTTCACCTCAGACGCCAGACTGGGTCCGTGGGTCAGCGTGTTGCGCTCCGACCCTGATTTCGCCGCGCAGTACCGTGATCTCGGCAGCCTTCAATACCAGATCACTGTCGCGGCGATGGCGGCTCTGTTGTTCGACCGTGACACCGTGCCCGGCCCTGAACCCGATGACCTACTGGTATCGGACGTGCCCGCGCTCATCGTGCCGGGGGAAGATGCATCGCATGCGCCCTCGGCGGCGCGTTATCTACAGGAGTGCCTTCCCATCAACGAGTATTGGGACGTTCCGGTCGCAGCCCAGACCGCCGAAACTGCGCCGGCGCGGGTCATGAGTTTTCTGGGCTCAGTTGCCCTTTGAGACGTGCTTTGCCGTTCGGCCGATATGGGTACGCATCACGGAAGTCGCTTTGTCGACATCGCGCTTCTTGATCGCCGCCACAAACTGGCGGTGCTCCCGAATGCCTCGGATACCCATCTCCGGGTGTGACTGCTGGACGTGGCGCATCGAGAGCAGAGTGGGTCCGTGGAAAGAGTCAGCCAGCATCGCGATTGCCTTGTTATGGCTGGCCTGGGCGACGCGTGTATGGAACTCCGCTGACAGTTCCATCGGATAGAAACCTTCTTTCAAAGCCGCGTCGCCCCGGTTGCAGATCTCTGTCAGTTCGTCGATGTCCTGTTCAGTCGCACGCTCGCACACGAGCGGGATGATTCCGATCTCGAAAACCTGCCGCGCTTCGGTCACATCTTTGTCGGTCAGGCCCGACAAGCTGAGCAGATCCTCGATGCCTTCACCAATACGCTGGCTCGTTGGCGCCGTCACAAACGCGCCGCCGTGGGCGCCGACCTTGATGCGCACCATGCCGTTCGCCTCGAGGCCGCGCAGTGCTTCGCGCACCGTAACCCGGCTCACCCCGAGCTTGTCACCAAGTTCACGTTCGGCAGGCAGGCGGTCGCCCGGCCGCAGCTGACCTTCCCGAATCAACACACGTATCTGGTCGACAATCATCGCCGAGGCCCGGCCCGGACTGACCGGGCTGAACATCGAATCAGCCGGCGGTGGGGTCGTCGCGGGACTCTCGGATGCAGGCATGGACCAATGATAAGGCCAAGATCGCCCCGGCAGTATGGCGGCCATCCGCCACTTGAGCGCCGGCGTGGCGGGGGGCTTAGAGGTAGACGCCTCCTCGTAACAGTGGCACTAGCTTATCGCCTGTGTCATGACGCAGCGCCGCTCCGGTCGGTATGTCCAGGGCACGTACCTGCGCGGGCATCATCTGTTCCACGATCGTACGAATCATTCGCAGTCGATTCCCGTGTGCCACAACTAATGTGACTGGCTGGTCCGCCATTCCACTGCTATAGCGGAATTCTAATAGGGCAGAACCCGTGTCATCAGTCGATCCGCCGCGAGCAGCGGCGGAAATCCCTGTGGCAGCTCGCCACGATTGCGTGCGATTCACAGCCGTTCGCGTCGATGGGCATCCTTTTCCGTCCCGTACCCCGTAGGTGCCAACCGCAAGGTATTATGGTCAGTCCTTAATCTTTTGACTGGAGCATTAGATGCCGAAGGTTGTCTTCATCGCTTTGGACGGTGTGCAGCGCGTGGTGGACGCGCATCCCGGCGAGTCGGTCATGGCCGCCGCAGTACGCAGCGGCGTCCCCGGCATCGTCGGCGAGTGTGGCGGAAACTGCAGCTGTGCCACCTGCCACATCTATGTCGACGAAGAGTTCGCTGTGTACGTTGGTGGGCCTGAGGAAATGGAAGAGGACGTGCTCGAACTCGGTGCTGCCGCCGAGCGGCGTGAGTCCAGCCGATTGTCTTGTCAGATCACGATGATCGAGTCGCTCGACGGCCTGATCGTTCACATCCCTGAGGAGCAGTGAGGGTGAGCGCAGGGACGTTGATCGTCGGTGCCAGTCAAGCAGGAATGCAACTGGCCCTTTCGCTTCGTGAAGCAGGAGAAGGCGGACCAATAACACTAGTGGGCGAGGAGCCGCACGCGCCGTACCAACGGCCCCCATTGTCGAAGTCCTACTTGCAAGGCGGCATCGGCTTCGAACAGCTACTACTCCGTGCCCCGAAGTATCTGGCCGACCAGGACATTTCGGTACTCACGGGTGAGCTTGTCAATTGGCTTGAACTCGAGGGCGAGGGGCCGTCAGGAGTCGCCCTTACGGCGTCAGGAGAAACGCTGTGGTTCGACAAGTTGGCGTTGACTGTTGGCGCCAGTCCGCGACGACTGGCCGTGCCGGGCGCCGATCTCGATGGGGTGATCTATCTCCGGACAGCGAATGACGCCGCGAAGCTGCGACAGCTCCAGGGCGAAGCAGAATCCGTCGTCGTGGTCGGCGGCGGGTTCATCGGACTCGAAGCCGCGGCGGTTGCGCGTGCCCAAGGTAAAACGGTGACCGTTGTTGAGGCCGCCGATCGGTTGATGGGGCGAGCCGTGGCACCCGTGGTCTCCGACTTCTACCTCGATGCGCACGCGCGCCGCGGCGTCACCATACGTCTGAACGCGGAAGTAATGTCGTTGACCGGGCAGGATGCGCGCGTGCAGTCGGTGGAATTATCAGACGGCAGCAGCCTTCCCGCAGATCTTGTAATTATCGGTATCGGAGTCGTGCCACGGACCGAACTGGCGGACCAACTGGATCTTGTTTGTGACGGTGGCATTGTTGTCGACCGCTTCGCACGTACCAGCAATCCGAACGTCGTAGCGGCGGGCGATTGCACTGTTCAACCCGATTGGCGTACCGGCAGCGGCAAAGTGCGCTTGGAGTCGGTTCAAAACGCCATAATTCAGGCCAAAGCGGCTGCCGCGACATTGACGGGCAGGGTGGAGTCAGACCTGCCGGTGCCGCGGTTCTGGTCCGAACAGTTCGATCTCAAGCTTCGTATCGCCGGCCTGTCGAGGGGACACGACTATTACTTGGTTCGCGGCGCTCCCGAACGTGAGTCATTCTCCGTGCTCTATTACCACGACGACGCTTTGATGGCGGTTGACTCCGTCAACGCGCCAGGTGACTACATGGCAGTACAAAAGGTGCTCACCCAAGGATCCACAATCCGGGCCCAGGATGCCCGCGATGTCTCGGTTTCGCTTCGCGAACTGATCCGTCCCGCACCCGCGGAAGCTAGACGAATACGTCATCGATCTTGATCGGTCGGCTCAAAATGTGTTGCGCCAGTGCGAAGTCCAACAATTGCTCGAGCATTGGCCGGTTGAGCTCGACACCATAGGGCAGCGGGTCTGCGCCCGTCGTCTTCATCACCTCGGCGTACATCCGATCGGTTGGGCTGGTCACCTGTCCGTCGGCGAGCCGAGCGACATAGCGCTCCTTAGCTTTACTGAATGCTGCGTACACTGCAGCCGCAGCGTCCGGGTAGCGCTGCAGCACCTCGTCCTTGAGGACTATGAGGTGATTGATGGGGTAAAACGAACGATCACGCAGGGCGGTGATTGCGGCACCGTGGGGGTCGGCGATCAACGGCGCGATATCAGGATGGTCGACGTCGACGCCGATGACCGCATCGATTTCGCCTGCGATCAACATATCGGCCATGTCTACGCTGGGGCCGGCGGAGACCACGTTGGACGGAGGGACGTACGACTCCACGTGTTCGTCGCCGGAAAGCAGCCAAGTCACTCGGTCGAGGTCGACGTCGTATTCCGAGGCGAGAATGCCGCGCGCCCACACACCGGTGGTGACGGTATACCCGCGGTTGACGCCGACCCGCCGGCCTTCGAGGTCTTTCGGGTGTCGGATCGTCGAGTCCCGGTTGTACAGGATGGCCCCGTGGTGAAACCCCCGCACGAGAAAGACTGGTAAGGCGGTGAAGGCGACACCGTGTTCACGTGCGGTCAGGTAGGTCGTGAGCGCCATCTCGCTGACGTCGAACTCCAGGTGCCGAACCATTCGGCGGAACCCCTTGACCAAGGCGGGTATTTCCTCGAACTTCAGCTGAAATCCTGCAGGAGCTACCGAGCCGTCCTTGACGGCTTGGTTGGCTCCTTGAGAGCGCGTCAGCGTGGTCAGCACGCGGCGGTTTTCGGGCATCAGTCTCCGGGCATTGGCGGCTTGGATAGCAAATTGGTAAATTGGCATGACCATTGTGTCACGGTCGCTGTGGGCAGTAGCAAGTCATGCCATTATTCGGAAGCATCACCGCGGCAGAACAGGCGATTTGCGGATCGCCCTGCGGCGCGCGCGGCAGTCTTAGGCGCCGGGTTTGAGCACATCGCGCTGATGCTGAGGCACCGTATCCGGATCGTGTCGCGGGGTGTGTTGCCGAAACGATCATTCCCGAGGGTCGAAGGACAGGCGGCGTGGCAACGCCTTGGAAAACGGGCAGTTACCGGCAAGGGCGGCCGACGCTGCAGATGGTAAATTGGCATGACCATCGTGCCATAAGGTGATTGCGAGGATGAGTTGGTCGAGCGCGTTCTGGCTGCTGTACGTACGGCGCCGAACACCACAGAGTTGCGGGAGTTGCCCCGGCCGGAACTGTCCGATGATTCCGCGCTGCTGAAGGTCGAGGTCGCGGGGATATGCGGCACGGATGTCAAGATGTATTCCAAACCGCCGTTCGACGAGCCGGTGATTATGGGCCACGAGAACGTCGGCATCATCGCCGCGGCGGGAAAGAAGTTCACGCGGTTGCACGGTGTGGGCGAAGGCGACCGAATCTTCGTCGAGCATTACGTTGGTTGCTATCAGTGCGAATGGTGCCGAATCGGCGAGTACCGCCACTGCGAGGCAACGGACTGGCGAACGAACGCCGATGCGCGCAGATACGGTTACACCTCAGCCAACAACGCCGGAACGCTGTGGGGTGGCTTCTCCGAATACATGTACTTGCCGTGGAATGCCGTGGTACACAAGGTGCCCGAAAGTGTCGATGCTGAACTGGCCGGTCTCGTTACTCCCTTGTCGAACGGCATCGAGTGGGCACTGATCGCCGCGGGTGTCGGTTACGCCGACACTGTTCTGATTCAAGGGCCGGGCCAGCAGGGACTGTCGCAAGTCGTGGCTTGCAAGCAAGCCGGCGCGTCCCAAATCATCGTTACGGGCACTTCTCGGGACAAAGCTCGCCTGGACCTCGCGTTGGAGCTCGGTGCAGACGAGGTCATCGACATCGACGCCGAAGCTCCCTACGACCGGATCGTGGATCTGACCAACGGGCGCGGCGTCGACTTCGTGCTCGACTGCACCTCGCGGGCTGGTGTGGAACCGGTGTTGCTCGGTATCGACGCCTTGAAACGCCGTGAGGGCACAATGCTCATCCAGGGGGAACTTGCCGCGTTCCCTGATTTCCCGGTGAAAAAGCTCACGGAGAAGGCCATCACGATCAGAAGCGCACGCGGCCATAGTTACCGCGCGTGTGAGCTTGCACTCAAACAGCTTGCGTCGCACAGGTTTCCGCTGGAGCGGCTGTCGACGCACAAATTCCCGCTCGATCAGGTCGACAAGGCTATCCGAGCGCTGGCTGGTGACACAGAGGACGCCGACGTGATCCACATTTCGCTGATGCCTTGGCTGGGAAGGGAGTCTTGACGGTGTCTGTCGTCATCCGCAATCCGCCTCGCGCCCATCCCGCGGTGCGGGATGAACTCGCCCAGTTCGGAGTTGCGACCATTCATGAAGCACAGGGCCGCACCGGGCTGCTCGCTGCGTACATGAGGCCGATCTACACCGGTGCACGGGTCTGCGGATCGGCGGTGACTGTCAGTGTCCCGTCAGATGACAACTGGATGGTCCATGTGGCGGTGGAGCAGTGTCAGGCAGGCGATGTCTTGGTGATCGCTCCCGAAGAGCCCTCGGAGTATGGGTATTTCGGTGAACTGCTGGCCACGGCACTCGCGGCCCGGGGTGTCGGTGGTCTGATGATCGACGCCGGATGCCGGGACGTCGCTGAACTCGCCGCCATGAAGTTCCCGGTCTGGTCAAAATGTGTCTCAGCACAGGGGACGGTTAAAAAACGCCTTGGTTCGGTCAATATTGGGATCACGTGCGCCGGCGCATGGGTCGAACCGGGTGACGTCGTGGTCGGCGACGACGACGGTGTCGTAGTAGTCCCCCGCACGGAGGCCGCTGCCGTCGCAGCGGCATCCAAGCTGCGCGAGACCAAGGAAGCCGCGAACCGGAAGCGTTACATGCGTGGTGAACTCAGCCTCGACGTCAACAACATGCGTGGCGACCTTGCCCGCGCGGGGTTGCGCTATGTCGACTACGAGGACGCCGTGCGGTGATCATTGACATCCACGGTCACTACACCACGGCACCGCCGGCGCATCAGGCGTTTCGTGACCAACAGCTCGCGGCGTTGGAAAATCCCAGCGTGCCGGCACCGGCAGCGCCGAGGATCGGTGAAGACGAGCTCCGAGAGAGCGTCGAGAACAATCAGCTGCGCGTGCTTCGCGAGCGAGGTGGTGATCTGATGCTGTTCTCGCCGAAAGCTTCCGGGATGGAGCACCACATAGCGGACCAGGCCACCGCCACCGCGTGGGCCCGTGCGTCCAACGACCTGGTCCACCGTGTGGCGCAACTTTATCCCGACGCTTTCGCGCCAGTGGCTCAGTTGCCACAGACACCTTGTGGAGACCTGCGTCCGGTGGTCGACGAGCTACGACGTTGCGTGGATGAACTCGGTTTCGTCGGGTGCAACGTCAACCCGGACCCGACGGCCGGGTACTGGACGTCGCCCCCGATGACGGACGAATACTGGTACCCGCTGTACGAGGCCATGATCGAGTTGGAAGTGCCTGCGATGGTGCATGTTTCGATCTCGTGTAATCCAAACTTCCACACGCTCGGCGCGCACTACCTCAACGCTGACACGAGCGTTTTCATGCAGTTCGTGCAGTCGGACTTGTTCCAGCGATATCCGAAGCTGACCTTTGTGATCCCGCACGGAGGTGGCGCCGTCCCGTACCACTGGGGCCGTTACCGCGGCTTGGCGGCTCGGCTGGGCCGACCAGACCCAAGCGAACTCCTGGGAAATATGTACTTCGACACTTGCGTCTATCACCAGGCTGGAATCGATCTGCTGCACCGGGTGATCGGTCCGGCTAACCTGCTCTTCGCTTCCGAAATGCTCGGCGCGGTTCGAGGAGTTGACCCGGACACCGGAGTCGCATGGGACGACACGCTGGTCTACATCAACGAACTCGATTTGAGTGAGGAAGAACACCACGCAGTGGTGGAGGGTAACGCGCGCCGAGTGTATCCCCGGCTGGACCGGCATTTGGCCAGTAAAGATCTCGCCGGCAACGGATCCGCCGCAGTCGACGTCCGCTTCGGATGAGGTGACGGGCGACAAGGATACGTCTCGCACGGCAACCGGGGAACAACCACAACAGAAGGAGCCGAGAGTCGGTGAGCACGATCCCAGAGCTCGACGTCGATATCTTCTCCGACGAGGTGTTGCGTGATCCGTTTCCCACGTACGCGCGCATGCGTGAGCTAGGGCCGGTCGTCCGTCTGACCGCTAATGGCGTGCTCGCGGTGGCGCGGTATGCCGAAGTGCGGGCAGTCCTCATGGACCACACGCGATTCATCTCGGGCAAAGGTGTCGGCTTCAACAATCAGTTCAACGAGGTCCGTAGACACAGCGTCATCGCGTCCGACCCGCCACGCCACGAGATGCTGCGCGGTGTTCTCCAGGATCGTTTGGGGCCTCGTTCGATTCGCAGTGTGGAGCAGATCATTCGGCCCAGAGCTCAATCGCTTGTCGACGAGATGACCAGAAGAGAGTCCTTTGATGCGGTGACCGACTTCAGTCAGGTCTTTCCCGTAGAGGTCGTCGGAGAGCTGATCGGCCTCCCCGTTGATGCTCGCTCGGAGTTGCTGCGCTGGGCCAGCGGTGCGTTCAACGCCTTTGGCCCGCCGGGTGATCGCACCTCGGCAGGCCTGGCCGACATCGCCGAGCAGTTCGAGTACATCCGCAACGTCGCAACGAGGGACCAACTGGCCCCGGGCAGCATGGGTGCCGCGGTATACGAAGCGGCCGACGCTGGGGTCATCCCCGAGGAGTACTGCCTGCACCTACTTTCGGCGTACCTTACGGCGGGGATGGACACGACCGTCAATGCGCTTGGGGCGATGGTGTGGCTGCTCGGGACGCATCCTGAGCAGTGGCAGGAACTCCGCGGGGTACCCCACCGGGTCAACGCCGTCGTGAATGAGGTGTTGAGGATCGAAGCACCTGCGCAGCTCTTCTCCCGTGTCGCAGCGGTGGACGCCGAGGTGAGCGGAATTGAGATCGCCGCGGGTGAGCGGGTTGCTGTCATCTATGGAAGCGGCAATCGCGATGAGCGCCAGTATCCCGAGCCAGACAAATTCGACATTCACCGAAACGCCGCGGGTCATCTGACCTTTGGAACCGGTCTTCATGCCTGCGCGGGTCAGGTTTTGGCCCGGATCGAGCTCCAGGCGGTATTGGAATCGATGATCGAGCGCGTCGAGACGATCACGATTGGCGAGCCCACCCGCAAGCTCAACAACGTGTTGCGTGGATTCCGTAATGTCCCTGCGACCTTCACGCCCGCTCCGATCAAGAATCCAGTACTTTCCGGAGAAACGGCGTGATCGGCAGTCGCCACAGCCATATCTATGTCGATGGTGTCTGGCGGGAGTCCGATTCCGATGCCTTCATCGACCTCACCGATCCGGCCACCGAGGACTGGGTCGGGAGCGTCCCAGACGGGAGCTCCGCCGATGTAGCGTCGGCGGCGATCGCGGCACGCGCCGCGCTGCGGGGGTGGGCCGAAGCGCCATCCAAAGATCGTGCAGCCCTGATCGCCGCGCTGGCCGACAGTTTCGATGAACGATGCGAGGAGATCGCGCGCCTCGTGACGGCCCAGAATGGAGCCGTAATCTCGAGGTCGCGTCGTACCAATGGCACTCGTCCCATAGCTCTCTACCGCCACTGTGCCGAGATAGCCGGATCCTTCGAGCCCGAAGTCGCCAGTGCCGACGGGAAGGGCATCGTCAGACGTGAACCGGTGGGCGTCGTCGGGATCATCATCCCGTGGAACGCGCCCCAGTCCTTATTAGCCCACAAGCTGGCTCCGGCTCTCGCCGCAGGGTGCACGGTCGTCGTGAAACCTGCGCCGGAAACACCTTTGGACTCATTGCTCATCGGGGAGCTCGCTGCGGCAGTCGGATTCCCTCCCGGGGTGATCAACGTCGTCACCGGTGGCCGTACGACAGGGTCCGCGGTGATTGACGATCCGAACATAGACATGGTGTCCTTCACCGGCTCCACGGATGCTGGTCGCGCAATCGCCTCGCGTGCAGGCCATTTGTTGAAGCCGGTCGTAGCGGAGCTGGGTGGAAAGTCGGCGGCCGTGTTGCTCGACGATGCGGACCTCGAGCTCTTCGCCGACAACTTGGTCACCACCTGCCTGCCGAATACGGGGCAGGTCTGCTACTCGTGCACGCGTGTCATCGCGCCTCGCGCACGCTTCAGCGATGTACTCGAGGTCGTCACATCATGCTTGGCCAGTGCTCAGTTGGGTGACCCGCTGGATCCAGGGACAGTCTTCGGTCCGCTCGTCAGCGCGGCGCAGCGTGCACGTGTCGAGGACTACATCGACTCGGCTGGTGCCGAAGGAGCTCGGGTGATCCTCGGGGGTGGCCGTCCGTCCATTGCGACCGGCTTCTACGTCGAGCCCACGGTGATCGTCGACGTCGACCGTACGATGCGCGTGTTCCGCGAAGAGATATTCGGGCCCGTCCTGGTCGTGGTTCCTCATGACGGAGATGAGGACGCGACACGAATGGCCAATGATTCGTCATATGGGCTTGGCGGTGCGGTGTTCAGCCGTGACGTCGAGCGTGCGACGGCGGTGGCGCGCAATATGCATACCGGGCGCATCTCGATAAACGCGCGGAGCCACGGTGTCTCCGACCCAGCCGAGGGATACAAAGACAGCGGAGTCGGCGGCTCGCTCGATATCTCCTCCCACCTTCGACTCAAGTCCATTGCCGGGGTGGTCGACGTCGACCGGCATGCGAAAAGCGCTCGGCAGTAAGAAGGGCTTGCCTGGCAACACTTGCGCGAACCCCATTAACCCTGTCCATAACGTCGATGACGTTGCCGCCCAAAAAGGAAGGTCACACATGACAACCACAGTTCGCGACATCAGCATCATCCGAGCTGCCGTCGACCGTATCCAAACCGCTTTCGTGACAGGGCAACCAGCACCACCGGTGCGCACGCTGATCGGCGCGGAGGACATCGATTCGGCGTATGCGGTTCAGCAGGAGCTCAACGCTCGCCGGGTGGCGGCGGGAGGAGTGGTAATCGGTCGAAAGATCGGCCTGACTGCTCCTTCAGTACAGCAACAACTCGGCGTCGACCAACCGGATTTCGGTGTCCTATTTGCGGACATGGACGCATCCGGCGAGACGCTCGTTCCTTATCGAAAGTTGTTGCAGCCCAAGGTCGAAGCCGAAGTCGCCTTCGTACTCGCGGAAGATATCGACAGAGATGTGTCAAGCGAAGATCAAATTCGAGGATCGATTCGCTACGCCGTTGCGGCACTGGAGATCGTGGATAGCCGCATAGCGAATTGGGACCTGAGTATCGCTGACACCGTGGCGGACAACGCCTCCAGCGGGCTGTTCGTTCTGGGGGAGAACCGGCTCGAAATCGACGAATTCGAGCCCCGGGACGTCGTCATGCGAATGTCGGCCGATGGCGTTCCGGTATCAGCGGGCTCTGGGGCGGCCTGTCTGGGTGACCCGATCCTTGCATTGATGTGGTTGGCCAGGACAGCTGCTGCGTACGGGCAGCCACTTCGCGCTGGCCAGATCGTTCTTTCGGGAGCGCTTGGACCCATGGCCGCGGTCAGGCCCGGCGTTCATGTCGAAGCGGAGATCGAGCCTCTGGGATCGGTTTCCGCCACGTTCTCAGAGGCATGATGGCAATGACGAAAGTCGCCATCATCGGTTCGGGGCACATGGCACCGACCTCATGCAGAAGATCATGCGAATTACTGCGGTACTGGACGTCGCCGGGATGGTGGGCATCGATCGCGCTGCCCGGCGTCGCACGGGGAGAGGTCGAGTGTTCCGATAACCCGTGAGGGCCTGCAGCCCTGATTGCGATGTCTCATTTCGAGAGATCGACATCGTGCTATGGAGAAGCGAGGTTTGATCGTGCGCCTCGGCGTCGGTGGACGTCTACCGCCTTCGTCGCTGTAGCGCTTATTCGTCGAACCCTTCATCTGGGATGGCAAACACCGCCCGAGCGTTTTCGTTGAGATTGGCAAATCCATCGATAATCACCTGCTTCACACGCATCTCGTTGTCAGCGACGCGTATCAGCCACGTGCGAAAGGCCGACCCGGTGAATTCTTCGCTGACCAACGAGGGTGCTTTCCAGCGTCGAAAGTAAAACTCAAGATGGGTCGTCAGCTCGACCACACCCTCCTTCGCCGGGATGTAGGAAAGTACGTGGCGCAGTTCCAGGCGTTCGTCGAAGATTCCGGCCCGTTGGTCAAGGTACGTCTGCAGACCATCGCGGCCTTTCCACTGGTAACCACCACGAAAACCGATCTGAAAGTCGTCGGTGAGGACCGCCGCGAACATCGGTTCGGCATTCCGTTGCTTCTCCATGCTTAGGAATGCGTCGATGGTGGCAATGAAGCCAGGCAAATCTGGGGCGCCGCTGGGCATTTCACTGTCGGCTTCCACTTTTGGGGACGTCATCAGCCGAGATTGCGGGCTAGCTCGGCGGCGGCGTCTGTGAGGGCAGTGCGAGCTTTGCGGATATCCGAGGGCCGGAATCGATAACTGGGCGCTGACGCATTGAGTGCCAGCCTCATCTGGGAACCTCCTACGGGTACGGCCACGGCGACAGACACGACGCCTTCCTCACTTTCCTGGTTGCTGGTTGCAAACCCACTTTTCCTGACCTCTGCCAATTGAGCGCGCAGTTCGGTGAGGGTTCGCACGGAATGCTCGGTGAGTGGCTCCAAATGTGGGTCGGGATACAACTGGTCAAGCTCGTCATCGGATAGTCCGGCGAGTAGGACCTTACCTGTCGACGTGCAATGTGCAGGACGTGTAGTACCCAAACGCGATATCACTCGAACGGCAGAAGGACTTTCGAGTGCCGCGATGAAGCGAACGAGTCTGCCGTCCAACGTTCCTACGTGCACGGTTTCTTGCAACGTGTCTGCAAGGTGGCGCAGAATCGGCGCGGCGGTGCGTGGTATGTCCATCCTGGAGTACACAGCGAACGCCACGTTTGTTAACGACGGTCCGGGCTGGTATGCCCTGCTGATCGGGTCTTGGCGGACAAACCCGCGGTACTGAAGCATCGATAACAGGCGATGCGCGGTCGACGAAGCGACGTGCAGGTACTCGCTGGCGTCAGTGAGCCGGATCTCAGAGCGGCCTCCTAGGAGGAGGATTAGGCGAAGAGCGTTGTCGACAGACTCGATCGGATATTGCGGAAGCTTTCCGGTGCTGTCATGCTCCATGCCTGCGACTGGAGGTTTCTGCATGACAGAAACCTTACCGCGGTAAAAGCCGAATGCAGCTCGAAGAATCGCGACGCTCGGGCGTCGGCGACGAAATGTCGCCTCCCGCACAACACCTGGCAGCGCCGTCGGCCCGAGCGGTCCGCAGACTTGCTTCCCGCGCGGCGTCGTCGTCGATGACCAGTCCAATCCGGGGGCGGCGCAGGATCTCCAACGAAATCTGCTCGGCCAGTACCGCTGGCAGCTGCTGGCATCCCACGCTTGCCCGCCCGTGCGCGGCCTTACCGGGCCGCGGTCGTTTCGTTACGGGCCATGTGCGCACTCGTGCAAATCCCCTTGGCAAGGAGACATACCGCCTCGCGCGGTGAACGCCGTAGTGGACGTTTCGTCGAAGGCAACGACGAGGGCCGCGCGGCAGTTGGACGTATAAGCAAGGCCGGTTGACTCCACCGGCAAATAGACGGCATACTCTCTGCTAGACAGAGTCGCCTTCTACACAACAGTGAAGGCGCCTTGGTCGAGGATCGGGTCCCGTCGCTGAGTCATGGAGTTGAAGATGCAGGATCACGGTGAGGTGTTGGCGGCAGTACGCACTGGCATGATTCCGGCGCACGTGTACAACGACAAGCAGATTTTCTCGCTCGAAAAGGAGCGGCTGTTCAGTCGGGCGTGGTTGTTCGTCGCGCACGAGTCCGAAATTCCGCAGCCGGGCGACTACGTGGTCAGGCAAGTGCTACAGGATTCGTTCATCGTCGCTCGTGATTCTGCAGGCGAGGTCCGGGTGATGTTCAATATGTGCCTCCATCGCGGTATGCAGATTTGTCGGGCGGAGATGGGGAACGCGTCGAATTTCAGATGCCCTTACCACGGGTGGTCTTACCGCAACGACGGCCGCATTATCGGACTGCCTTTTCACCAAGAGGCCTACGGAGGGGAGGCGGGGTTCAACAAGGCGGGTCAGACCCTGTTGCCAGCGCCGAGTGTGGCCAGTTACAACGGGTTGATCTTCCTGTCGATGGATCCTGACGCAGAATCGCTTGAAGATTACCTGGGTGATTTCAGGTTCTATCTCGATTTCTACACCAAGCAGGGCCCCAACGGTCTCGAGGTGCAGGGTCCCCAGCGTTGGCGGGTAAAAGCGAACTGGAAGATCGCAGCTGAGAATTTCGCCGGGGACATGTACCACACGCCGCAGACGCACACGTCGGTGGTCGAGATCGGCCTGTTCCGAGAGCCGAAGGCTCACAAGCGCAAAGACGGCGCAACCTATTGGGCGGGCAGAGGTGGGGGGACCACATACAAGCTGCCTGAGGGGAGTTTCGAAGACCGGATGAGCTATGTCGGCTACCCGGCGGAAATGATCAGTCGTGCCAAGGCGACCTGGACCGAGCAGCAGCGACAGGTGGTGGGCGCCGATGGGTTCATGATCTCGGCGGCGACGTGCTTTCCGAACATCAGCTTCGTGCACAACTGGCCGAAAGTCGAGGACGGCGAGCACGTCTTGCCGTTCATTTCGATTCGAGTATGGCAGCCCATTAGCGAGAACGAGACTGAAGTGCTGTCCTGGTTTGCGGTGGATTCTGATGCCCCGGAAGCGTTTAAGGCGGCCTCATACAAGGCTTATTTGATGTGTTTCGGCTCGACGGGAATGTTCGAACAAGACGATGTCGAGAATTGGGTGTCGCTGACCAACACCGCGGGGGGTTCGATGGCCCGCCGACTGCGGCTGAACAGCCGGATGGGGCTGCTCGCAGACGATGCCCGGGTGGTCGACACCCTAAGCAGCGCTCAGTTTCACGGGCCTGGATACGCTCAGCTCGGTTACAACGAGAACAATCAACGGCAATTATTGAGGCTCTGGGCTGACTACCTCGACATGCCGCCGCTGCGAGTCGACCCGGCTACTGTGCTCACCGACAACCCGCAAGGTATTGAGCCAATGGTGCAGACCAATGGCCGGGCCGTTGCCGGTATCGACTCGGAGTCGGCTCCGACGTCGGTGATGCTGTGACCGTCGAGGATCAGCGCACTGGTCGACCCATGGCCCCATCGGTACTTGGTGCGCACGCAGCCCGCGCCCAACGTGTGGGGGAAGCCTTGCCGTTCGACGATTCTCGCCATCTGGAGGCGCATCGCTTCCTCATCAACGAGGCGTACCTTCTCGATGCCCAAGACTACGACAGGTGGCTGGGTGTTCTTACCGAGGACATTCACTATTACATGCCGGTGCGGATCACCACCGCCGCCGGCGCCGGATTCGATAGCTCAGCAGGAATGGCGCATTTCGACGAGAACAAATACTCACTCAGTCGTCGGGTTGCGCGATTCGCCACCGAGCACGCCTGGACTGAGGATCCGCCGTCGCGCCTGCGTCACTTCATCACCAACGTGCGCACATTCCTCACCGACGACGCCGACTACCTCGCGGTCGACAGCGCTGAGTTGTTGTTCCGCAGCCGCGGCGACGTCAATGAGTCCACGCTCCTTTCATGCGGTCGTGAGGATCTCCTACGTCGCGATGGCAACGCCCTCAAACTCGCCCGGCGCACAATCGCCGTCGATGAATCAGTGCTTCGAATGCAGAATCTGGCGGTATTCCTATGAGCTCGAATCGACCCGGCGAGGGCGCGCAGTCACCACCACAATCGGCGTGCGAGGAACTGGCTACGCTGCTGGCCGGGGCGACCGGCGATGCACTTAACATCGCCAACGAGTTCGCAGAGGTCGTCGTGCGCCGAGTGACCACTCGCAACGGAGCTCGGCTGTTGATTCAGGCGCCAAAATCGGCGCAGTGGGTGTCGCTGGATGCCTTGGAGATCGAGGCGTTGACCTGGCAGAACCCAGCCACCTTAGCGGCCATGGTGGGGAACGCAGGGACTCCCTTGATTCTGGGCGACGAGGTATGACTGGCTGGCTGGCGGGCAAACGCGCATTGATCGTCGGCGGAGGTTCGGGTATCGGTCGGGCCACCGTCGACGCGTTCCTGAACGAGGATGCCCAGGTCGCCGTGCTCGAGTACGACAGCGATAAGTGCTCGGCGCTGCGCCATCAGCTGCCCGACATCCCGGTAATCGAGGGTGATGGGACCACCCACACCGCCAACGACGAAGCTGTGCAGGTCGCTGCCGACGCGTTCGGCGGACTCGACACATTGGTGAACTGCGTGGGGATCTTCGATTTCTACCGTCGTCTTCAGGACATCCCCCCCGAGCGAATCGACAAGGCGTTCGACGAGATGTTTCGTATCAACGTCCTGAGTCATATCCACTCAGTCAAGGCTGCAGTGCCGGCATTGATGGGCCAGGACGGCGCCTCGATCATCCTCACCGAGTCCGCTTCATCATTTTATCCAGGACGTGGCGGCCTGCTGTATGTCGCGTCGAAGTTCGCGGTGCGTGGCCTCGTCACCGCACTGGCTCACGAACTCGCGCCGAGGATCCGTGTGAACGGTGTTGCCCCAGGGGGAACGTTGAACACCGACCTGCGCGGACTCGACAGTCTCGACCTTGGCGCCCGCCGTCTGGATGCTGCACCCGACCGGGCCCGCGAATTGGCTGCTCGCACACCGCTCAACGTGGCCCTATCGGGTCACGACCACGCGTGGAGTTACGTCTTTCTCGCTTCGCACCGCTCCCGCGGGCTTACCGGCGAAACGATCCGCCCCGACGGCGGTTTCGGCCTCGGACCTGCACCCCAGCGCAATTGAACCCGACGAACATAGGGAAGGAAAGCACATGGACGGAGTCATAAAGGCTAACCACGCGGTATGTCAGGGATACGCGAACTGTGTCGTAGCCGCCGAGGACTACTTCGACATCGACGACCGGGGACTCGTGTTGGTCCGGAAGACGGAGGTCCCTTCCGCGGACAGGACCCGGGTCGAGGAGGCTGCGCGCAGCTGTCCGGTGGCAGCGTTGGAAGTCGTAGACGAATGACGTCACGGGTCGTCATCGTCGGCAGTTCTGTCGGCGGGGTCCGCACGGCCCAGGCGCTGCGATCGGAAGGCTACGACGGCGACATCGTCCTCGTGGGCGAGGAAACTGCACTGCCCTACGACAAACCGCCGCTATCCAAAGCGTTGCTTGCGGGTACGAGTGACATCGCGGCTGCGACGTTACTCACCAGAGACGCTGCCGCCGCCGACGCCATCGAGCTTCGCCTCGGCCGCCGCGCGATCGGAGTGGATGTCGCAGCGTGCGAGGTTGAGTTCGCCGATGATGAGCCCCTGCACTACGACCACCTGGTGGTGGCCACCGGAGCGAGCGCGCGACCATCCCCGTGGGGCCAGGGACCGGGCGTTCATGTGCTACGCACCCTAGAGGACTGTCTGCGGCTAAGGGCCGACCTCGTTGCCGGTGCCCGCCTCGTGGTGATCGGGGCAGGATTTATTGGGGCCGAGGTCGCGTCAACCGCGCGGTCACTGGGGCTGCAAGTGACGGTTGTCGACCCGGTGCCGGTGCCGATGAGCCGGGTGCTTACCGAAGAGATCGGTGGGTGGTTCGTCGATTTGCACCGAGACCACGGAGTGCACACGCGATTCGGCGTCGGTGTCGAGAATATTGAGGGGGAGCGCGGCAACTTGGAGGTCGGCCTCACGGACGGGACCGTCGTGGAAGCCGACACGGTGGTGGTGGGCATCGGCGCCGTGCCGAACGACGGCTGGCTGATGCCGTCCGGACTGGTCGTCGATGACGGCCTGGTCTGCGACGAGTTCTGTCGTGCCGTCACGTCAGAAAACGTCTACGCAGTCGGCGACGTGTCGCGTTGGTTTCATCGCGCCCGCGGCGTGATGATGCGCATCGAACACTGGACAAACGCGGTCGACCAGGCGTCTTGCGTCGCGCACAATATCTCGCACCCCGACCATCTGCGCTGCTACGAGCCCGTCGAGTACGTATGGAGCGACCAGTACGACTGGAAGATCCAGTTTTGCGGCCAAACAACTCACCTAAGTGAGCCACTCGTCGTCGGAGATCGATTGTCCGACAATCGATTCACAGCGCTCTACCCCGATGGCGAGCAACGTTTGAGCGGCGCCGCGATCGTGAACTGGCCTCGAGCACTGATCGAGTGCAGGCGTGCACTGAAGGCCGGCAGCGATCTCGAAACTGTGCGGGGGAGGCTCGAACTGTTGACGAACCCACCCGACACTGCCGCGACGCGATCACCATAGTGCGGCCACACGTGGTTGCCCGCCCCATTGGACGTGGCACTGTACGTGCACCGAAGACGCTCGCAGCGGCGTCGCAATCTTAATTCGACAACGTCTCACCAGCGGGGAAAACGGCCCTCAAGATCAACGCCTTGCCGTTATCTCGCCTCACCCGATCTCGAGTTGCTCCCCAGCGGCAACAGTGTCGTCATTGTGTTGTGCGCCGATCCGAGATGACTAGCGGAGCTGGCGCGAGTCGGCACGGGGGGCCGCCGACGTGTTGGCTGAAGATAGATAGTCTTTCCGCAGATCGGCGCGCGAGCAGCTCAACGAACACGCTCGCAAGTCCATCCGGGAGCACCCGCGACACCACGAATTGCGGCACCGGATGACCTGGATGGCGGCGGAGTCGAATTCGTCTAGCGTGCTGCATAACTCGACCTTTCGCCCCGTTAGGGGTACTGACCCAAGAGGTCAGCTCAGTGCTGCCCGTGCGCTATTGACGCGACCGGCGGGTGCCGATAATCTCTAATTGACA
Organism: Mycobacteriaceae bacterium; assembly: GCA_019749805.1. Lineage (GTDB taxonomy): Bacteria > Actinomycetota > Actinomycetes > Mycobacteriales > Mycobacteriaceae > Mycobacterium. The sequence continues at coordinate 57,658 of JAIEPH010000023.1, read as the reverse complement.
GAGTGTCATTCTGCCAACCAGAGAAGGTAGCCAATGTCCACCGCCGAGAGTTCAGAGCTCCGCGAATTCGACGTCGAGCTCGAGGCTGCCAACTTACGTGGGCAATGGATATACGACGAAATGCTGGAAAGCGTCGTCGGCGGCCCCAAGCCCGCCGGTGTTCCCTTTCTGTGGCGATGGCACGATGTTCACGCGAAGCTTCTGAAGTCGTGCGACGTGATGCCCGAAAGTTTGACGGCGCGACGCAATCTCTCGTTCATCAATCCGGATGCCCGGGGAACCACGCACACCATGAACATGGGCATGCAGATGCTCAAGCCCGGCGAGATTGCCTATGCGCACCGCCACACCATGGCAGCGCTGCGGTTCGCTATTCAAGGCGGCCCCGGCCTGATTACTGTGGTGGACGGCGAGCCGTGCCAAATGGAGGACTACGACCTCGTCTTAACCCCTCGCTGGACGTGGCACGACCACGAGAATGCCACTTCGGAGAACGTCGTTTGGCTCGACGTGCTCGATATCGGATTGGTGCTCGGGCTCAATGTTCCCTTCTATGAGTCCTACGGCGAGAAGCGCCAACCTCAACGCGAAGAGCCTGGAGAGCATCTCGCCGACCGCGGGGGCCTACTCCGCCCTGCGTGGGAGCAGGTCAAGACGGCGAACTTTCCATTCCGCTATCCCTGGCGCGACGTCGAGCGGCAGCTCCAGCGGATGGCGGGCCTTGCGGGCAGTCCCTACGACGGCGTCGTCCTGCGGTATGCCAACCCCGTCACAGGCGGATCGACCATGCCAACGCTCGATTGCTGGGTGCAATTGCTGCGGCCCGGCCAGCGGACCGACGCCCATCGCCACACGTCGAGTGCCGTGTATTTCGTCGTGCGTGGCGAAGGGACGACGGTCGTCGACGACGTGGAGCTTGACTGGGGGCCCCACGACAGTTTCGCGGTGCCTAACTGGAGCACCCATCACTTCGTCAACCGGTCGACAGAAGATGCCGTGCTGTTCTCGGTCAACGACATCCCCACACTCAAGGCGCTCAATCTCTACTACGAAGAGCCCGAGCTGTCATTGGGGGCGCACCCGTTTCCCCCAGTACCCGCCAACCTCCGAGCCCGCTGACGTTTCACCAGAAAGGCAATGCCTGTGCCTGACACGAAGTTGACCGTTGATGACATCACCGGGGTCGTCGGCATCATTCCTACGCCCTCCATCCCGACGGCCGACCAGCCCGACACAACATTCTCCGTGGACCTCGACGAGGCGGCGACGCTTGCCGACTCGATGGTCCGCGGCGGGGTCGACGTGCTTATGACCACAGGCACCTTCGGCGAGTGTGCTTCGCTGACATGGGACGAGTTGCAAAGCTTCGTCGCCACCGTCGTCGATGCCGTCGCGGGGCGAATCCCGGTTTTCGCTGGAGCGACGACGCTCAACACCCGCGATACGATCACTCGAGGTCGTCGGCTCGGCGAGCTCGGTGCCGACGGTTTGTTCGTCGGTCGTCCGATGTGGCTGCCCCTCGACGACGCCGGGATTGTGCGCTTCTATCGCGATGTGGCCGAGGCAGTGCCGAACCTGGCAATGGTTGTCTACGACAACCCAGGCGCCTTCAAGGGAAAGATCGGGACCCCCGCATACGAGGCGCTTAGCCAGATACCGCAGGTTGTCGCTGCCAAGCATCTCGGACTGCTCAGTGGCTCCGCCTTCCTCTCCGACCTCCGCGCCGTCGGCGGTCGTGTGCGGCTACTGCCGCTTGAGACCGACTGGTACTACTTTGCCCGGCTATTCCCAGAGGAGGTCACCGCCTGTTGGTCGGGCAATGTGGCCTGCGGCCCTGCGCCGGTAACCCACTTGCGCGACTTAATCCGAGCCCGCCGCTGGGACGACTGTCAAACGCTCACCGACGAACTCGAGGCCGCTCTCGAGACGCTCTACCCGGGCGGCAACTTCGCCGAATTCCTCAAATACAGCATCCAGATCGACAACGCCCAATTCCAAGCAGCCGGTTTTATGCGCACCGGGCCCACCCGGCCGCCGTACACCGAAGTGCCGGAGTCCTACTTGGCTGGAGGGCGCGAGGCCGGCAAGAACTGGGCCGCACTCCAGCAGCGCTATGCGTCACTTACCGTCTCGAACCACTGAATCGCCCGAGGACAGCACATGTTGGTGAAGGCGTTGGGTTATGTGGGTGTGGAGTCTCCGGATGCGAAGGAGTGGTTGGAGTTCGGTCCGGAGGTATTGGGGATGGAGGCGGTGGAGGCGGCCAGTGGGTCGGTTCTGTTGCGGATCGATGACGCGGACCACCGGTTGGCTGTGCATCACGGGGAGCGCAACCGGATGTTGTATGCGGGTTGGGATGTGGGCAGCGAGGAGGCGGTTGAGGCTGCTGGGGAGTTGTTGCATCGGCAGGGTATTGGGTTTGAGGTGGGAACCGAGGAGGACTGCGCGGCCCGCGGGGTGTTGGGCTTTTTGACGCTGTCGGATCCTTCGGGGTTGCGTCATGAGTTGTTTTACGGTCAGAAGGTGGTGCCGGGTTCCTTCCGGCCCGGTCGTGCGATATCGGGGTTCGTCACCGGGGCGCAGGGGTTGGGTCATGTGGTGCTGGCGACGCCGGACCTCGCGCAGGCCGACCGGTTTTTGCGGGGGGTGTTGGGGTTTAAGAAGAGCGATGAGATTTACACCTTCATCGATCTGTGGTTCTACCACTGCAACCCGCGCCATCACAGCATCGCGTTGACTCCGATGCCGGGTGTGCGGGGACTGCACCACGTGATGGTCGAGGTGCAAAGTTTTGATGACGTGGGGATGGCTTATGACCTGTGCATGTCGCGCAACATTCCGCTGAGCATGACGTTGGGGCGCCATGTCAACGATCGGATGGTGTCGTTCTACGTCCGAACACCGAGCGGTTTTGATCTCGAGTACGGCTGGGATGGGGCCACCGTCGACGAGGAAACCTGGACCGTCGCCCAGTACGACCGACCCAGTGTGTGGGGCCACCAGATGGTCGCCCAAACACCACCAGGAGCACTCGAAGCCGCAACAACATGAACGGCTCGACAGACGAGACGGCGAAAAACGATCATATGGAGGTGAAATGGCGATCCAGTTCCTGACCGACGACTGGGCGACTGCGGTGACCGACGCTGCCAATGCCGACGAGAGGTTCCGCATTGCAGCGAAGGGACATGACGTGGTGCTCCGCGTATCCGTGTCGCAGAGCCCGGCCAGCGATGACTACTACATGCATTTCTCTGACGGGTCACTCATCGTGGGTATCGGGTCGCCACCGCGCACGCCCGACGTTGAGGCCGAGCTCAGCTACGAAACGAACGTCGAGCTGTCTCGGGGAGCGCTCAACGGCCAGACTGCGGCCATGACCGGGCAGATGAAAGCTGTCGGCAACATGATGAAGATGATGTCGATCGGAAAAGCCCAGGATCGGCTCGCTGAACTCGAGAGCGGCTTAGACATCGACTACTAGCACGGATCGCGGCGCCTAAGTTGACTTCGCCCGAGGGACGGGATTCCACGAACGGGTATGCATCGGCACCGACCATCGACTCAAGTCCCACCCTGGGCGGTCTCGCGCGACCATACCGCCAATAAAACCCATTCCGAAGATCCTCAAACCAGATTGGACACGGCTCATGACAACACGTAGCAGCGAACTCGTTCCCAGCGACATGAAGGGGCTGTGGGGATTCGTGCCAGCCTGCTCGACGCCGGACGCCGCCGATGTCAACGCGGTCGACACGATCGACACCGATGCGCTCGCGTCTCTGGTGGATCGACTGGTGCGTGATGGTGTCGACGGCATCGTCACGACCGGCAGCGCCGGCGAGTCGCACACCCTTTCCGACGACGAATACCGCACGCTCATCACCGCGGTCGTGGAGACGGTAAACGCCCGGGTTCCGGTGTTCGTTGGTGCCAGCACGCTCAACACGCGCGACTCGATCCGACGCGCCCGCGTCATCGCCGACCTCGGGGCGGACGGCATCATGAGCGGACCGCCGATGTATTTGCCGCAGACTGCCGAGAACGCGGTCCAGTACTACAAAGACCTCGCCGAGGCCGTTCCGGAGCTGGCGATCATGATCTACCAGAACCCGCACGCGTTCCGCATCACATTGCCGCCCGGTGCATTCAGGGAGCTGGCCCAGATTCGCAATATCGTTGCGCTCAAGCAGACCTCGATGGACATCTTCAATGTGATCGGCGCCATCAAAGCGGTCAAGGACAAGATGTCGGTCCTCGTCTTGGACCAATTGATGTACCCCGCAATGATGTTCGGTGCTGCCGGAGCGTGGAGCATCGACGTATGCATGGGTCCCTGGCCCGCGCTTTCGCTGCGCGATGCATGCCAGCGTGGCGACTGGGCAGAGGCCGCGACCATCGCCGACCAGATGCAGGCGCCATTTCGAACGCTGGGCTTGACTATGGAGGAATTCCAAGCCATGCAGTCCGCCTGGTGGAAGATCGCAATCGACACTGCGGGCTATGGGCGTGCTGGGGCTGCTCGGCCGCCCTTCGTTCACATACCGCAGACCGTCGTCGACTCCGCGCACCGCTACGGTGAACGCTGGGCAGGACTTGCGGAGCGCTACCACCGGTCAAGGGAAGCCGCTGGGCTGCCGCCTGCCGCGGCGAACGGCACCCCCGCCTCGTCGTCGACGCCGGGAAAGAACCTTCAGGGCGACCTGCTGACCACGCCCGCCACCTAGGCGTCTAGGTCTGTAGCCAACGTCGCCAGCCCACTCAGCACCGGCTGAACTTCGGGAAGGACTGCCAAGCCGAGCACTGCGACGGTGGCGAGGTTGAACAATGCCGCCTGCTCGCGGCCACCGACCTGGTGGGCTTCTCCAGAGCCCGTGCACGATGATGGGTCAGCCAGTCAGGATTGTGATCGAGAGCAGCGTCAGGATAGGAAGTCGCACCCGACCCAACGCGTCGCCGAGCACCCAGATGTTCGGCGTAACAAGCGTTTTCGCCGCCGTGGCCGCAGCGAGCATGTCACAAGTCACAAGCGCCACGGGCGGTCTGCCAGGGACCACGCCGGCGATCACTCGGAGATGTCCGAACCCATAGGTGCGACAATCATCATCGCCTGCCGACCCGGGCGATCCGGGGAGAGAAGCCGGCTAACGCCCGCAACCGGGGTGTTTGTCGGCTTCGCCGCGGACAGTAGCGGCAGCGACCGCCGCGAGCGCTTTCTGTTCCCGAGCCCCGCGGCCGAAAGCTCCCAGCAGGGCACCGGCAGCACGACGACATCGCCAAAACCTCCGCCGTGACCGGCTGGCGGCCCCGGCGCAAAGGCAAGTCGGTCAACGAGATCAACACGTCCCGGTCTCGATCTTGCTTGAACTGCCGCAGCCTGCCGAGCGCGTCGTAAATGCCTGATTCGTCAGGATTTAGCGTGATCTCGCCGACATAAGGTGACGCGTCAGGCGCCCGGGTATCGCGCATCGGCTGGAGCCGCCACGTGAGCTCGCGTCCAGATCGGTTGTGCAGCATCGTCGTTAGCTCCGCGCCGTTTTGGTCGTGGTTCATTCCGACATGGCGTCTTGACGGGCCGGTGTGACGTATCTAGCATTCTCTACAGCGGAGGACGCATCTGTTCAGCAGAATAGAGAGTGAGTGTTGACGGGTTGATCGAGGAGTTCGGTGTGATGAATGCGGTCGGGGTCGATCGGGATACCCGTGAGGCTGTCGAGGCGTTCATGTTCCGGGAGGCGGAGCTACTCGATGGGGGGCAGTTCCGGGAATGGTTGGGTCTGCTCGACCCCGACATCCGGTATGTGGTTCCGGTGCGCACCACGAGGGAGGACTCCGCGGGTTGGGTGGGCGCGATCGCGCACTGGAACGACGACTACACGGGTTTGGAGATGCGGGTTCTTCGCGGCGAGACGGACTTCTCGTGGGCCGAGTCACCTCGGTCGCGGACCCGGCACTTCGTGTCCAACATCCGCACGACTGCCGGACCGGGGACTGATGAGTTGACCGTGCGCTCGAACCTGTTGTTCTTTCGCAGCCGCGGAGATAGCGGCCGCTGGGAGTTGCTCTCGGCCGAACGCGTCGACGTGTTGCGCCGGACCGACGATTCGCTGCGGCTGGCTCGGCGCGAGGTGTTGCTCGACCACTCGACGTTGCCCATCGACAACCTGTCGGTATTCCTGTAGGGCCAGCTCCCCTCACCACCTCCTCGTGGATATCGCCAATTCCAGAAAGGGCCCGACCATATGACCACCGAAACAACCGAGACGGACGTGATCGAGATGTTGGTGAAGGCGTGACTGACGTTATGGGCAGTGACCTGGATGTGTCGGTCCAAGAATGCGACGTCTTGGTGGTGGGTGGGGGAATTGGCGGAGTGCGGGCAGCACTACGGGCCGCCGAGTTGGGGTCGTCGGTGATTCTGGTGGAGAAGGCGGTGGTGTCTCGGGCAGGGCCGATGACGTATGTCCACAGCCAATACGCCCCTGATCACCGGGTGCAGGGTGAGGAGATGACGGAGTGGGCGCGCGAGTTCGTAGTGGGCAGCAATTATTTGGCCGATCAGGATTGGGTGCAGCAGTACATAGCCGAGGCCTATGACAGGGTTAACGAGCAGATCGGGTGGGGTGTGCCCTATTCCACCCATAAGGATGGGTCGCTGAAGTATGTGACGGTCCGCGGCCATAACCTTGGCACCACGCTGGGTGTGGATGGTCGCGTGTGTATGGAAATCCTCAAGGAGAGGATGAAGGCGGCGGGGGTGCGTCTGTTCGAGCGAGTCGATGTGATCGATCTGCTGACCACCGACGGGTGCCGGCCCACCGCTGGTGCGGTGTGTGGTGCGGTGGGGGTAAACGTTGTCACTGGCCAGTGTCATGTCTTTACGGCGGGCAGCGTCATCCTCAACACCGGCCCCTGGTATCCCAAGCTGCATTACGCGTTCGCCGACCATTGCAGCGGCGAGGGGCATGTGGCGGCGTGGCGAGTGGGTGCCGAGTTCGCCGGCATGGAGTTCGGCCAGTTCGCCGCCTGGAGTTACTTCAATCGTTCATTCTTCACACCGGGTCAAGCCAAGATTCAGGGGATCGGTGGCAAGTTCTGCAACGTGGCGGGCGAGTACTTCATGGACCGCTATGACCCGATCTGGGGGGATAAGGGCGGGCTGTTCACCATCGCGCGCGCGATCATGACCGAGATGGTGGAGGGCCGAGGGCCGTGCTATCTCGACTTGCGTCACGTACCACAGGCGGATCTAGAGGTGCTGTATGAAGTGTCTCCGACGGTGCGGCGCGCCTTTACCGAGTTTGAGGTCGATCCCTCCACTGACCTGCTGGAGGTGACCCCGTTCATCGTGCTCGGCACGAGCAGCACCAGCGGTCCCACGATCGACTTGGACGGAGCCACCACAGTGCCCGGCCTGTACGCGGCCGGGTATGGCACGGCGTGTCCGCATTTGATGTCGGGAATTTCTGGCAGCGGGATCTCGAGCTTCTCCGCGGTTGCGGGGTACCGGGCGGGCACTGCGGCGGCGGCGCGCGGCGGTCACGCGGTAGCGCGCAGTGTCTGGGAGAACCAGGCTAAGGAGAGCTTCGCGGAGTATTTCGCGCCGATGCGTCGGCTGCGGCAGGTCCGGCCGGTTGATGTGTGGAAAGCCATCGGCGAGGCGACGGCCAATCCGGCATTCGCATTGTTCAAGTCGGAGGCACGGATTGATTCAGCGCTCGCTGAGCTGTACCGGATCCGGGATCGGGTACTGCGTTACGTTTTCGCGCCGGACTATCAAGAACTTAAGAAAGCGCACGAGGTGCGCGCATACCTGACGTTGGCGATCATCACCTGTGAGGCGATGAAGCGGCGCACCGAAAGTCGCGGGGAGCTGTTTCGTATCGACTACCCCTACGCCGACAACGATGAGTGGCTGAAGTGGCTGCTCGTGCGCCGGGGCAGCGGCGGTGAGTTCGACCTGCAGTTCAGCGAACGCGACCTGCCGATCCAGTCGTGGCCGGTGCAGGCCCCGCCCGGCCGCCATCCAAGTCCATATACCGTGCCGCAAGGCTACCGCGAGGAGGCGGCGGTTCAGTGATCGAAAGCATCGACGAGACAACGTGCGACGGGTGCAACGTCTGCATCGACAGCTGCCCAACCGGGGTGATCCGGCTGGTGGAGGGCGACGAACCGTGGGCCACGACCAAGTGGCGAGCCAAGATCATCTACCCCAACGACTGTCATTCCTGTCGGTTGTGCGCAATCGATTGCCACGTGGACGCGATCGTTGTCAGCCACGCACTAGTGATCCCGGACCCCTTCCTCCCGGGCGTAGAGCCCCTCGACGGCAGCGGCGACTCTCCGCCCGACGAAAATAAAACTTGATGTCCTTCGGAGTAGCGCAAGCCGGGACGTGTTCGGCTTCGGCAAGGTCCAGGCTGCGGGGTCAGGCGATGATGGTCGCCCGATGCGGCCGGCGCCGGATTCGGCACTTATCTGGCGGTCGCCGGGCGATCCTCCGATGACCCAGACATGGCTCCCACAAATCAACCGTTCCCCGCAGGAAAGTTAGGACTTCGGCATGATCAACGCAAACCTCATCATCAACGGACGTGAGGAAACATCCGACCGGACGATCGACGTCGTCAGCCCGGCTGATATCCGAGTACTGCTCGGTTCGGTCCCAGACGCCGCACCCGGGCAGGTCGACGAAGCGGTTGCAGCGGCCTCAATGGCGTTCCCAGAATGGTCGTCGCGGCCCCTGGAAGAACGCCAGGGAGCACTACTTGCCGCCGCAGGCACGATCCACGACATGATCGAGGAATATGCGCCGATCCTGAGCCGGGAGAACGGAAAGATCCTCGAAGAGTCGCACGTCGACCTCGAATTCGCGTCGGGCATTTGCGGCTACACCGCAGGCATTTCGGCTGAAATCCTGGCAGACCAACAGATTCGCGACACCGGGGGCACGACCCTCATCCGCCGCCGCCCAATCGGGCCGGTGGCCGCCATCACGCCGTGGAACTTCCCGGTGGTCCTGGCATTCATGAAGCTGGCGCCCGCGCTCGTCGCCGGCAACACAGTCGTGTTAAAGCCGGCGGCAAACTCCCCGTTGGTTCTCGCTGAAGTCATCCGAGCCCTTCAACAGCACTTTCCTCCGGGCGTGCTCAACATGGTCACCGGAGGCGACGCGGTCGGAGAAGCACTCGTCGCTCACCCGAGAATTCGCAAGATTGGTTTCACCGGCGGCATCGATACCGGGCGCAAAGTTATGGCCGCGGCCGCGCGCGACATCAAGCGGGTGACGCTCGAGCTGGGCGGAAACGACCCTGCGATCCTCCTCGACGACGTCGACCTCTCGCCCGAGACTATGCGGCAGATCGTAAAAGGCGCGTTCGCGACCACCGGCCAGGTGTGCTTCGGTCTCAAACGTATCTACGTGCCGACCCGCATCCACGACCGCTTCGTGGAAGCGTTCTCAGCCGCCGTGGATGAAATCGTCGTCGGGCCCGGCGACGACCCCCGAGTCACCATGGGGCCGCTGAACAACGCTCAGCAGAAGAACCTCGTCGAGAAGATCGTGGACGACGCGCGCTCGAGCGGCGCGACCGTCACCACCCTCGGGCAGCGGCTCGATTCGGCGGCCTGGGACCACGGCCACTTCATGATGCCCAGCGTGGTCACTGCGGCTGATCCCCGCCTCGCAATCGTCGAAGAGGAACAGTTCGGCCCGGTAGTGCCCGTGCTGAAATACGACGAACTGGACGACGTGATCCGGCTCGTGAATCAATCGCAATACGGGCTTGCCGCCTCGATCTGGACGTCAGATGAAGAGCGGGCGTTCCTGCTTGGCCGTCGGTTCGACACCGGCTCCGTCTTCATCAACAGCCACACCTTCACCTCCCTCGACCCCCGCGCACCCTTCGGTGGGGCGAAAGCAAGCGGCTTGGGACGCGAATTCTCTCCAGCCAGCCTGGATTCCTACACCGAATTACAAACAATCAGCCGTCGCATCGGGCCGCCAGGCCCTCCGCTGTCCTGAGTCCGGCCGGGAGCCTGACCGACACATAAACGTCACGGGCGTAGATCCGCGACGACGACGCGGCGGTATCGATGCATAGGGATAACTCCGCCGAAGGTGCGGAGGCATGAGCGGCGCGTGCTTTAGCAGGCTGCCGCCATTAATGATCCATTCCAGCCCTCTAATCGCGGCGATTCGACCCTCATAACGTAGGGACCGGCCAATAGACGTGCGTGTGCTGCCGCGCGTTGACGAGGAAAACGCCGGCAGCGCTCTCACCGACAGTGCGCACATTGCAAGGGCCGCCGCCGCTGTCAAGCCGCCGGGCAAGGCGACGACCGGGCGATACATCCGGTTGTCGTCTGCAGGTTCGCTGGCCGTCAATGACGTGTGCCGTGGGGCTGGTTCGGGGAGCGCCGTGGGGCTTGCTGTGGGAGCCGTTTTGGTCGTGGTTCATTCCGACATGGCGTCTTGACGGGCCGGTGTGACGTATCTAGCATTCTCTACAGCGGAGGACGCATCTGTTCAGCAGAATAGAGAGTGAGTGTTGACGGGTTGATCGAGGAGTTCGGTGTGATGAATGCGGTCGGGGTCGATCGGGATACCCGTGAGGCTGTCGAGGCGTTCATGTTCCGGGAGGCGGAGCTACTCGATGGGGGGCAGTTCCGGGAATGGTTGGGTCTGCTCGACCCCGACATCCGGTATGTGGTTCCGGTGCGCACCACGAGGGAGGACTCCGCGGGTTGGGTGGGCGCGATCGCGCACTGGAACGACGACTACACGGGTTTGGAGATGCGGGTTCTTCGCGGCGAGACGGACTTCTCGTGGGCCGAGTCACCTCGGTCGCGGACCCGGCACTTCGTGTCCAACATCCGCACGACTGCCGGACCGGGGACTGATGAGTTGACCGTGCGCTCGAACCTGTTGTTCTTTCGCAGCCGCGGAGATAGCGGCCGCTGGGAGTTGCTCTCGGCCGAACGCGTCGACGTGTTGCGCCGGACCGACGATTCGCTGCGGCTGGCTCGGCGCGAGGTGTTGCTCGACCACTCGACGTTGCCCATCGACAACCTGTCGGTATTCCTGTAGGGCCAGCTCCCCTCACCACCTCCTCGTGGATATCGCCAATTCCAGAAAGGGCCCGACCATATGACCACCGAAACAACCGGAACAGCTGACGCGACCGATCCCTACCTGCGGCTCGCGTTGCGCGACGTAGCGGACGGGCTCAAGGTCGGGCGCTTACCGGCCCGCGTCGTCAGCGATCCTGCGCTGCACACGATCGAGATGGAGCGGATCTTCGGACGAGCGTGGGTGTTCCTCGGACATGAGTCGGAGTTGACCAAGTCCGGCGACTTCGTCGTGCGGCACATCGGGGCCGATTCGGTGATCGTTTGCCGGGACAGCTCCGGCCGGATCCAGGCGCTGTCCAATTCTTGTCGACACCGTGGTGCGCTCGTGTGCCGGGCGGAGATGGGAAACACCGCGCATTTCCAGTGCCCGTACCACGGCTGGGTGTACAGCAACACCGGCGAGCTCGTCGGTGTGCCGGCGATGAGGGAGGCCTATCCCGGCGGCTTCGACAAGTCGCAGTGGGGATTACGTCACATCCCCCATGTCGACTCGTACGCCGGATTCATCTTCGGCAGCGTCGATCCTAAAGCGCCCAGTCTGACCGACTACCTCGGCGACACGACGTTCTACCTCGACCTCATTGCGAAGAAGACGGCGGGCGGTTTGGAGGTGATAGGGGCACCGCATCGATGGGTGATGTCGGCGAACTGGAAGACAGCCGCCGACAATTTTGTCGGCGACTCCTACCACACCCTCTTTGCTCACCGCTCCATGGTCGAGCTGGGAATGGCGCCCGGTGACCCGAACTTCGCGAGCGCACCAGCGGAGATCTCGCTGCAGAACGGCCACGGCGTCGGCGTACTCGGCTTTCCGCCCACGCTCGCCGATTTTCCCGAGTACGAGGGATACCCCGACGAAGTCGTCGACCAGATGGCGGCGTCCTATCCGTCGCCGGCACACAAGGACATGATGCGACGCTCGGCCTTTATTCACGGCACCGTGTTCCCGAATTTGTCGTTCATCAACGTGACCATCGCGCCGGACCATATGTCGCCCCCAACCCCCTTCATCACGTTCCGGGTGTGGCATCCGCTCTCTCATGATCGGATGGAGATCCTCTCCTGGTTCCTGGTCGAACGCGACGCTCCGGAATGGCTGCGCGATGCGTCCCAGGCGTCCTACGTCAACAACTTCGGCCCGGGCGGTGTTTTCGAACAGGACGACGCCGAGGCATGGAAGGCCATCACCGAATCTGTCCAGGGTCCGTTCGCCGGTGCAGGCCTGCTGAACTACGAGATGGGCATGGACTTGACTCCGCTCACCGACTGGCCAGGGCCGGGAGAGGCTCTCCCGAGCGGGTACGCAGAGCAGAACCAGCGGCGGTTTTGGGGGAGATGGCTGGAATACATGGGCCAACCTGCCGCATTCGGTGGGCGTGCTTGATGAACCTGTTACCCAGGCTGTGCGCGAAATGCGCCCGTCCAACGATCGGCGCCGCGTGAGTGCCGTGACGGCGGGGGACCGCCGGGTCGCGATCGTCACCGCCGCCGCGGCGGGGATCGGTAAGGCGATCGCCATGCGGTGGTGCCGCGAAGGTGGGTGCTGTGTCATGGCCGACACCGACGGCGAGGGTCTCGATGCCGCCGTGGCCGAATTGGCCGAGTCCGGCGCGGCAGTTTGCGGCGTCGCCGGCGACGTTTGCCTCCGCGAGGTCGCCAACGGTGTCGTCGAACGGACAATGACCGAGTTCGGGCGGCTCGACTCACTGTTCAACGTCGTCGGCGGGAGCCTGGCCCGCAATGTTGAGGAGATCAGCGAGGAGCAGTGGCGCAGCCAGATCGACATGAACCTCGGCAGTGTCTTTCAGATGTCCAAACCCGTAATCCCCTTGCTACGCCAGCGTGGCGGCGGATCGATCGTTAACGTCGCATCGACGGCCGGGATTCTGGCCGAGAACAGGTGCTCCGCCTACAGCGCGAGCAAAGGCGGGGTCGTGCTGCTCACGAAAAACATGGCCCTCGACTTCGCTCGCGACAACATCCGCGTGAACGCGATCGCCCCTGGGGGCACCCGTACGCCGAGGATCGAACGGTTCCTGGCCGAGCACCCCGAACACGCCTCGATGATGGTTGACCTCTGCGCGATGCAGCGTTTCGCAGGACCAGACGAGATCGCTGCACCGGCTGTGTTTCTTGCCTCGCCCGAGGCGTCCTACATCACTGGTGCCGTGCTGCCGGTCGACGGAGGCATGACCGCCGGCGTCACTTTCCGGGCGTTCGAGGCGGTATGAGCATGGTCCCTAACCATTGGAATCGTCGCCGGACCCACGAAAGCGCCGCGGGCTGAGATGGAAGCGATCGTTCTGAACGGCAACAACGACGTCGGGCTGACATCGGTGCCAGACCCGGCGCCGCAGGCCGGTGAGGTCATCATCGAGGTGGCGGCGACCGGACTGTGTGGAACTGACCTCCACGAGTTTGTCGCGGGGCCTACCTTCTCGCAGCCGCCAGTGGTGCTCGGCCACGAAATCTCGGGCCGGATCGTTGAGGTTGGAGCGGGCATCGACCAATCCCGCATTGGCGAGGGCGCCGCGGTGATTCCGATGGACTTCTGCGGGAGCTGCCACTATTGCCACCGGGCGCTCTATCACTTGTGCCAGCGCCCAGGGTGGATCGGCTTCACCCGAAACGGGGGCTTGGCGAACTACGTCGCAGTGCCATCTCGGCTCGCGGTCCGAGTGCCGGACGTGGTGGACCTCGAGGTGGCGGCGCTGACCGAGCCGACGGCGGTGGCGTTCCACGCGGTGCGGCGAGCGAAACTGCTCCTCGGCGAAACGGTGATGGTCCTCGGCGCCGGGGCACTCGGGCTCACCGTGATCCAGTGCGCACGCGCAGCCGGAGCTGCGCGAATCTACGTCACAGAGCCAAGCGGCGTACGCGGCAGCCTGGCGCGCGACCTCGGTGCGACGTTGGTGCTCGATCCGAATGACCCCGGGACCACCGCGCGAATTTTGGAGGAGACACGGGGCGTCGGGGTGGACGTCGTCTTCCATGTGGCGGGCAGCGCGGAGGCATTCACACAAGGCCTGGACTGCCTTCGCAAACAAGGCCGCTTCATGGAGATGTCGTCATGGGCCGGTGCGGCCACGCTGGATGTCAACCGCCATCTGCTCAAGGAGATAGAGCTCCGGATGGTTTTCGGTTACGACATGTTCGACGATTTCCCGGCTGTTCTCGCCCTGATCGCTGACGGAAAACTCGCGTTAACGCCGCAGATCACCGCTCGAATCCCGCTGGACCGCGCCGTCAAGGATGGATTGGGTGGGCTATTAGAGGGCCGGGAGGGTTTGGTCAAGGTGCTGGTGAAGCCGTGAGTGAGGGAGGCTTGATGGTCGTCGCCGCGACAAGCCGCGGTGTGTTCACCGTGTCCGGCGACGGCAAGGCCCGGGCCTGGCCCGAGTTGCCGGGGCAGGTCATGGCCATGGCTGTTCAGGACGAGCGCGTCGCCGTCGCCGTCCACAAGCACGGCGTGTTTCTGGCCACCGCGGGCGCAGACCACTGGACTGACCTCGGCGATGGCCTCGCCCACCGCGACGTGCGCGCCCTGGCGTTCGACCCGCACACACCCAACGCGCTCTACGCCGGAACTGAACCAGCGCACTTGCTGCGGTGGCAAGACGGGACCTGGGCCGAGTGCGGAGACCTACTCGGCGTACCGGAAGCGAAAAGGTGGAGTTTTCCCATCCGCCCGGGAATCGCGCACGTCCGTACCATCGCCGTGCACCCACGCGAAGCCGACGTCGTCTACGCCGGCATTGAAGTCGGCTCCCTCCTGGTCACCCGGGACCGGGGACAGACGTGGGAGGAGATCGATGGCCTCGGTCACGACATCCACCGCGTGGTCCTGCACCCGGATGCTCCCGACCGGCTCATCGTCACCACCGGCCAGGACACGAAGCCTTACCGCGGCGGCAAGGGCATTTACCGCAGCACCGACCGCGGATCGAGCTGGGTGCAGTCCAACACCGGACTTGGCGAGCGCAACTACACCGAAGACGCGATCGTGGTGCATCCCGCCGACCCCGACGTGGTGTTCCTCGCCGCGGCCGACGGCATCCCACCGAAGTGGGCCGCAGTGCGCCGGCTGGTGATGGGCGTGCTCAACGGCAACGTCTATTTCCTGTCGCCGTCCAAACTGCGCCGACGCCGCGGCGCCGACGTGGGATTCTTCCGCAGCAACGACGGTGGCGCCTCCTGGGTACGGCTGGATAGCGCGGACGACCGCGGCTTGTTCGACATGGTCTGGGCGCTGGAGGGCGAGCTCACTGATGGCGGCGAGCTGCTGCTGTACCACGGCACCACGGCGGGTGGACTTTACGTGTCGGAAGACGAGGGCCACACCTGGAAGTGCCTCGCCGACGGGCTCGGCGCGATCACCCACATCGCGACGCCGAAGAAAGGAACAGCGCAGTGAAGCTTGGACCGACGCTGGAGTTCGACCATGTACAGCCGGCGATCCGGAAACGGTTCACCTCTGCCGCGGACATTCCCAAGGAGGTGTTCAGCGACCCCGACGTCTACCGGGAAGAGCTCACCCGCATCTTCTATGGCCCCTACTGGCATCCGATCGCGCACCGGGCCGAGCTGGCCGAGCGCAACGCCTTCCGGACGAGATGGCTAGCCGACGTGCCGCTGCTGATGGTGCGGGACGGCGATGACCGCATCCGCGTGTTCGTCAACTCCTGCGCCCATCGGGGAACGCTGCTGGAGCAGCGCCGGTGCGGGGTGGCGGAGCGATTCGAGTGTCCGTACCACCGGTGGCTCTTCAACAATGACGGCCGGTTCGCAGGCGCGCCACGCCGCATGCAGTTTCGCCCCGACTTCCGCGAGGAGGACTACGGCCTACGAGAGCTGCACGTAGTCGAGTCGTGGGGGTTGATCTTCGTCAGCATGGCCGATGAGCCGCCGCCGTTCGACGATTACCTCGGCGATAGCGCTAATCCGTTGCGCGACTGCATGCTCGATGACGGGGACTTGACGCTGCTGGGCTACCAGACGGTGGTGTTTCAGAGTAATTGGAAGACCTACATCGACAACGATCCCTACCATGCGCCGCTGCTGCACAGCGCGTTCAAACTGCTCAACTGGCAGGGCGGCAGCGGAAACGTGCTGGTCAGCGAGCCCTACGGGCACATGTCGATTCTGTACGATGCGCAACCCTACGTGGACAACGGCTTCCTGGCAGACCCGAGTGTGGTCACGCGGAAGGGCGACGACAGCCGAGCCCGCGTGATCGCGTTACGGCCGGTCACGGGGATCGTGCGTCACGTTGACACGATCAACATCCGGTACGCCCGCCCACTCGGGGTTGATCGAACCGAGGTGCGATACACGTTCTTTGGCCACGCCAGTGACAGCGAGGATTTCGCACGCCACCGAGTACGCCAGTCGTCGAACCTCCTCGGGCCGAGCGGCTTCATCAGTATCGAGGACGCCGCCGTCTACAACCGCGTGCAGGCGACCGCGCGTGACGGCGGCTATCAGCGGTTTGTCGCCGGCGTCGGCCGACCATTGTCGGAGTCGTCGCAGAACGATGAGGTCGCCAACACCGGCTGGTGGGCGCACTACCAGGAGGTGATGGAGTTTTGTTGACATCGAGCATCGAAGATCGGCGGGCACGTGCCGCTTACCTGGTGGACGAACTGCTGGGAGCCTACGCGCGCGCAGTCGACGAGCGAGACTTCACCGCGTGGCTGGCGCTGTTCGCGCCGGAATGTGCCTACGAGGTGCGCGCGATGGAGAACGTCCGTGAGGGGCTGCCGCTGGCGTACATGATGGACGATTGCCGAGAACGGCTGACCGACCGCGTGAAGATGATCCAGGAGGTCTGGGCGGGCACGGTCGAACCTTACGACACCCGCCACGTTCAGCAGCGTACGGCGATGCGTGAGCTCGGCGAAGACCGCTGGGCGGTACGGTCCAACGTCCTCGTCGCCTACACCGGCTCCTCCGGCGAGCCCGGGATCTTGGTCAGTGGCTACAGCGAAGATGTCGTGGTCCTTGACGACGAAACCGCGCTGTTTCAGCAGAAATTCGTGGTGGTGGACAACACTCCGCCGCGCTATCTGGTGTACCCCGTTTGACTCGTCGACCGAAGGAAAGGATTCGAAAATGACTGCCGTTGCGTTGATGTCGCCCGCGTGGGCACGCGCGTACCGCGACCTGTGGAACGACTCGGCCGAAATCCGGCAGGGTGCCAAAGAGTTGAGCATGCTGATCGAATGGCGAGTTCAGGACGCCGACGATCAGGTCTCACAGTTGGAGATCACCGATGGTGAGGCCGTCTACGGCGGGGTGCAGATCGAAGGGCGAAAGCCGGACTTTGTTCTGACTGCAACCGCGAGCGTCTGGCACCGGGTCGCGGATGGCGAGCTAGGCATAGCGAACGCCATCGCAACGCGCAAGATCAAATTCGTGGGCCCGATCAAGGTGGCGATGGCGAACATGGCGGTGCTCGGCGCCGGACTCCGCCTCGTAGGCCAGGTCGACGGACTCGTCTGGGGAGACTGAGGATGGCAGCTGCTTCGCGGTGGCGTTGGGACCGGAGGGCCGGCGCCTCCGGGGCCATTCAGTTTCACGGGGTGATCACCGGTGAAGATGGTCGACCAGTTCCTGACGCCTTGATCGAGACCTGGCTTTCCGCGGGCGACGACAACAACGCGGTGGAAAAGACCGGACTGCTTCGGAGCGACGGCTGGATTAATGCTCGACCGACGTGCGTCATCACCGACCAGCAGGGTCGATACAGCGTGAAAATGGTGCCGCCTCAAGCACCTGAGCACGGATCAGCACCGTTCATAGCGGTATCAGTAGAAGCCCGGGGGGGTCTCGATCGGCTGATCACCCGCGCCTACCTTCCGGGGTGCCATCTCGCCAAAGACTCCCTGCTGCGCCGCTTGCCCGCCGAGCAGCGGCAAGCCCTTATCACGACCCGCGACGACATCGGACTTCGTTTCGACATCACACTGCGGCCAGCAATTTGCGTGACGGCTGAAACCTCTGATGAGTCGCGCCAGGGAGCAGTGACGTGAACGTTTTGGGGCGATGCGGCCTCGCCGTACCGGCTGTCATGGACGCATTCTGGCGATGCTGTTGGCGTCGGCGTGGCCGCGGCGACGCCGACGGTCCCGGAGGCGCACCTCAGCACGGTAATGGGGTCTTCGAGTGAAGCGCTTTTCCCTCCGTAACACGGTCGCAGCCTTCCCGACAGCGGCTGACGTCAAAGCGCTGAAACCACTCAGCATTATTGGCGGGCTCTACGCGATGACGCTGGACATGCTCGTCGCGATGGTCAAGCCACCGTTCCAATGGCGCGAGTTCCTCTTCCAAACATGGTTCGTGGCGCGGGTTTCTGTGGTTCCCGCGCTGACGTTGTCGATTCCCCTCGTTGTCCTCACGTCATTCACCTTCAACACGTTGCTCAGCGAATTCGGCGCCGCCGACTTCTCAGGAACCGGCGCAGCCTTGGGCGCGGTCAACCAGATCGGCCCCTTCGTCACCGTTCTCGTCGTGGCGGGTGCGGGCGCTTCGGCGATGTGCGCCGATCTCGGGTCGCGCACCATCCGCGAGGAAGTCGATGCGATGCGGGTCCTGGGGCTTGACCCGATCCATTCCCTTGTCGTCCCCAGGGTGCTGGCGACGACGACGGTCGCGGTGCTCCTGTCATCTGTCGTGACCGTGACTGGTCTCTTGGGCGCTTTCTTGTTCTCGGTGTACTTCCAGCACGTGACTCCCGGGTCATTCGTTGCCAGTATGACGCTGCTCACCGGTCTCAGCGATGTCCTCGTGTCTCTCGTCAAGGCCACGCTGTTCGGTTTCGTGGCAGGTCTGATCGCCTGCTACCAAGGCTTGCGGGTGCAAAAAGGCGCGGCCGGTGTGGGTAACGCGGTCAACGAAACCGTTGTCATTGCCTTCTTGTTGCTGTTCGTCGTCAATGCCATCGTCACTGCGGTCGGGTTCGAGGTCACGAAATGAGCGCCGGCGTTGTCTTTCGGCAGCGGTTTCCCGGCACCGCCCGCTCTTTGAGTCAGTGGAGGGCCAAGTGGAGAGATCTCGGCGATCAGGCTCACTTCTACGGGCAGTCGGTCGCCTCGATAGTGCAGGCGGTGGGTATTTATCGGGCTGAATTGCTGCGCCAGATCGCCGCGATCGGTCTCGGAGCGGGATCCTTAGCGGTGGTTGGTGGCACCGTGGCGGTCGTTGCCTTCTTGAACATATCGACCAGCGGCGCCCTCGCAAGTCAGGCCTACAACCAGATGTCTCAAGTCGGCGTGGAAGCGTTGGCGGGCTTCACCTCTGCCTTCGTCAACGTTCGGCTGGTAACCCCGGCCAGCTCCGCCTTCGCGTTCGCCGCGACGATCGGTGCTGGTACCACCGCGCAGCTGGGCGCAATGAAAATCAACGAGGAGGTCGACGCGCTAGCGGTGATGGGCATCCGGCCCATCGCCTATCTGGCCTCCACCCGTTTGCTCGCCGGCATGATCGTGGTCATTCCACTGTATTGCGTGGCCTTGTTGATGTCGTTCTTCTCGGTACGGGTCATCACCACCGCTTTTTACGGGCAAGGGCCCGGAGTATTCGACCACTACTTCGACACCTTTCTCAGTCCGCAGGCTGTGTTCTTCTCCTTCGCCGTCACGGTCGCCGAAGTGCTGGTGATCATGTTGATCCACACGTACTACGGACTTAACGCCACCGGCGGGCCCGCGGGCGTGGGCGAAGCGGTCGGGCGCGCGACCCGGACCTCACTGATCGCGTCTCAAATGGTGATTCTGTTAGTCACCCTGGCTCTCTACGGCCAGACCGGCAACTTCAACTACGCGGGGTGACGCATATGGCAGACGGTATGGGCGCTCGTCGGATCTCCCCTGAATGGTGGGCGATGTTGCTCGTCGTGGGCATCGTCGCGGCGGTGGTGCTAAGTCTGACCATGTTCAACAGGACGTTCACCCCAAGCGTGACGGTGACTCTGACAGCGGACCGCTCCGGTCTGGTGCTGGAGCCCAACTCCCGCGTGAAGATGCGCGGGGTGCAGGTCGGCCGCGTCAGTTCTGTCGGCGGCGGAGACTCGACCCGCATCCAGCTGGACATTGACCCTGCCCAGATTCAATACATCCCGGCCAACGTCGAGGCGCGAATCCAATCGATATCCCTGTTCGGGGCGAAGTACGTCGACCTCGTCTACCCACCCAACCCAAGCCCACAGCGGCTGTCCGCGGGAGCGGTGCTGAGATCATTGAACGTCGCCACCGAGGTCAACACCGTGTTTCAAAACGCGGTGCAGCTGATCAAGGCGATCGACCCGTTCAAGCTGAATGCTGTACTCAGCGCGCTTGCCGAGGGCGTGAGAGGACAGGGCGACAGGATCGGCGAAGCGATCACCGCGAGCAATCAGGTTCTGCTGCAGCTGAATCCGCGCACAGACACTCTGCGCGAGGACTTCCGCGCGCTTAAAGGTGTGAGCGACACCTACAGCGCCGCGGCAAAGAACATCATCGACACCCTGGCCGCCGCGACCACCACCAGCGCGACAGTCACCAGCCATGCCCAGCAACTCGATGCGCTGCTGCTCAACGTAGTGGGGCTGTCGCGCAGCGGAGTGGACCTGCTAGGGGCCAGCAAAGACAACCTGGTGACTGCGGTCAACCTGCTGGAACCCACGACGAACTTGCTTATGAAGTACAACCCCGAGCTCACCTGCTTGATCGTCGGCGCCAAGACCACTCTGGACTCCGGCTATGCCGACATGCTTGGCGGAAACGGCAAGTCTCTCATCATGGACGCTGAGCTGTTGCCGGGATACGACCCGTACCGGTATCCGAAAAACTTGCCCATCAACGCTGCTAAGGGCGGGGAAGGAGGCAAGCCCGGGTGCGGCTCGCTCCCCGACGTCGCCCAGAACTTCCCGGTGAGACAGCTGATCGCCAACACCGGCTTCGGCACCGGATTGGATTGGCGGCCCAATCCCGGCATCGGATTCCCCGGGTACGCCAACTACTTCCCGGTGACTCGGGCGGTCCCCGAACCGCCGAGTATCCGCTACCCGGGCGGCCCGGCGCCCGGTCCCATGCCCTACCCCGGTGCGCCGCCCTACGGCGCACCCCAGTACGGCCCCGACGGAACGCCCCTATATCCCGGGGTCCCGCCACCGCCGTCACGGGGACCCACACCACCGTGACCGCCCGCCACGCAAATGGTTCGAAACATACCCGCAAATGTCGGAGGGGAGCATAGCCGTGACCAATAGAGTGTCGGCTGTCTTGTGGCGCCTCGGCATCTTCGTGCTCGTGTGCGCTCTGGGTGCATTTGCCCTCTTTGCCGTCTTCGCGCAGCTGCGCTTCGAGCGCGAACAGACCTATACCGCTGTCTTCACCAACGTCAGCGGACTGGAGAGCGAGGATTTCGTCCGCATCGCCGGTGTGGAGGTCGGCAAGGTCCAAACAATCACAGTCCGCGATGACTCCACGGTCCAGGTCGAGTTCGGGGCCGACGACTCGGTGGTACTCACCGACGGCAGCCGCGCTGTCATCAAATACGACAACCTGATCGGAGACCGCTACCTGGCGATCGAGGAAGGCGCGGGCGGGACCAAGAAACTGCGGCCCGGCGACACAATTCCGTTGAATCGCACCGCGCCCGCACTGGATCTGGACGCGGTGATCGGTGGGTTCCGGCCGCTGTTCCGCGCCCTGGACCCCACACAGGTCAACACTCTCACCAGCCAACTCATCGCAGCTTTTCAGGGTCAAGGCGCCACAATCGGTTCCATACTGGCTCAGACCGCAGCGCTGACGAACACTCTGGCCGACCGAGACGAGCTGATCGGGCAGACCATCGTCAACTTGAACGCGGTGCTGGGATCGCTGGGCGAGCACAGCGAGCAATTCGGCAAGGCTATCGACTCGCTGTCGGAGCTCGTACACGGGCTGCAAGCCCGCAAGCAGGACATCAGCAACGGAGTGGCCTACGCCAACGAGGCTGCCCGCTCGATCGCCGACCTTCTCGCACAAGCCCGACCACCGCTGCAGAAAACTGTGCACGAGACCGATCGCACCGCGACCGCTGTGCTCGCAGATCGTGACTACTTCGACAACCTCCTCAATACATTGCCCGACGCCTACCGAGTACTGCTGCGGCAAGGGCTCTACGGCAACTACTTCGCCTTTTACCTGTGCGATCTGCTGCTGAAAGTGAATGGAAAGGGCGGACAACCCGTGTACATCAAGCTGGTCGGACAAAGTAGCGGCAGGTGCACACCCCAATGAAGCCGTTCGCGGAGCGCAACTTCGTTCTCATGGGAACCATCGGTGTATTGGCCACCGCCGTGCTCGTAGTCGGCGCGCTCAACTACAGCAAGCTGCCGTTCGTCTCCTCCGGCAAGACCTATTCGGCATATTTCGACGAGGCTGGTGGACTGACCACCGGAGCCCCGGTGCGGGTGTCGGGCGCTCCCGCCGGCCAAGTCGAGAGCATCACGCTCGACGGGCAGTGGGTACTGGTCAAGTTCACGGTGGCCGACGGTATCCGGCTGGGGGACCGCAGCGAGGCGTCGATCAAGACGACCAGTGTGCTTGGCAATAAGGTCCTTGATCTCACCACCCGCGGCGCGGGGACACTCTCCGGCGCCATCCCTGTCGAGCGGACGACCTCACCGTATCAATTGCCGGACGCCCTCGGAGACCTTACGACTACCATCAGCGGGCTCGACACCGAGCAGCTGTCAACGTCGTTAACAGTGCTGTCCCAGACGCTCCAAGACACCCCCGATGACCTGCGCCTCGCCGTCGCAGGTGTCGCACGTTTCTCGGAAACTCTCAACCAGCGCGATGCCCGGCTGCGCGAACTGCTCGCGAACGCCGCCAAGGCGACCACCGTCCTGGGCGAACGCACTACCGACATAGTGCGTCTGATCTCCGACACCAATGCGTTGCTGGCGCAGCTGCGTTCGCAAAGCGCTGCGCTGGATGAGATCTCGACGAACATCACTCAGCTCAGTCGGCAGATCGCCGGGTTCATTGCGGAAAACAAGACGACGCTCAAACCTGCACTCGACAAACTCAACGAGGTTCTCGCGATCCTCGACAACCGGAAAGTTCAGATCCAAGAGTCCATCAAAGGACTGGCGGCCTATGCAATGCAGTTCGGCGAGACCGTCGCTGCCGGTCCCTTCTTCAACGCTTACCTCGCCAACCTAGTGCCTGGACAGTTCATTCAACCGTTCGTCGATGCGGCATTCTCCGATCTCGGTCTGGATCCCAACGTGCTGCTGCCCTCCGAGCGCACCGACCCCCAGGTGGGCCAGCCCGGCACCCCGGCGCTACCGATTCCATATCCGAGGACCGGCCAGGGCGGCGACCCCAAATTGACTCTGCCGGATGCGATCACTGGAAACCCGGGCGATCCCCGCTACCCGTACCGCGAACCCGTACCGGCCCCGCCGCCAGGCGGCCCGCCGCCAGGTCCGCCGGCACCCCCGCCACCCGATCAGCAGTTCCCACAGCCGCCGACGCCAAGCCCGGTCTTCGTGCCGGCGCCCGACGAAGTCGCGCCCGGACCAACAGACTCCTCGATCCCCCAAGGCAGACCATGACAAACTCTCGGACCAAACTCGCATTGGCAATCGTTTTGGTCAGCCTCATTGTGGGCGGCGCGATTGCGGTGACGCGTGCGGCACACCAGGTCGATCGTGTGCACGTCGTCGCCTACTTCGACAACAGCAACGGAGTGTTCGTCGGCGATGATGTGCGTATAAAGGGCGTTCGCGTAGGCGGGATCGAGGCCATCGAACCGCAGCCCACACTAGTCAAAATCGCGTTCTGGTTCGACGCCAAATACACGGTGCCCGCCGAGGCCAAAGCGGTGATCCTGTCGCCGACGCTGGTGACCTCTCGCGCCATCCAATTGACCCCCGGCTACACCGGTGGCCCGATGCTGCAGGACAACGCCGTCATCCCCAGAGAACGCACCGCTGTTCCAGTGGAGTTCGACGAGTTCCGGCAACAGCTCGAACGGTTGACGACACTGCTGCAGCCAACCGAGCCCGGCGGAGTCAGCACGCTGGGCGCCCTGGTAAACACCGCCGCCGACAACTTGCGTGGCCAAGGCCCGGCAATACGCGACGCCATCATCAAGTTGTCACAGTCGGTGTCCGCGCTAGCCGATCACAGCCCGGACATCTTTAGCAGCGTCAAGAATCTTTCGACACTCGTGTCTGCGCTGCAGGACAGCACTGTGCTGGTACGTCAGCTGAATCAGAACCTGGCGGCGGTAACCGGGCTCCTGACCAACAACCCGACCGAAGTCGGGGACGCTGTGAAGAACCTCAATGACGTGGTGGGCGACCTGACGGCCTTCGTCGCCGCAAACCGCGAGACGATCGGCGCCACGTCGGACAAGTTGACGTCGGTCTCCGATGCACTGACGGGCAGCATCGACGACATCAAACAGCTGCTGCATATCGCGCCGACGACGTTGTCAAACGCCGCCAACCTCTACAAGCCCGCCCAGGGCACACTCACCGGAGTGCTCAACGTCGCCAACTTTTCGGATCCAATTACTTTTTTGTGCGGCGCAGTACAGGCCGCCTCGCGACTGAACAGCGAACAATCGGCGAAATTATGCGTGCAGTACTTGGCGCCGATCATCAAGAACCGCCAATATAACTTCCCCCCGATCGGGGTGAACCCGTTCGTCCAGGCCAGCGCCCGGCCGAATGAAGTGACGTACAGTGAGGACTGGATGCGGCCGGACTACGTTCCGCCGCAACCGATTTCGCCACCCGATGCAACCGCCTCCGACCCGAATGCGCCGCCACCGCTTGCCGGGCCAGCGCTGCCTGCTGAAGCCCCGGTGCCGGTTTCTGGCCCGTCGGGTCAGCCCACCGATCCGGCCGCCGGGCTGCCCGGCATGATGATTCCACCCGGGGGCGGCTCATGACGGGGAAGCGCTGCTTTCGTGCCGCCGCGGTGCTCGTGATCGCGCTGACCATCGCCGCGCTGCCGGGATGCGGTTTTCGCGGCTTGAACTCCTTTCGGCTGCCCGGGACGCAAGGCCACGGGCAGGGCTCTTACACGATCCAAGCCGAAATGCCCGATGTCGAAAACCTTCAGCCGAACTCGCGTGTCCGAGTGGGTGACGTCAATGTGGGTACGGTCACGAAGATCGAGCGTCGAGGGTGGCATGCGCTGCTTACCCTCGCACTCGATGGTGGCGTCGACCTTCCCGCCAACTCGACCGTGTCGCTGGGTCAAACCAGCCTGCTGGGCTCGCTACACATCGAGTTGGCGCCCCCCACCGATGTTCGCCCGGCGGGAAAACTCCGGGCCGGTTCGCTGATTCCGTTGTCCTCGGCTGGGGCCTACCCGTCCACCGAACAGACCCTGGCGTCGGTCTCCCTCCTGCTCAACGGCGGCGGAGTGGGGCAGGTACAGGACATCACCACAGCACTCACGTCCGCGCTGGGAGGCCGCGAAAACGAATTCCGCAGCCTGCTCACACAACTGGACACCTTCACCGCCAACGTCAACGGTCAAATCGACGACATCATCGCGGCCACCGAGAGCCTCAACAATCTGGCCGCCCAGTTCGCCGCACAAAAACCGGTCATCGACAAGGCGCTAGAAACGATTCCCGACGCGCTGGCGGTGATTAACGCCGAACGCGACCAGCTCGTGGAGGCGGTCGACCAGCTCGGCAAATTCGGCGCACTGGCCGCCGACACAGTCAACCAGTCGCAGGAGTCATTGATCCAGATCTTGAACGACCTGGGACCGGTACTGGAATCACTGGCGAACGCCGGTCCCGCGTTGACCCGTTCACTGAACCTGTTCACCACGATTCCGTTTGTGAAAGACAACCTGACCAAGTGGTGGCGGGGTGATTACGCCAATATCACCACCATCGTCGACTTGACATTAAGTCGCATCGACGCGGCGCTATTCACCGGTACCCGGTTCGAAGGCAACCTCACCGAACTCGAATTGCAGTGGGGCCGCACGATCGGGCAACTGCCAAGCCCCTACACCGCGCGAAATCCGCTAATTGTCCCCTACCGGTTGGACCAAGGACCGTAATGTACCTGAGTAAACGAGTTCGGGTGCAGCTGGCCGTGTTCGGAGCGGTGACGCTGTTGGCCGGTGGAACCATGGGCTTCTACTACCTTCGGCTGCCGAGCCTGCTCTTCGGTGTCGGCCGCTATCAGGTCACCATGAAGCTTCAGGACTCAGCAAGCCTGTACGACAACGCCAACGTGACCTACCGCGGCGCGACGGTAGGCCGGGTCTCAGATGTCCGCCTCAGTGACACGGGCGTCGACGCCGTGCTGTCGCTGCAGTCAGACATCAAGATCCCGGCCGACCTCGACGCTCACGTGGGCAGCCAGACCGCGGTAGGCGAATTGTTCGTCGACCTCGTCCCGCGAAGCGGTGACGGCGCGCCGTTGGAGAACGGCGACGTGATATCGGCCGACCGCACCTCGGTCCCTGCCGACATCAACGCACTGCTGCGGGGTGTCAACACCGGTGTCCAAGCGATCCCGCGCAACAACCTCAAAACGGTGATCGACGAGTCCTACACGGCTTTCGGTGGTCTGGGGCCTGAACTTTCCCGGCTGACCCGGGGTGCCACCACGCTCGCGATCGATGCGCGCAACAACCTGCCTGCACTGACCACCCTGATCGACGAATCCAAGCCCGTCCTTGATACCCAGACCGAAACCTCCGACTCCATCCAGACCTGGGCAGCCAATCTCGCTCAAATCACCAATCAGTTGCAGCTGCACGACGAATCGGTGAAAGGCCTACTGGTCAACGGACCCCCCGCCGCTGACCAGGTACGTCAGCTGTTTGACCGCGTACGGCCCACTCTGCCCATCCTGCTGGCCAATATGGTCAGCCTCGGGCAAGTGGCCCTGACCTATCAACCTAATCTCGAGCAGATCCTCGCCCTCTACCCGATTGAGATCGCCGGCCTCCAAGGTGCCGCACTGGCCAACCGAAACACCAAACAGGACTACAAAGGTGTGTTCTTGTCCTTCAACCTGAACCTCAATGTGCCCCCGCCGTGCAGAACGGGATACCTACCCGCCCAACAGCAACGCGTACCGTCTGAAGTGGATTACCCACCGAAGCCCGCCGGTGACTTCTACTGCCGGATACCGCAGGAATCCGGCCTCACGAACGTCCGCGGAGCGCGCAACCTGCCCTGTGTGACTCGGCCGGGAAAGCGTGCGCCCACGGTGAAGATGTGCGAAAGCGACGAAAACTACGTACCACTCAACGACGGCACCAACTGGAAAGGCGATCCGAATGCGACGCTGTCCGGTCAGGCGGTTCCGCAGCTGCCGCCAGGAACGCCACCGCCCACCCCGGTGCCGGCGACCGCCCCGATTCCGGTCGCCGAGTACGACCCGAGCACAGGCAGCTACATCGGACCGGATGGAAAACAGTACAGGCAGGCGGATTTGGGCCGGAATGCTGCCGGGGATCAGACCTGGCAGGACATGCTGCTTCCGCCAAAGGACGGTGAACGGTGACCATCCACACCGCCGACGACCCGGCCGACGATCCCACAGCGAGTGGGACGGCCCCTGATGACACCGTCGATGTCGGTTCGGCCGAAGGCGCCGACGGCGGGGACCCCGAAGTCGCCAACGAAAAACAACATGGGGACACCGCGCCCCCCTCGCGAACCCCGATGCCGCCGCAGCGACTAGCGCTTGTGATGGGGTTGCTGGCGGCCGTGACGATGGCCGCACTAGCCAGTTGGCTGGGCTACCAGGCCCGCCAAACGCATGAGTCCTCCGAACAACGGCAGCTGTTTGTTCAGGTCGGACGTCAAGGAGCACTGGATCTAACCACGATCGACTGGCAGCACGCCGATGCCGACACTAAGCGCATTCTCGACTCGGCGACTGGCACGTTCTACGACGAGTTCTCCCAGCGGTCACAACCATTCATCGACGTGGTCAACAAAGTGAAGTCCAAATCGGTCGGCACCATTACTGAGGCGGGCTTGGAGTCCCAGTCTCATGACACGGCCCAAGTGCTGGTCGCGGTCAGCGTGAAGACCACTGTCGGCGATGGGCCCGAACAGGAGCCCCGAGCATGGCGAATGCGCGTCACGGTGCAGAAGGTTGGCAACGATGTGAAGGTCGCCGACGTGGAGTTCGTATCGTGAGGACTTCACCAGCGAAAGATGAACAGGATGATGCCGTCCACTCCGCCGAAGTCGACGATCCACCGCCATCACCCGGGAACGCATCGAGCAACTCGTCGGGATGTGAGTCCGGCGACGCGCCAGAATGCCAGGACCCTGGCGATGTCGACTCGACAGACGATCGTCGCGGCACCTTTGTGCGGATGCTCGCATTCTGGCTCTTGCCCTTTATCGCGTTGTTGTTGGCGCTGGGTGCGGCCTACTTCAAGTATCAAGCGGGGACCGCCGCTGGCACGGACCGCGCCCGCGCGGAAACCGTTCAGGTCGCCACCGAAGCGACGGTCGCGATGCTGTCCTACACGCCTGAAACGGCAGCCGAGAAACTGAAGGATGCGCGCGATCGACTGACGGGACCGCTTCGCGACTCATATACATCGTTGACCGACGATGTCGTAATTCCGGGAGCACAGCAGAAGCGAATCTCGGCCACCGCCAGGGTGTCAGCCGCTGCCTCCGTGTCCGCCGGTAAGAACCGTGCCATCGTCTTGGTGTTTGTCGACCAAACCACCACCGTGGGCAACGACGCGCCGACAGACACCGACTCCGTCGTTCAGGTCAGCCTCGACAAAGTCGGATCCCGCTGGCTGATATCGGGTTTCGAGCCGAAATGAGCACCATCCCAACCTCAAGGTCTGCTGGTGTCTCCCTCGTCAGCCCGATGGCAGCGTGTGAGGAGGTGGGATTTTGAGTGGTCTGCCGGCGGTGAGACCGTTTTGCATCGACGTCGCTGATGACGTTCTCGATGATCTACGAACGCGTCTGTCGCGGACCCGTTGGCCCGAAGCCGAGTGTGTACAGGACTGGACCCAGGGCATCCCACTCGGGTACACCCGCGACCTGACCGCGTATTGGGCCGACGTATACGACTGGCGGTCCCGTGAAGCCGCCCTCAACCGATTCGATCAGTTCATCGTCGAAATCGACGGCGTGGACATCCATTTCATTCACCAGCGATCTCCGCACGAAGAGGCTTTCCCGCTGGTCATCACCCACGGTTGGCCTGGCTCGATCGTGGAGTTCCGCAACGTGATTGAGCCACTGACCAATCCGACTGCCCACGGCGGACGCGCCGAGGACGCCTTCCACGTGGTCTGCCCGGCGCTTCCCGGCTACGGCTTCTCCGGCAAGCCCACCCACTCCGGGTGGGGTGTTGAAAGAATCGCGCAGGCGTGGGAGGCGCTCATGCTGCGACTTGGCTACGAGCGCTACGGTGCCCAAGGCGGCGACTGGGGAGCAGCTATCACCACACAAATGGGCCGCAACCGCGGCCACTGCGCCGCCATCCATCTGAACATGCCGATCGCTTACCCTCCCGCGGGCGGCATCGCCGATCCGACCGAGGAAGAACAGCTGGCCCTGGCCGCCCTGACGGCTCATCAGCGTTGGGGGACAGGCTATTCCGAGCAGCAATCCACCCGGCCACAGACCATAGGCTACGGACTGGCCGATTCGCCAGTCGGCCAGATGGCGTGGATCGTCGAGAAATTCGCAGCGTGGATGGACTGCGACGGGCATCCCGAGAACGTGCTCAGCCGCGATGAGCTCCTCGACAACGTCATGATCTACTGGGCTACCAACAGTGGCTCCTCGTCGGCCCGGTTGTACTGGGAGAGCTTCAAGACCCTGGACGCGACAACTCGTGTGGAATTGCCCACCGGTATTGCTGCCTTTCCCAAGGAGGTCCTGCGCTCACCACGAAGTTGGTGCGAACCGATCTACAACATCACCCACTGGACGACCATGCCGCGCGGCGGGCACTTCGCCGCTTTGGAACAACCGGGTCTCTTTGTCGACGACGTCCGCGAATTCTTCGAAACCGTGCGGTGATACGGCCAGTTGGCAGGCCACGAAGCCTTGGTAGCACACCTGCGATGAGCTAAACTCTCTGCATTGCGGAGATCCGATCTGCTAGCAAGAGGACACGTACGAACATAGGGGCACGTGTCAACTGTCAAGGAGGCTACGAGTGGTAGACGACGCACGCAGTGCAGTCATGAGAACGTGGACGCTACCCCTAGGTGCCGCGACTTTGCAGAGCCAGAGCGTCTACGACGTCGAGGACCCGTGCACCGGCAACGTGCTGACCCAGGTGCCCGACTGCAGCGGCGAAGATGTCGACAGGGTGGTGACAACTGCACATGCCGCTCAACGCGAGTGGGCGCTGCGGACGCCTCGCCAGCGCGCCACCGCGCTGCGGGCTTTGGCGACACTCATGCGCGATCACTCCGAAGAACTCGCGCTGCTCGACGCCGTTGACGGCGGCTTTCCATTGCCTGCGATGCGCGACGATGTCACTTGGGCGGCCGACGTGTTGGAGCTGATGGCAGACGGCGCGCTCAACCTCGGCGGGCGGACTATCCCTCTCTCGGCGAACCTGCACTACACGCTGCAGCAACCGTACGGCGTGGTTGCTCGAATCGTGCCCTTCAATCATCCTGTCCTATTTGCAGGAGCCAAGATCGCCGCTCCGCTGATGGCGGGAAACGCCGTGGTGCTCAAAGCGCCCGATCAGACACCGTTGTCGGCCATCCGGCTCGCCGAGCTCGCCGGGGAGGTCCTGCCCGAAGGCCTATTTGGGGTGGTAACCGGACATGGGGCGACTGCCGGCGCCGCGTTGGTCGCTCATCCACTAGTCCGGCGAATCGGCTTTATCGGCTCCCCGGGCACGGGCCGCCATATTCAGCGCTTGGCCGCCGAGCACGGCGTCAAATACGTCACGCTGGAACTCGGCGGCAAGAACCCCATGATCGTCATGCCCAACGCCGACCTGGAGGCGGCTGCCAAAAGCGCCGTCATAGGGATGAACTTCACCACCACAGCCGGCCAATCATGCGGATCAACAAGCAGACTGCTGCTGCACGAAGCGATCGCTGACGAGGTTATTAATTTGGTCGTCGATCAAGTCGCTGCCATCAAGGTAGGCGACCCGCTCGTTGACGGCACAGACATGGGACCCGTCATCGACCAAGCGCAATACTCAAAGTCGCTGCAGGCCATCGAATCAGGACGGGCGGCCGGCGCCAGCGTGCTTACCGGTGGGGGACGCGCGCAGGGTGTTGGGCCCGAAGGCTGGTATGTCGCACCGACCGTATTGGCCGACGTGGCACCACAAGCCGCCGTCGCCCGCGACGAGATCTTCGGGCCCGTTCTTTCGGTGCTAACCGTTCGCGACGAAGCCGAGGCTGTTCAAGTCGCCAACAGCGTCGAGTTCGGATTGACCGCCGCGGTGTGGACCAACGACTTAAGCCAGGGTCACCGCATGGCTGCGGGACTTGATGCCGGCTACGTCTGGATTAATGGCAGCGCACGCCACTACTGGGGGTTGCCATTCGGAGGCTGGAAGTCATCAGGCGTTGGATCGGAAGAATCTACGGAGGAATTGCTGTCCTACACACAAGTCAAGGCGGTAACCGTCACCATG
Organism: Mycobacteriaceae bacterium; assembly: GCA_019749805.1. Classification (GTDB taxonomy): domain Bacteria; phylum Actinomycetota; class Actinomycetes; order Mycobacteriales; family Mycobacteriaceae; genus Mycobacterium. The sequence goes on along the minus strand of JAIEPH010000023.1, from coordinate 25,890 downwards.
GAATAAGGCGCGTCCATCCCCGGTCGGACACGGATCGGCGAATGTCAATGCGTAGCAGTGGATTCGGAGCACCGTCTAGTCGCCTCCCAGACCTAGTAAGTAGGTGACCGAAGCTTCAATGTGACGCGACGCGTTCGAGGTCCACCGCACCGAAGTCGGGCAGCGGTGACCGCCGGACACCGCAGCGAAGGGGTCGTAGTTCTGTGAATGAAAGTGCTGTCGGACAGCTAAGCCGCCGACGTAAGGCCTTCGTCTTGGCGTCCTGCTGCATGAGCGTGCTGATTGTGTCGACTGACGTGACGATCGTCAACGTTGCAATCCCGAGCATCCGCGCCGAGTTTTCGGCGTCGCCTTCGCAAATGCAATGGCTCGTCGACATTTACACCTTGATGGTGGCCTCGCTGTTGCTGCTGTCGGGTGCCACCGCCGACCGATTCGGCCGGCGGCGCACATTGCAGATCGGGTTGATGGTCTTCGCATCGGCCTCCCTACTCTGCAGCGTGGCTCCCAACGTCGAAACGCTGATCGGCGCCCGCTTCCTGCAAGCTATCGGCGGCTCGATGCTCACCCCTGCTGGATTGTCGATCGTCACGCAGGTGTTCACCGGCAGAGTGGAGCGCGCGCGTGTGATCGGCATATGGGGGGGCGTCGTAGGCATCTCGATGGCGTTGGGTCCGATCGCGGGCGGAATACTTATCGAGTACGTCGACTGGCGAGCAGTGTTCTGGGTCAACGTGCCGATCTGCGCAGTAGCCGTACTATTGACCGCTGTCTTCGTTCCCGAATCCAAGTCGGTCACCATGCGCGACGTCGACTTGATCGGCTTGGGCCTGGGCATGGCCTTCCTGTTCGGACTGGTTTTCGTGCTCATCGAGGGGCCAGGAATGGGCTGGACCGACACGCGTGTCGTCGTCACATGCGGACTCTCAGCCATTGCGTTCGCGATTTTCCTGCGCTACGAGTCACGCCGCCCCGACCCGTTCGTCGAGCTGCGATTCTTCCGCAGCATCCCGTTCGCTTCGGCGACGGCCATCGCGGTGTGCGCATTCGCTGCATGGGGCGCGTTCGTATTCATGATGTCGATGTATTTGCAAGGGGAGCGGGGGCTCTCCGCGATGCACACGGGCCTGATGTTTCTGCCCGTCGCCGTCGGCGCACTCATTTTCTCACCTCTGTCTGGCCGGCTGGTGGGGCGATTCGGTGCCAGACCGTCGCTGATGATCGCCGGGGCGTTGATTGCCGCCGCGACTCTAATGTTCGCGCAGTTGAGCGACGCTACCCCGCAATGGCAGATGCTGGTCGCCTTCGCGGTCTTCGGCATCGGTACTTCGATGGTGAACGCACCGATCACCAACGCGGCCGTCAGCGGTATGCCGATCGACCGTGCCGGTGCGGCGGCGGCCATCACGTCCACCAGCCGCCAGGTGGGCGTGGGAATCGGTGTGGCCCTTTGCGGTTCGGTCGCTGGTACGGCACTGGGCGACACCAACGTCGATTTCGCGGTCTCCGCCCGGCCGCTTTGGCTGGTGTTCGCCGGAGTTGGTGTGCTAATTATCGCGCTCGGTGTCTATTCGACGTCGAAGCGTGCGCTGCGCTCAGCAGAGCACCTGGCGCCGCTGATCGCAGGAACCGATCCGCGACGGGAGGCTGCCGGTGTCGCATAATCCAGAAGCGGACGAGGTCTGGCGCGTGATGACCACACTGGTCACCGACAACCGCGACAGCTGGAGGCGAGCGACCGCCGACCAAACGGGGCTGCCATTCAGTCGCATCCGAATCCTGCTCCGGCTGGCCCGTGGTTCGATGACCGTCAAAGAGGTCGCGCAAGCCGTGACAATCGATGCCCCGGCGGCCACGGTGGCGGTCAACGATCTGGAGGACCGCGGGCTAGTCATGCGTCAGACTATTCCCACCAACCGGCGATGCAAAGTGGTTTCACTGACCGACCGCGGCTGGTCGATGGTGGCCGCGATCCATGGGATCGACGACCCGGCTCCCGAAGCGCTTGCGGCACTTGATAGTAACGAGCTAAAGGCTTTGCGAGACGCGATAGCCAAAATCAGCGCTCCCGCCAAACACCGCGGCGTGAACGCTGAACGAACGGCTGTCAGTCCACCAGTCGGCGCATAGACGGCTTGAACTAGGCGCGCGCCTCGTGGTGGTGATGGACTTCGGCCATCGAGCCCACCGATCATCCTCGAAGTTTGCGCGTTGTTCGTCGCCGAGTTTCCAGGGGGCCAAATGAAATACAGGAATACCCAGTTAATCCTGGCGTGCCCCGGCGTGGGTCTGCAGGGATGCCACCTAGCACTGCAGGTACCACGGTAGCCTAAATAATAGCTTGCAAACAGTTGCTATCCTATGTAAACTCGCAGTGGTGTAGCTCACGTAAGTGCTCATGTTTCTGCAGGCAGGAATCGACAGGAAGGTGCGCCTGGTGAATTCGATGGCGCCTGATGCGACGACAATGCGACTATTAGAGAATGCGCGCGGCTCCATCCTGAAGGGCCGCCTCCCTGCGTCTCTCATTGCTAATGCGGCGCTCTACCAGCTTGAAATAAAGCGAGTGTTCGGCAGGACATGGCAGTTTCTCTGCCACGAAGACGAGATCCCTAATCCAGGCGATTATGTTGTCCGCTACATCGCTGATAACTCTATTATTGTTGCGCGGCAGCAGGATATGACGATTCGGGCGATGTCGAACTCGTGCCGGCACCGCGGCACGCTGCTTTGCCGAACCGAGGTGGGGAATGAGTCGGCATTCCAGTGCCCGTACCACGGTTGGACCTATCGAAACAACGGTGATCTCATCGCGATACCTGCGCAGCAGGCCGTCTACGGTGCTGCGTTCGACAAGAGTCGGCTAGGGTTGCGCGCTCTGCCGATGCTCGACTCGTACGCGGGCCTCGTTTTCGGGTGTGTGTCAGATGAGGCCCCAGGGCTGGATGAGTACCTCGGGGATATGCGGTGGTATCTCGACTTGATGATGAGTAAGAGCGCGGCCGGCATTCAGGTGTGGGGGGCTCCGCAGCGTTGGGTGATTGACGCGAACTGGAAGACAGGCGCTGACAATTTTGTTGGGGACGGCTATCACACGGTCATGACGCACCGCTCCATGTGCGAGTTGGGGTTGTTACCGCCCGATAATGTGGCCGTTTCGCCGGCGCACGTCAGCCTATCGGGGGGGCACGGGGCGGGCGTTTTAGGCGCACCCCCCGGCATACCCGCACCACCGTATATGGGCTATCCCGAGGAGATCGTCTCCGGTCTCAGCGAAGGTTACGGCGATGACGTCCATGGCGAGATGCTGAAACGGACAATGTTCATTCATGGCAATGTGTTCCCGAACTTGTCCTTCTTGAACGCCTTCATCGCCAAGGACGGCGAGTCTATGCCGGTGCCCATTCTGACCTTGCGGCAATGGCGTCCTCTGGACGCGGCGCGCATGGAGGTGTGGTCGTGGTTCTTTGTGGAGCGCAATGCGCCCGAAGAATTCAAGCAGCAATCGTTTGAGACTTATGTTCGGACGTTCGGGGTTGGGGGCGTCTTCGAGCAGGATGACGCCGAGATATTCCAGGCTATTACCAAGGGAACCCGCGGCGAGTTGGCTGGTGGTGTGGAGTTGAACGTGGAGATGGGACTGGACAACTTGGCCCCTGATCCAACGTGGCTGGGTCCGGGACGACCGTTGGCCAGTGGCTACGCCGAACAAAATCAGCGCGAGTACTGGAAGCAGTACTTCGACTATCTGGCCACCCCGAGAAGGGATGAGAACGTATGACGACAACGCTGCCGCAGGATCCACCTCAAGCTGCGAGGGTTTCGCGGGAGGTGCGTGAGGAAATCGAAGACTTCCTTTTCGACGAGGCTGATCTGTTGGATCGCGATGAGTTCGAGGAGTGGCTGGGATTGCTGGCACCGGATGTGCACTATTTCGCGCGCGTCCGTCAGACGCTTCGAAGAGCAGGGGGACGGGGGTTTTCTGAGCGCTCCATGCATTTGAACGATAACTACACGAGCCTGAAGATGCGTATTCAGCGGCACCGAACGTCGTCGGATTGGGCTGAGGATCCTCCCTCGCGGATCCGGCACTTCATAACCAACGTCAGGGTCAGGTCTGGTGACGGCGACGGTCGGTACCGAGTCACCTCGAATGCATTGCTGGTGCGCACGCGCGCGGACGAGGCCAAGGCGGAGACAGTCTCTGCCGAGCGCCGAGACATTATTCGTCGCGACGAGGGGGGTTGGAAACTGGTCCAGCGCGAGATCCTGCTGGATCACACCACGTTGCCCACGCACAACCTGTCATTCTGGATCTAAGGTGCCGGTGAGCTTGACATCAACCTGGCGGCACCTCCGCCGAGACTCCGGCCAACGAAAGTCGGTGCTGCCGAAAGAATCCGGGTCCGTCCTGAAGGTAGGCCGGTAGGTGCGCGCAGCTGTTTATCACGGTCGCGAAGACGTGCGAATCGAAGAACTTCCCGATCCGAGTCCACGTGCGGGAGAAGTGGTCATCGAGGTGGCCCGAGCGGGGATCTGCGGCACAGACCTGCACGAGTACATCGCCGGTCCGATGCATGCTGCGCCAGGGGTCGTCATGGGGCACGAATATTCCGGGACGGTGGTCGGCGTCGGGCCCGGCGTGCACGAGTTCACGGAAGGTGACCGGGTTTGCGGCGTCGGTGTTTTCGGCTGCGGTGAATGCGGCTCCTGCAAACAGGGCGCTGAAGCACTCTGTGGGACAGTCGGTTTCATCGGCTTCGCTCTCAACGGGGCACTTGCCCGCTACGCCTCGGTGTCGGCGAAGGCGTTGTTTCGCATCCCGGATGACATCAGTCTCGTCGAGGCTGCCGTCGTCGAACCGATCGCGTCGGCGTACCACGCTGTTCGCCGTAGCCGGCTGGCAGCGGGTGAGACCGTCTTCATTGCCGGTGCCGGCGCGATCGGCCTTGCCCTTGCGCAGTTCTGCCTTGCTCAAGGTGCGACTCAGATCATCGTCAGTGAGGTTTCGGCATCCCGCCGCGTCGCCGCCCACCGGGTCGGGGCTACATGCGTAATCGATCCTCTGGTCGAGGATCCAGTCGAGGTGGTTCAGACGTTGACACACGGAAACGGCGTCGATGTCTCCTTCGACGCTGCGGGCGTACAACCCGCGCTTGACGCGGCGTTGAGCGTTCTCCGCCCCCGCGGTCGATTGATGGTCGTGGCGATTTGGGAGGCCGCGGCTGGTATCGACGTCAATCGAAGCATCATGCGCGAAGCCAATATCGGCTTCTCGTTTTGTTACGAAGCCCAAAGTCAGGTTCCGGCAATTCTCACCTTGATTTCTGTTGGGGCCCTCAGCCTAAGTGAACTCATCACCGATGAGATCCCGTTGGATGCCGTGGTCAGTCACGGTTTCGAGGAATTGCGCATCAACCGCGATGCACACATCAAAATACTGATCGACCCATCGGCATAGCTGCGACCGGTACCCCGCAGTGGATATCACGCCGCCGCACCAAAGGAGTTAAGTGTCCGCGAATATGGAGAGCCTCTTCGACGGTCTCACGGTCCTCGAGCTGGGGCACGTGATCGCGGCGCCTTTCGCTGCGTCGTTGATCGGCGACTTCGGAGCACAGGTCATCAAGGTCGAAGACCCCGGCTCGGGCGACATGTTGCGCGGGTCCGGTCCCACGAAGGACGGAGTGCACCTTTGGTGGAAGTCCGCGGCCCGGAACAAGTCAAGCGTGGCTATCGATCTGCGCCTACCCGAGGGGCAAGCGCTGGTGCGCAAAATGGTCGAACGCGCAGACGTGGTGATCGAAAACTTCCGTCCGGGAACGCTCGAGCGTTGGGGACTGGGATGGGAGGAACTGCACGCAGCCAACCCGCGGCTGATCATGTTGCGGATTTCTGGGTATGGCCAGATCGGCCCGGAGAGTGCGAAGCCGGGATACGGACGGGTCGGGGAGGCGATGAGCGGAGCGGTACACATCACCGGCCACCCTGACCGACCACCGACACATTTCGGTTTCTCCCTGGGCGATGTGACGACAGGAATCATGGGTGCTTTCGCTGTTGCCGGAGCACTGTTCAAACGTGAAGTGATCGGGACTCGCTTCGATGGGGAATGTATCGATCTGGCTCTCTACGAATCACTGTTTCGTGGCATCGACTGGCAGGTCATCCTCTACGACCAGTTGAACTTTGTTGCCGAGCGTCAGGGCAACCAGTTCCAGGTCAGCCCGTCACCGGTGTCAGATACTTATCTCAGTTCCGATGGGGTGTGGTACACCGTGGCGACCGGCACCGTGCGGTCAGTGCAGAGCCTTCTCGACCTGTTGGGCGGCACGACTCTGCGCAACGATCCGAGGTACGCGACTCAGGAGCTGCAGATGTTGCACCGCGAAGAGCTCGGCGAGATGGTTCGGAAGTGGTTCGCCGAAAACAACTCCGATATTGTCGAAAAGGCCTGCGCGAGTGCGGGCGTCGTTGCTGCGCGCATATTCACGCCGGCAGAGATGTTCTCAAGTCCCACGTTCGCGGCTCGCCAGAGCCTCGTCGAGGTCGCTGATCAGGAATTGGGTCCGGTCCGTGTCACCGGGGTGGTGCCGAGGCTGACGAACTTTCCCGGATCCGTACGCAGCACCGGGCCCCGTCTCGGGATCCACGGCAAAAGGGTGCTGACTGAGTGGCTCGGCTTGGCCGACTCGCAGTACGAGGCCCTGGTATCTAGGGGTGTCGTCGGAGCGGTCGACGTCGACGGAGAGGATCCCGGGCATTGACTGCGCTGCGCGACAAGGCCTGCATCGTCGGCGTTGGTCATACGGTCTATCGTCGTGGTGGTACTGAGTCGGCAACAGACCTTGGCCTGCAACTTGAAGCAGCCCGTGCCGCGATTGTGGATGCCGGGATGTCGCCTGGTGAGATCGATGGCCTCATCTGCCCTATCAACGGTGGCACGGCCGAAGACTTCGTAGCGAATCTCGGCCTGACACAACTTCGTTACGCGGTGACATCCCATACCGGAGGGGCGGCAAGTGTGGCGGGTCTGGCCACTGCGGCGATGGCGGTGTGGTCGGGCGTCGCGCGTAGTGTCCTCATTGCCGCGGGCTGGTGTGGGTACTCCGGTCCGCGTGCCCGCGGGATGGCGTCGAGCGCGGAGATGGCGATAGGCAAGGTTGTTCGGGACTATTACGCCCCACAGGGCGCGGTGTCGGCTGTGCACCAGTATGCGCTCGTGGCCGACCGATACGTCCGGAAGTACGACGTGCCGCCTGAAGCGTTGGGGGCCGTGGCAGTTGCGTTTCGCGCTAACGCGCAGCTCAACTCGAATGCGGTGATGTGCGGCCGTGAGTTGACGATGAAGGAATATCTCGACTCTCCACCGATCAGTACGCCGTTTCGTTTGTTCGATTGCAGTTTGGAGACCGACGGGGCAGCTGCGGTGGTGGTATCAGGGGCCGATTGTGCGGCGGACGGTCCGCACCGGCCGGTGTTTGTGATGAGTGTGGCGGAAGGGCGCCCATTTCCCGTCGATGAATTCGCCAACAGGGCAGACCCGTTGGAGATCGGGCTTGCCGAGGCGGCGCCGCGCGCATTTGCCGACGCTGGTGTCGCCCCGTCTGATATCGATCTGTTTGAGGTTTACGACAGTTTCACGATCAACGTGTTGCGTCAGATCGAAGCGACCGGGTTCTGTAAGGCCGGCGAAGCAGCGGATTTCGTGCTCGACGGCCATATAGCCGCCGACGGCTCGTTGCCGACGAATCTCAACGGCGGTTTGCTGTCCGAAGCGCACGTGCAGGGGATGAACAATCTGGTCGAGGCGGTGCGGCAGCTGCGCGGGGGTTTAGCCCAGCGGCAGGTCCACAATGCGGAATTAGCGGTAGTGACCGGTATGGGCGGCGGATGGGGTTCAGGTGCTCTCGCCATATTGCGTCGGTGACAGCGTCGTGACCGGCGTGTTCACGAGAGGCCCGGTGTGACGCGAATGGGAGCGGATGTCGCAACACCGCCACTGCCATCCCTGGAAGGTCTCACGGCGGAGTTTTACGGCCACTGCCGACGTCAAGAGCTGTCGTTTCAGCGATGCTCAAGCTGCGGTCGTTGGCGTCATGTTCCTCGCCTGGCGTGCGTCGGGTGCGGCAGTAACGCATGGTCTTGGCAGAGGTCGTCGGGTAGGGGAGTGGTATTCAGCTTCACGGTTATTCACCGCGCGCTGCATCCCGGTTTCGACGAGGACGTCCCGTTCGTGTGTGCCGTCGTCGAAATGGATGAGGGTGTGCGGATGGTGGCACGGATAGTGGACGAAGTTGCCGACCGGACAGCGACGCTGGCGGATGCGGCCGTCGAGGTTGTCTACGTGCACGTCGCCGATAATGTTGTGCTACCGGCATTTCGGCTGTCCACTGCGGAAGCGCGGGGCAATGACCGCCGCTGACGAGTTACGCGATCGTGTCGGTGAGAAGATCCGCTTCCGCGGCGCCGACTCGGTGACGCAAAATGATATCCGCCGCAAATTAGAGGTTTTCACCTTTTCCTGCCCGCTGCATGACGACGAGGCGGCAGCGAAGTCACACGGCTACCTCGGCGTCGTGGCTCCGGTGACAATGACTCCGCTGTGGGGACTACCGCCGTATTGGGCACCCGGCCAGCCCAGTCCTTATCTGGCCGACGGGCAGGAAATGACAGGGAATATCACCGACACGTTGGCTCTGCCGTTCAGCCGATCGGTCAACGTCAGTAGCGAGTGGCAGTACCACACACCGCTATACCTCGGGGACAGGCTGCATGGGACTACGACGATAATCTCGGTAGAGCAGAAGCGAACCCGGGTCGGTACCGGAATCTTCCTGCAATACGAATCAGAGTACTTGAAGGATTCTGGAGAACTTGTCGCGCTCAACCGAAATACCGTCTTCAACTACGACGCCTCCACGCCTCGGCATGAGCCCGGCACTTCCGCACGCACCCAGCAGGGCGACCGAGGTCCCCGCCCACTTCAAGTGCAAGATACCGATATCCGTGTCGATTGGACCACGCCACTTGAGTTCGACGACGTTGAGGTCGGTGCTGAAGTGCGCGGACCGGCTTTGGCCCTGACCTACCAACGCATTGTGATGAACATTGCCGCGGATCGCATGTTTTCCGGGATACACCACAGCGCCGCGGCCGCGCATGCCGCGGGGCTGCCGGACATCATCTTCAATACTCGTGGCCTGGAAACCCTTTTCGAGACCGGGCTTCGTCGCTGGATGGGCCTTGGCGGCAGGTTGGTGCACCTCGGTCCATTCAAGATGAGTGCCTCGATTCACCCGGGCGATGTGGTGCAGGCGCGATGGACTGTGACCGGCAAGCATGCGCAGGCGGGCGCAGAAGCCGTTGATCTCCAATTCGGCGTCTTCGCTGGGGATCGGCAAGCGGTGCAAGGGATTGCAACCATCACGCTCGATGGGAAAAGCAATGCTAATCAGAGTTCTGTAGGAGAAGGAGGGTTCCCTTGAGTGTCATCAAGGCGGACGAGGAAGTCTGCCAGGGTTACGCGAACTGTGTCGTCGCAGCGGCCGACATCTTTGACATCGGTGATGCGGGAACCGTTGTCATTCTTGATGACACGGTAGCCGAGAGCGATGAGGCACGGATCGTCACAGCAATTCGCAGTTGCCCCGTCTCGGCTCTACGTCTCGAAATGGTGTGAGCGAGACGGCCGTGAACGGCGCAAATACCAGGGGGTCAATGCGTCAATACATGGTGGAGACGAGTCGTTTCCCGAATGTGCTTGCCGCTCAACCGATATGAGCTCTCATGTATTACAGACCGATCAGAATATTGTTTACCTACGAGGTACGACGTGAAATCGACACTTGGCAGACGGCGTGACGGTTTGTGGCGATCTGAGTTACGGCTGTCTACGGGTGGCTCGGGCATTACAGCAAAGGAAAGGTACCGATGACGTTAGAAATGAGTACTTCAGGCGGTGCGGATCGGACCGCTCGTAGTCTCGTCGATGTCGATCGCGGGGAGATCAGTCGGGAAATCTTCGTCGATGCTTCGATTTTCAACCTTGAGCTGGAGTGTTTGTTTCCGCGGACCTGGTTGTTTGTGGGTCATGCCTCGCAGGTGTCTGCGCCGGGTCAGTTCTTCTCGTCGAGGATGGGTTCGGATCCGGTGCTGTTGACCCGTGACGCGCAGGGTGGCGTGAATGTCCTGCTGAACTCGTGTCGTCATCGGGGTATGGCGGTGTGTCGCTATGACGAGGGCCGTGCGCTTCAGTTCACCTGCCCTTACCACGGCTGGTCGTACTCGATGGACGGTTCGCTGGTGTCCACTCCAGGAGATTTGCACGGTGTGCCGCAGCAGAGCATGGCCTACGGTAATGACCTTGACAAAGCGAGTTGGGGGCTTGTCAGCGCTGCCAAGGTCCACAATTACAAGGGCCTGATCTTCGCGTGCTGGGATCCCGCTGCCCCGGACTTCGACGAGTATGTCGGTGACTTTCATTATTGGCTGGACAACCTGGCCGATGCTTTCGATGGCACCGAGGGCGCTACGGAGGTGTTCCGCGGAGTGCAGAAGTGGCGCATCAGGTCGAATTGGAAGTTCGTTTCAGAGAATTTTCTCGGCGATACCTATCACGGGGCGACGACTCATGCCTCGGTTGAGCAGGTGGGTATTGGCCCGGGCGGCAGGAATTCGCGGCGCCACGGTGAACGACAGGATCAGGGTGGTTTTTCGAAAGGCCGAGTGAAGACGTCGTTTCGTACGGGTCACGGTGCGTCGGACAACCTGGCGTATGAGATCGCCTATCCTGAGTTCGCCGAAGAACCGGCCTTGAGTGAGTACTTCTCCCAGGCCTGGGCACTCCGTAAAGAGCGGTTGGAGGCGCAGGGCAGACAGCTCGGTGGTCGTGGACCAGCGACGATGTTCCCCAACATGTCGTTTTCCGCCGGTTTTCCGAGGACGATTCTGGTGTCACACCCGATCAGCCCGACCGAAACCGAGGTGTGGCGCTGGTACCTCATCGACAAGAGCGCACCCGATTATGTACGTGATTGGCTGCGACGTTATTACATGCGCTACTCCGGTCCCGGAGGGATGACGGAGCAAGACGATATGGAGAACTGGAATTACGCGACGCAGGCCAGCCAGGGCGTGATAGCCCGACGCTATCCCTACAACTATCAGCAGGGACTGGGTAAGGAAACTCCCAGTGCGCTCGACAAGGCTGTTCATTCCCACCAGCCCATCGCCGGAGAGGTGAATGCACGCGCCTTTTACCGGCGATGGGCCGAGTTCATTGACAACCTCTCGTGGCCTCAACTGACCGAGCTCGCCAAATCCGACGAGAGAGCCGCACAGTCGTGAGCCGAGCGACGGGCGATGAAATTGCCACGAGGCAGGATGCGGTCGAGAAGTTGCTGCTCCAGGCCGAAATCGCCGATTTCCTCAATCGGGAAGCCGACCTGCTCGACGAAAGGCGTTACTCCGAGTGGCTTGGTCTGCTCACCGACGACTACGAGTACTCCGTTCCACTGCGGGCGAACGTCGCCTACGACGACCTCGCGGAGCTGGAGCAGACTCAGGAAGGTAACGACATCTGCTGGTTCGACGAGACGAAGGAGACCGTCGCTTTGCGGGTGAAGCAGCTGATGACAGGACTGCACTGGGCCGAAGAACCCGTCTCGCGAGTGTCACACCTGGTCACCAACGTGCGCATCGAGGGGATCGACGGCGCGGAAGTCGATGTGAGTTGCCGGTTCCTGGTGTATCGAAACCGGGTCGCCGATGAGACTGATCTGCTCGTCGGTCGGCGTAAGGACCGGTTGCGCCGTGTCGCTGGTGACTGGCAACTGTGCCGTCGCCGGCTACTCCTCGATCAATCGGTGTTGCTCGCCAAGAACCTCTCGATCATCTTATGAAGCGGGACTCTATCCTTGAACTCTTGACCTTCAGTACGCGAAAATATATTGTTCTCTAAACATTATGCAATGGTGCGCGACCAACGAGGGGGCAGCTGGAATGTCTACTTCGCTCCAACCGAAGCGGCGTGCCGATGATGTGACCGCCCTGCGAGTGATGACAGAGGAAATGCGCCCGCTTCTCGTCGGCGACGGGTATCAGATGTTCGATGTGCGCGCTCCGCAATCATCTGGACCTCCACCGCACCAACACCCTTGGGATGAAAGCTATGTGGTGCTCGAGGGCGAACTGTGGGTGAGCCGCGGCGGCGAAGAAACGACCCTGCAGGTGGGTGAGGCGATTCGGGTGCCGGCTGGCGTCGTGCACGCCTATCGCGTTCTCTCTGAGGGCGCCCGGTGGCTTACCACCTCGTCTTTCCCGGGGGGCGCGCTGGATTTCTTCTCAGATGTGGATGAAACCTCGAACGGCCCCGGCGACGTGAAGGCCCTTATTGAGGCGGCCAAGCGAAACAATGTCAAATTCGCCGATCCTGCGCTGGGATAGCCGTCGGTTGAATCATCGGGCCGCAGTTGCCATTTGCCGACTGTGTCGGTAGTCGGTTTACAACCCGACATTCGGGGGTCGGTGTCATGAGGCGGGTCGGCGTGATCGGTTTGGGCGGTATGGGCTCCGCCCTGGCAGCGTCACTTCTCGCGACGGACCATTCGGTAGTTTGTTTCGACATTCGGCCCGACGTGTTACGCCCAGTTGTAGAGCTAGGCGCCCAGTCAGCTGGGGACGCGCGTGAGCTGGCCGGCGCATGTGACGTCGTTTTGACGGTCCTGCCGGGGCCGACTCAGGTGCTGGAGGTCGCGCTCGGGTCGGAGCGAGGTGTGCTGGCCGGCCTTCCCGAAGGGGCCGCCCTGCTGGATATGTCGACGTGTAACCCCGAGGTTGCAGCGGTCATCGGGCAGGCCTACGACGCGGTTGGGAGGCGCTTCGTCGATTGTCCCGTTAGCCGAAAGGCGCCGGACCTGACCGTTCTGGTCGGAGGGCCGCGCGGGGTGCTCGGCCCTGATGCCGATGTCCTTGCCGCCGTGGCCCGCACCTTGGTGTACTGCGGCCAACGAGGTGCGGGCTACGCCACCAAGCTCCTCAACCAGCATGTCAAGTACAGTTGGTACCTCGCCTCTGCGGAAGCGCTTTTAATTGCTGAGGCGATGGGGTTGAAGGCCAGCGAGGTTGCCGAAGCGATCGCGGAGTGCAGCGGGGGGGACTCGGGTCTCGCTACGGCGGCAGCGTATTTCCGTCACGACACTGAGTTCGTTCGTAGCCGCGCACCCGCTAGCACCATCGAAAAAGACTCCGCGCTGGTGGAGAGAATGGCGACGAACGCCGGTATCCGCAGTAGAACGCTTGCGGTCGTCGTCGACTTCTTCCAAAGCGTTGCGGCCTCGGAGTTTCGCGACCGTGCCTACCCCGAGAGCACAAAACTTCTTAAACGAATCCGGTCGATGCCTCCGAAGTCGACCTCCACGCCGTGACATAAAGGCGCTCACGCTGTATAGCTAGCTGAATTGCAAATCGCCGAATATCGGCGAACGTATAGAAAGACCACTGGCCGTTTGCCGGTATGATCATGATCAATACGCCGGAGATGTGCCAAACCGCTGATCAACGTTGCGAGGGACGTCATGACTACCGAGAAGTTGACGATGGCCCAACAGGTCGCGGCCAAGACCCGCGAAGCGGGACCCGATCACGATCCTTCGTCATTGGCGCTCCCGCTTGCGCTCTACCGTGCCGTGACGGCGTTCGGCCGGGTAGCCGTCGATGAGCTTGCGCCTGTTGACCTTTCGATGAGCCAATTCAATGTTCTCACCGTCCTCAAGCGGGCCGACGGGCCGATTACGATGGGCGCACTGGCCGATTCGATTTCTGTACGCCAAGCCAGCCTGACGAGCGTGGTGGACAGCCTGACCAAGGCTGGGTTGGTCACGCGCAAGATGAATCCCCGCGATCGGCGCTCGGTAGTGGTCGCGATTTCGAAGAAGGGGGATCAGTTCATGACCGAGTTTCTGCCCGGTCATTACGACTTCCTCGAGGGACTCTTTGCCGGTATCAACCCGCGACACAGGCAGCAGCTCCTCGCACGACTGAACGAACTTATAGATTGCTTGGAGAGTTATCCGACCGGCCAGCGCACCTCCTGATCGGTAGCCGGATAAAAGATTGTGACCGCCGATATGGATTGGGCCCCATCCTCGAACTGACCGGGCGATGCTACGACTTCTACAACGTTGAGCGCCTTCACAACTACCTCGGTACTTAGCTATGGAGTTTCGGAGCGCGCTCTGACGCCCGCTTGGCAGTCCTCGCCTCGCATACCTACGGCTCGAAATGGCCCGTCAGATCGGCTGCACTCAGGTAATGAGCACTCCCGAGAAGAAGATTCGCTCGGCGGCTAGGTTGCGTCCTCCTACGTGTCACGTGGGAGTTCCAGTGTGGCGTTCAGCGTTGGTCGCAACGTGTCGAATGACATTGTGACACAGGGGAATTGTTGACACGACCGCGGCACGACCGCAGCGAAGCCGCACCGCTGCGCCGGCTTCTCTGACAAGCCCATTTACACAGAAGCCTAAATTTCTATCTTGCAGATATTCGGAAGCTGTGGTAAAACGTTGTTACCGAACTTGCTGAGAGGACGTCCGAGGTTGCTCAAAGACACTTCGATTTGTGTGAGCTTGCTTGGGGCGGAGACACGCTTCGTGTATGTCGATGGCATCCGAACTAGGACAATTCAGGCGGGCGAAGGTCCGGACCTGATTCTCTTGCACGGGGGAGGTGGTCACGCCGAAGCCTTCGCACGCAACGTGTCGACGCTGTCGCGTCATTTCCGGGTGCATGCGCTGGATCTGTTGGGTCACGGTCTCACCGGTCCTTGCGATGTCGCCCCGGGGCGAAAGGACTATGTCAGTCACCTTCTCGGATACATGGACCAGGAAGGTATCGATCGAGCCCACTTGTTGGGCGAGTCGTTGGGAGGTTGGATCGCAGCGTGGACTGCGCTGGAACATCGCGACCGTGTCGACCGGTTGATCTACGTGTGCGGCGCGCGGTTGACACTGCAGGTCGGCGCCGATGCCGAGGCTCGCACCGCTGCCGGGCGCGCAGAGCTTGCCCGACTCACCCAGCAATTCCTGGCTGACCCCAGTCCGGCGAATGTACGGGAGAGAATGGCCTGGCTTTTCCACCAGCCGGACCGCGATCTGACCGATGAACTGGTGGCGCTGCGGTGGGCGCTCTACGAGACCGAAGAATCGCGGTCGGCGATGACCAATGCGACGGCGCCGCCATCAGCGGCCACTGCGCAGGACAATCTCACGGCTGAGCGGCTGGCTAGCTTGAGCACGCCCACGCTAGTTCTGTGGACGAGTCACAATCCCTCGGCGACTGTGGATTTCGGCCGGCGCGCAGCCGAGCTGATTCCCGATGCCGAATTCGCATTGATGGAGGACTGTGGCCATTGGCCGCAATGGGAACGGCCGGAGGAGTTCAACCAGATCATCACCGACTACCTCAACGGTGATCGCGCATCCCGAGGGCAAGGTTGATGGAGACGATCTCTTCCATAACAGGCTCGGCGGGGCTCGTCGACTCCTCGGCCTTCTACGACGAGGCGGTGTACCAGCGGGAACTCGAAGTCATCTTCAAGCGTTCGTGGCTGTTCGTCGGCCATGAGTCCATGATCCCCAGGCCCGGTGATTTCCGCACGACCTATATGGGCGACGATGCGGTGATCGTCTGCAGGGATAAGGAATCCGGTGTTCGTGTGCTGCTGAACAAGTGTCGGCACCGGGGCAATAAAGTCTGTCAGTTCGACAAGGGAAATGCCAACATCTTTCGCTGTAGCTACCACGGCTGGAGTTACGACACCGCCGGGCAGTTGCGCGGTGTTCCGCTGGCCGAAAGCGCCTATGGACCGCAGTTCGACAAGTCCAGTATGGGTCTGGTTTCGCCGCGGGTGGCTACCTACAAAGGACTTATCTTTGCGTGCTGGGATCAGTCGGCGCCGCCGCTGACCGAATATCTGGGTGAGGGCCTGCTGTGGTACCTCGACAACTTCCTACTCGACAGCGACCCCAACGGCCTGCAGGTCGTTCCCGGCCTGCACCGCTATCTCATGCCCGTCAACTGGAAGTTGTTGGCCGAGAACTTCGGCGGCGACCAGTACCATTTTGCGGCCACTCATGGATCGGTCGCCGCACTGTCGAAAGCGGGGCGGACTGCCCGCATTGACTTCTCGATTGACGAGGGTCAGCACTACAGCGTGGTTCTCGATGGCGGCGCACCCCATGGGTTGCTACAACTCGCAGTCGGCAAGAATTTTTATCAAGACGATCTCGCCCAGGCCGAGACGCTCGGTGCCGAAGCGGTCGACTGGCTAACCGAGCGGCAGCGTCTGCAAGACGAGCGGTTGGCGGCATACTCCGTGCAGCCCTACAGCTTTCATGTGGCCAATATCTTCCCGAACTTCAGCATGATTGGCATGGGCACGGCCTTCTATGGCCGGGGTTTCATCATGTGGCAGCCTCGGGGACCGCGGTTGACCGAGGTTTGGGAGTGGTGTTTGGTGGAAAGCTCCGCGCCCCGCTCGGTCAAGGAACGCATGGTCTTCGTCTTGAGCCAGCGGCAGTCGGCGGCCGGCCTCGTGACGCCCGATGATCACGAAAACTTCGAACGGCTGTCCGACGCCCTTGAGACGGGAATCGCCCGGGAGGTGCCGTTCAACTACTCACTTGGCGAGGACGTCGAACCGGTGGAGTCGCTGATCGCGGAGTTACCCGGCAATGTCAGGCCACAGGTCAGCGAAACCTACCAGCGTGAGTTCTACCGGCACTGGAACCAAACCATGACGGAGCCGGCGTAGCCATGGAGACCAGCCAGTTGGACGTGGAACTGCGGCTGCGAATACATGAATTCTATGCCCGGGAGACCATGCTTCTCGACGATGGGCGGCTGGACGAGTGGCTGCGCTTATTGGCACCGGATGTCAGATACACGATGCCATTCCCAGAGTCCAGCACGCATCCGCTCGGCGATGATGACGACCTACCGCCGTTTCTGCTGTTCAACGACGACTATGAATCGTTGAAGCTCAGAATTGCCCGTCTGGCTACCGGGCTCGCCCCGGGAGAAACTCCGCGTACGATCACCCAGCGCATAGTCAGCGACATCCTGGTCACCGATGTGTCCGATCAAGAGCTCAGCGTCCGATCCAGCGTATTGGTGTTCCTCGTACGCCATGAACGCCACGAGAACTTCTTTATCGGCAAACGACAAGACGTGCTACGCCGGGACGAAGACTCGGGCCTGCTTCTGGCCGCCCGGGCCATCACTCTGGCTCATAGCGTTCTTCCACGAGCGATTTCGATCTTCTTCTAAAGCCCAGCAATAGCCCTCAGATAGGTCGCACATGACAGATGTCGCTTCACGCGAACTCGGCCTCGGATTTCTCGGAATCGGTCAGGCTGTCGCCAGAATTTTCCAGCAGTACCCGGACATGTCGACACTGCCGTATCGGGTTGTGGCGGCAGCAGATACCCGGCCACACTCGCTCGCCCGCTTCGCGAGCGAGTTCTCGGGCCAGACCTACACGAACGCAGAGCAGCTGTGCGCGGATCCAAGCGTGGACGTCGTCTACATCGCTACCCCTCCCGAGCTGCACCGGGAGCATGCGCTAATGGCTGCACATTACAGAAAACACATGATCGTCGAAAAGCCGTTGGCCATGTCGATCGACGATTGCACCGCAATGGTTGAGGCGGCCCACGCGGCGGGCGTACAGCTGATGGCCGGCCACACACACAGCTTTGACGCGCCGGTGCGAGCGATGGCCGAACTCGTAGGCAGTGGCGATCTCGGCGAGTTGCTCATGGTCAACACCTGGAACTTCAATGACTTCAACCGGCGACCGTGGCCGACTTCGGAATTGCGCTCGACCAGCGGGCCAGTTCTCAACCAGGGACCCCACCAGGTCGATATCGTGCGGCAAATAGTCGGCGGTCTGGCCAGAACAGTACGCGCGTCGACAATATGGGACGACGTCCGGGAATGCGTCGGGGGATACACCTGTCACCTTGGATTCAAATCAGGAGCTTCGGCCACGCTCGTCTATGACGGCCGAGCCTTCTTCGATGTCGCGGAGTTGCACTCGTGGGTGGCAGAAGACGGCGGCCGCCGCAGCCCCCAAGCGAACCAGCTGGTGGCCAGCAACTTCGCTCAGCTCAGTCAGGACCCCGACCGACTCGAAGTCGCACTGGAAGCTCAAAAGGAACAGGGCCGCTACGGTGCTGCGACGACGACCGAAGAATCTCAGGAACTTTGGGGTTACTCCGCCCCGGGAGAGATCGTCCACCACCCCTACTTCGGCCTGACCGTGGTGTCCTGCGAACGCGGCGCGATCAGGCAGTCGCCCGACGGCCTGGTGGTGTACGGGCAAGACGGACTGCAGGAAATACCGGTCGCGCGCACGATGCGGGGCAGGGCCGCGGAGTTGGCTGAACTACATCGTGCGATCACTCAGGACCGCCCTGTTCAGCACGACGGTCGCTGGGGGCGCGCCACGCTCGAAGTATGTTTCGCCATCCTGCAATCGGCCTACGAAGAACGTGAAGTCGTTCTCTCCCACCAGGTAGCGCTGTGACTCCAGAGGAGGAGGAATCGTGGGTGAGATTGTAGCGGGCTACGCGTCGTCCCATGCCTTCACTTTCATCCCGCCGAGCAGGTGGGAACTCTTCCGCACAAAGAACAGGAAGAACTACACATTGCGACGCGGTAAGAACGCACCTTGCCCGCCAAAGACAGACGAAGAACCATTCGACGCCGCCGCGGCGCGCTACACGCATATTGAAAACGGGCTTCAACGGCTGCGGGACAGCATTAGACGCGACCGACTCGATTGCCTGATCATCATCGGCGATGACCAAAACGAGAACTTCGACGGTTCTGCACTGCCCCAGATAGCCATCCACACAGGAGCGGGGTTCGAAGTGTCCGACCGCTTCTTGCCCGCCGCGCGGTTCTGGAAAAGCTCGCCCGAGCTCAGTAAGGACTTGAGTGAGCACACCGTCGAGGCGGGGTTCGACGTCGCCACCGTCGTCGATTTCCGTGAGACAACCTTGCACTCACACGCCCATGGCGAGATTGTGGCCAACATTCTCGGAGACCACGAAGTCCCAGTGGTGTTGGTCTTCCTCAATGCCGTTCATGTGCCGTCGTTGTCGCCTAAGCGGTGCTTCGCGCTCGGATGTGCGATTGGCGACGCCGTGCGGTCACGGCGCCCCGCAGGCGAGAGGATAGGTGTCTACGCGTCCGGTGGGCTCTCACACTTCACGGCCGGCTTTCCGTGGGCTGCCTACCACGGGCCGCGTGTCCACGGCTCAATCGACGACGAGTTCGATCGCCGCACTCTGAAGGTCCTCGCCGCCGGAAACGGCTACGAGCTGAGCAAGCTGACCAGTGAAGACTTGCTCAACTCTGGCAACATCGAGCTGAGATCTTGGATATGTGCTGTCGGTGCCGTCGGCGGCAACACTCCATGGGCCAGCGTCTACGAGCCGATCCCCCGCGCGCTAATGGGAATGGCCGTCGCTTGGACGCACCCCGAGATCCCTAATTAGGGCATCGCGTCAGGCACGCGGGCGCACGGTTTTGCCGGTTGACCCGACTGCGTCGCCACCATACTCTCTGTCTTACAGAAAAGATTTCTATCCTCCAGTGGATCTATCGGTCGATGAATCGAATCTAGTCACGGAACGGAAGTAATTGGCCCGTGGCGGAGGTGCAGCTTCAGCCTGGGGCCTCCAGAGGCCAATCACACAGAGACCGATAAGAAGGAGGCGATACGGATGGCCATTTGCACTGCCAGCAGCGCCCATCGCAGTTCGTACCAGGCGCCCGCGAACTTGGGCATCGCCGCCAAGGGCGGCGTCGACACCGACAGCCGAGGTTCGCGATGAGCTCCACCCCTTCGGCAAAAGGGCTAGACACTGAACGACACGCCATCGCGCTGGCCTGTCGCGTCCTGGCGGCGCGCGGCTTGGCGCCAGGCATCCTCGGCCACATCAGCCTGCGCGTCGATAAAGATCGACTGCTGATCCGATGTCGTGGTCCGCACGAGCGAGGACTCGCGTTCACCCGTGCAAAAGACATCCGGCTGGTCACGTTGGACGGTGAAGAGGGCGCCCCAGGAGAACTCGACGACGGTTACCAGCCGCCGAACGAGTTGCCACTGCACAGCGAAGTGCTCCGCACCCGCCGCGATGTCAATGCCGTGGTCCATGCGCACCCCGAGGCGGTAGTTGCCGCCGATCTCGCCGGTCTAGGCGTCCGGCCGATCGTCGGAGCGTTTGACATCCCCGGTTTTAGGCTCGCCGCGGATGGCGTGCCGGTCTATCGGCGAGGGGTCTTGGTGCGCAATCGGCAACTCGCCCAGGAAATGGTTGCTGCTATGGCGGACCGGCCGGTTGTCGTTCTGCGGGCCCACGGCCTCACTAGTGCTGCGGAATCCGTTGAGCGGGCCGTACTACAGGCCATCAGCGTCGACACGATATCGCGTTTGTCGCTTCAGATCGCTTCTGCTGGTGGCACTCTGGCTGATTTGCCCGACGATGATGCAGCAGAGCTGCCTGACCTAGGGAATGCGTTTAACGAGACCATCGCGTGGCGTCACGAGTTGGCACGCCTCCAAACCCATCGTTCGTCGCGTCACACTTCCAAAAAACGATCCTCATAGGCCACTGGCGGGCCATGCGGCCACGAGCTCACGGCCATCGCCCGCGGGCGGTCTGGGACGCCGCTTCCAATCCCGTCGAATCGCTGGCGTACACATCCTGCACCGTCCTCGCCCGAGCATTGCTCAGCGTGCGGACCGCACGCAGTCGTTCGCAATTTCCAACCCTGGTCGTGAGACCCGCGTGAATCGGAGCTTCGACCGCGCTGTGCGGATAGACCCCCCATTCTGCGACGAGGAAGCTAATCAGCAAATGAAGCGCTGCTGCAACGGCGACATCACCGGAGGGCAATAGTTTGAGTTGGTTGACCGGACAAGTCGCACTTGTGACCGGCGGGGCAGCCGGAATCGGTTTGGCCGTGGTCGAGCGGTTCTTGGCCGAGGGTGCATGCGTGGGTGTCTTGGATCGCTCGGAAGGCGACCTGGCTACCATTGGCAGCGCCGACGGCAGGCTCATCGCGGTAACAGGTGACGTTACTGCGTATGACGACAATGTCAGGGCGGTGCGCGAAACGGTCGATGCGTTCGGAAAGCTCGACGTGTTCGTCGGTAACGCTGGGATCTTTGACTACTTCGCCCCCTTAATAGGTTTCGACGGCGCCGACCTCAGCAGCGCCTTCGATGAGATCTTCGCGGTCAATGTCAAGGGGTACCTCCTTGGTGCTAGGGCCGCCGTTCCTGAACTCCTCAAAAGCGATGGGCCTAGCATCATTTTCACCGTCTCCAACTCTGGTTTCTATGCCTCTAGTGGCGGCCCGCTATACACCGCTTCCAAGCACGCAGTCGTTGGCGTAGTGCGTGAACTGGCGTACGAGTTGGCGCCGAAGATCCGGGTGAATGGCGTGGCTCCAGGCGGCACGATAACGGGCCTACGTGGTATCGAAGACCTCGGCCAGGGTGGAAACGTGTTGTCATCGGTGCCCGGCATCGCCGACATGATGAGTGTCACGAACCCTCTGCAGTACGCCCAGCAGCCTGCCGATCATGCCGGCCTGTACTTGCTACTCGCGTCTGCAGAAAACTCGCGAGCGGTGACGGGCGTCGTCATCAACAGTGACGGCGGCTTGGGCGTGCGGGGTCTGAACCAGCCGTCGGGAGGGCTGGAACTCGCCACCGGCGCGATGCGCAATGACCTTCGGTCGCCTTAGAAAGGTTTTACACATGTTGGTGAAGGCGTTGGGTTATGTGGGTGTGGAGTCTCCGGATGCGAAGGAGTGGTTGGAGTTCGGTCCGGAGGTATTGGGGATGGAGGCGGTGGAGGCGGCCAGTGGGTCGGTTCTGTTGCGGATCGATGACGCGGACCACCGGTTGGCTGTGCATCACGGGGAGCGCAACCGGATGTTGTATGCGGGTTGGGATGTGGGCAGCGAGGAGGCGGTTGAGGCTGCTGGGGAGTTGTTGCATCGGCAGGGTATTGGGTTTGAGGTGGGAACCGAGGAGGACTGCGCGGCCCGCGGGGTGTTGGGCTTTTTGACGCTGTCGGATCCTTCGGGGTTGCGTCATGAGTTGTTTTACGGTCAGAAGGTGGTGCCGGGTTCCTTCCGGCCCGGTCGTGCGATATCGGGGTTCGTCACCGGGGCGCAGGGGTTGGGTCATGTGGTGCTGGCGACGCCGGACCTCGCGCAGGCCGACCGGTTTTTGCGGGGGGTGTTGGGGTTTAAGAAGAGCGATGAGATTTACACCTTCATCGATCTGTGGTTCTACCACTGCAACCCGCGCCATCACAGCATCGCGTTGACTCCGATGCCGGGTGTGCGGGGACTGCACCACGTGATGGTCGAGGTGCAAAGTTTTGATGACGTGGGGATGGCTTATGACCTGTGCATGTCGCGCAACATTCCGCTGAGCATGACGTTGGGGCGCCATGTCAACGATCGGATGGTGTCGTTCTACGTCCGAACACCGAGCGGTTTTGATCTCGAGTACGGCTGGGATGGGGCCACCGTCGACGAGGAAACCTGGACCGTCGCCCAGTACGACCGACCCAGTGTGTGGGGCCACCAGATGGTCGCCCAAACACCACCAGGAGCACTCGAAGCCGCAACAACATGAACACCGTATTCAGAAAACCATCTGTCAAAGCTCAATCACCAGCGCACGGAAAGGGGAGCTCGATGAATCATCACCATCGGGTAGACCCCAGGATCGGCTATGCGAACCGAAAGCGGTTTGAATTGGATTATCAATAGCAATCTTTTTCGGATTCGAGTTAAAACAGAGATTTTTATCCAGCCAGTCCAAGAAACGTAGGAGATGATATGTCCATTGTCGGAGATAAGAACGACATCCAGCAGCTGATCGCAGCGGGTCAAGAAAGCCTTGCAAAGGGTCGTCTGCCCGCTGGATTGGTCGCCAACGCGGAAGTTCACAAGCTCGAAGCGCAGCGAGTTTTCGGGACGTGCTGGCAATTCCTGGCCCACGAGACGGAGGTACCCGAGGCAGGCGATTACGTGGTGCGATATCTAGGCGGCGGTTCAATCATCGTTGTCCGCGGCGAGGACGGCGAAGTGCGCGCGATGGCTAATTCGTGTCGGCACCGCGGGACACAAC
Source organism: Mycobacteriaceae bacterium (assembly GCA_019749805.1). Lineage (GTDB taxonomy): Bacteria > Actinomycetota > Actinomycetes > Mycobacteriales > Mycobacteriaceae > Mycobacterium. The sequence goes on along the minus strand of JAIEPH010000023.1, from coordinate 2,663 downwards.
TGTGCCGTACGGAGATGGGCAATACCTCCCACTTCCGCTGCCCGTATCACGGCTGGACCTACCGCAACACCGGAACTCTGGCCGGCGTGCCGGCGCAAAAAGAGGTCTACGGGGTCGAGATGGACAAAAACGAGTGGAGTTTGACCCAGGTTCCGCGCCTCGAGAACTATGGTGGATTGATCTTCGGTTGCCTAGACGAGAAGGCAGCACCTCTCGTCGACTACCTGGGCGATATGGCGTGGTATCTGGACCTCATCACGAAGAAGACCCAGGGTGGACTGGAGGTGCGTGGCGAGCCGCAGCGTTGGATCATCGACTCCAACTGGAAGCTCGGCGCAGACAACTTCGTCGGGGACGCCTACCACACGTTGATGACGCACCGATCGGCGGTGGAACTCGGTCTTGCTCCGCCCGATCCAAAATTTGCATCGCAACCGGCCCATATCAGTCTCTCCAACGGTCACGGCCTCGGCGTCCTCGGGGTGCCACCCGGCCAACCGTTGCCGCCCTTTATGAACTATCCACGAGAGGTCGTCGACGGGCTCGCCGAGGCTTATGGCGACCAGGATCACGCAGACATGCTGCAAGGTACGGCCTTCATTCACGGCACGATCTTTCCGAACCTCTCATTCCTCAACGTCCTCATCGGTAAGGACAACAAGTCAATGCCGGTGCCGATGTTGACGTTTCGGCTGTGGCGGCCACTGTCACACGACGCGATGGAAGTTTGGTCGTGGTTCCTCGTCGAGAAGGACGCCGACGAAGAGTTCAAACAGCAGTCGTATGAAACCTACGTGCGAACCTTCGGCATTTCCGGGGTGTTCGAACAGGACGACGCCGAGACCTGGCGCTCCATCACTGCGGGAACGCAAGGCCTTCTCGCAGGCAGCCAGATGCTCAACTTCGAAATGGGCATGGGTGTGCTGACGAGCGACGACACTTGGAAGGGGCCCGGTCGTCCCCTGTCCAGCGGGTACGCGGAGCGTAACCAACGCGAATTCTGGGGTCGCCTGCTGGAGTTGCTCACCGACTCGGGCGACGACGCCAGCGAAACTGGGCCCCAACTGCGCGCGCAGTCTCTGACCGGTGCGGACGAGGTCGCCTGATGAGGCATCGGGTATGTGCTGGCCGCGCAATCGATTTCAAGCGAGTCATAAAGGATGGTGTTCCATGGTAGCGATGGTCGAACAACAGATTCTTCTCCGCAGTGAGATGGAGAATTTTCTGTTTCAAGAGGCGGAACTGTTAAACGACGGCCGGTTTCACGATTGGCTGGAATTGTGTGCCGAAGATATCCGGTACATCATCCCGTTGCGCATGAGCAGAGAACGCGCCAACGGCGACGGAAATTCGACGACAATGACCCACTGGGACGACGACTACGCAGGCTTGCAGCTGCGGGTGCTACGTCTGGACACCGAATACGCATGGGCAGAAGATCCGCCCTCACGGATCCGACACCACGTGTCGAATGTGCGGGTACAGCCCGGGACAGGGACGGACGAATACGATGTCCGCTCCAATCTCCTTGTGTTCCGAAACAGGGGGGACAGTCCGAAGCACGACCTCATCTCTGCGGAGCGCCACGATGTCATCCGCCGCAGTGAGGTGGGCCTGCGGTTAGCGAGCCGACGGGTAGTGCTTGATCACGCCGTTGTCGGCACCCACAACCTGGCTAACTTCTTTTAACGGGTGACGTTGAGGTTGCATCACTTAACGCCTAGGAAGGTGCAGTCGTGACAGGCGATGCCAGCACGGAAACGACCATCGCGAACGAGTTCGCGTTCGTCACTGTCGACAAAATCTATACCCGCAACGGTGAGCGGTTGGAGATCGCCAGTCCCCGCCTTGGGTTCCGTATTCAGCTCGACCCACTGGAACTTGAGAGTCTGTCGTGGCAAACCAAGGAGAGCCTTTCTCGGTTTCTTCAGGACCCCTACGGTCCCCGCGATTGAGGTGGCGCGAGAACGCAGTAGCGGATCGTTTCTCATTCACCCATTCACAGATGGTCGGCAGGACGTCTGCAAGACAACTGCAGGCGCCTCGGCCTGGGACCGCTTGAGCCATGTCGGTGAGGGGCGCACTTAGTGAGGAGTGGACAAATGGTCCATGCGGACATCGATCCACGTCGGTGCTGCGGCTACCGTTTGTGCGTTGACGTCGCGCCAGACGTCTTCGCGATCAACGCCGCTGGGAAGGCGAAAACATTGGTGGGCGACATTCCGGTTGGTCTAGTAGTCGCGGCCCGTGCGGCATCGCACGAGTGCCCGTCGGCGGCGATCACCATACGCGATGCCGACCGCCAGCGATAGCGCCGCTAACGGCTCACATCAGAAGAAGGCCGATAGCTCCTCGACGACGTGATGGGATTGTTAGAGGTTGAGCTATGAGAACGGCTGTCGTCTATCGTCGGCTTGCAACAGCCGCGAAAGATGACTTCGCAAAGGACAACTACAACGCGCCTGATGAAGTGCAATTCGAGCTATGCGTTTTCTCTGATGGCCGTGTCGCGCAGCGCTGGATGGTGGGCGCTGGCTCTGGCGTTTGGTGGGATGACCTAGACCATCTGTATAAAGTGCACATCTACGCGTGAGGGGGACCCGTTTGGTGGTCCAGTCGCTATGCGACTTGGGGTTGATGGGTCGTGGTCCACTGTAGAGCGA
>JAIEPH010000015.1 GCA_019749805.1 Mycobacteriaceae bacterium | reverse complement strand
AACGAGGCGCCGTCGGACAACTCCCCGGCGGCGCCTCACCTTGCCCTCTTGACAACGTTCTCTACATATCAGTTGACCGCTGGGACACGCGCCTCGTCGACCGCGGCATCGGAGCCCTGGGTCTGGCGCCACGACATTGCGCCTGACACGACAATCACCGCGATCGCCCACCACACATAGGAACCGCCGGCCAGCTGCCGCCATAGCGACGCCGCGGTTTCCTGGTGTTCGGGCATCAGCGGGATCGGGGTCCAGATCATCAGCGCGACGCCCGACGCGGCGACAATCCCCAGGGCCACGTGCCGCTGGCGGTAGGCCACGACGCCGGTGACCAGCACGGCGGGCAGCACCCACACCCAATGATGCGACCAGGAGACCGGCGACACCACCAGCCCGAACATCGCCACGCAGATCAGGGCGAGCACCGGTTGCTCGGCCTTCAAGACGCGTCGCACGGCCCATACCGTCAGCGCCAGCACCGCGAAACAGGCGACGGTCCACAACACGAACCGCACGCCTTCGCCGAGGCCCAACCGGGCCAGGGCGCCCGCGATGTTCTGGTTGGTGTTCAGCGTCGCAGTGCCGATGCGGTCGGTGTTGCGCACAGTCTCCGTCCAGTACTCGAACGAATCGCGCCAGGCGAACGCCACACCGGCCAGCGTGGCGGCCGCGGCAGACGCCGCAGTGACGAGCAGCGCGCGGGTGTCCCGACGCAGGACGAAGTACAGCAGGAACACCGCAGGGGTGAGTTTGAGGGCGATTGCCAGCCCCAGCAGCATGCCGCGCGGCCAGGGGGTCTTACGCGGGACGCAATCGGCGATGACCAGCGTCATCAACACCACGTTGATCTGGCCGAAGTCGAAGTTCGACCGGATCGGTTCGAAGTAGATGACCGCGGGCGCCACGATCGCCGCGGCCAGCCAGGTCCGGCGCAGCCATGCCGGCTCCGAGGTGATCCCCCTACCCTTCGGGTGGGCGGTGCCCCCAGCGCTCGTGCCGTCCGCCGGATCCGGCCATACGTCCAGTCGAGTCAGCAGGATGGTCGTCGCGACGATCAGCAGCATCAACGTGGCCAGCGTGATGGCGATGCTCGCACCGTCCAGCGACAGGAGCGCAAACGGCGCGAACAGGACGGCGGCCAGCGGAGGGTAGGTGAAGGGCAGGTCGAGCCCGCCGCGGGTGTGGAACATGACACCGTCGGCGTACAGCGGCCGGCCGTCGAGCCAGGCCTGCCCGCCCATCCGGTAGACGTCGATGTCGATGCGGTACGGGGTATGCCCCAGCAGCCGCCAGCCGGCCCAGACCAATGCCGCCACGGTGAGCAGCTGAACCAGCCGCCAGGCGAGCATTCGTCCCCAACCAGGCCTGCCGGGAGACCGCCGAATACTCATTTCGCGACCAGACTATCGGTGGCCACCGGCGCGTCGGAGGGTATCCCGGGCGCGACACGCGCAGGTCGGCGTAAGTTTTCGACCGTGCGCGCGACGTTCGACCTCGACTTCGGCATTCCACATAGCCGAATACCGCTGGTGTTCTGCCTGGTCGCGTTCATTCTCACGTTCTTTGTGACGCGCACGATCGTGCGGTACATCCGCAGCCATGCCGGCTCCGACGCGCCGCGCAAGTGGTGGCAGCCGCGCAACATTTCTGCAGGCGGCGGACTGCACATCCACCACGTGGTTATCGGTGTGATACTCGTCATGATCTCCGGTGTCTCGATGGTGACTTTGGCGGTCAACGGGGGAGTACCCGAATTCACGGTCGCGGCAACCTTTTTCGGAATCGGAGCCGCGCTGGTGCTCGATGAGTTCGCGCTGATCCTGCACTTGCAGGACGTGTATTGGGCCGAGGACGGGCGAACTTCGGTCGACGCGGTGTTCGCTGCCGTCGCCGTGGCGGGACTGCTCGTTCTGGGGTTCAACCCGCTGTCTTTCTTCGATATCGGGATCTGGCGCAACGACCATTCATTCGAGGCGAGGGCCAGCGTGATCGCCCTTGCAGCGCTCACGCTGATCCTCGCGGTCGTCGTGCTGTTCAAGGGCAAGGTCTGGACCGGGTTGGTGGGGATGTTCATCACCCCGCTGCTCTTCATCGGAGCGATCCGGCTGTCCCGCCCACATGCGCCGTGGGCCCGCTGGAGATACGGCGACCGCCCCAGGAAGATGCATCGCGCGCTGGAGCGCGAACGTCGGCTGCGACGACCGGTAGTGCAGGCCAAGCTGTGGCTGCAGCACGTGATCGCGGGCGAGCCGCGCTTCCCCGAAGACGCCGAAGTGAACCAGGAACTGGACCGCGAGATCCGCGCCGCCCCGGCGCCGGAGCGGGCGGCGGCGGGAGCGCCGGGGGCGTGAGGTACTTCTACGACACCGAGTTCATCGACAACGGCCGGACGATCGAGCTGATCTCCATTGGCGTCGCAGCCGAGGATGGTCGCGAATATTACGGTATTTCAACGGAATTCAACCCGGAACAGGCGGGCAGCTGGGTGCGAAGGAACGTGCTGCCCAAACTCCCTTCGCCGTCGTCGCAGCTATGGCGCTCGCGTCGGCAGATCCGCTCGGAGCTGGAAGATTTCTTCGGCGTCGACGGTGACGAGCCGATCGAACTGTGGGCGTGGGTCGGGGCCTACGACCATGTCGTGCTGTGTCAGTTGTGGGGCCCGATGACCGATCTGCCGCCTGCGATTCCTCGGTTCACCCGGGAGTTGCGGCAGTTCTGGGAGGAGCGGGGATCGCCCCGGATGCCGCCGCGACCGCGCGACGCCCACGATGCCCTGGTGGACGCGCGTCACAACCTGTTGCGCTTCCAATTGATGACCACCGGCGAAGTGCCAGTCCAGCGGTGAAAACCGGTATCGGCGTCCAGTTACCATTGACGGGTGAACTGGACCGTCGACGTACCCATCGACCAGCTGCCTGCGCTGCCGCCGCTGCCTGATGAGCTGCGGCAACGCCTGGACACCGCACTCGCCAAGCCTGCCGCCCAACAGCCCAGCTGGGACGCCGAACAGGCCAAGGCGATGCGGACCGTCCTGGAGAGCGTGCCGCCCATCACCGTTTCTTCTGAGATCGAGCGGCTCAAGAGCCTGCTGGCCGACGTGGCCCGCGGCGAGGCGTTTCTGCTGCAGGGCGGCGACTGCGCCGAGACGTTCGCCGACAACACCGAACCCCATATCAGGGGCAACATCCGCACCCTGCTGCAGATGGCCGTAGTCCTGACCTACGGGTCGAGCATGCCGGTGATCAAGGTCGCCCGAATTGCGGGTCAGTACGCCAAGCCGCGCTCGTCGGACACCGATGCCCTAGGGCTGAAGTCCTACCGCGGCGACATGATCAACGGTTTCGCTCCCGACGCCGCGGTCCGCGAGCACGACGCGTCGCGGCTTGTGCGCGCGTATGCGAATGCGAGTGCCGCGATGAACCTGACCCGCGCCCTGACATCGGGCGGGCTCGCGTCCCTGGACCTCGTGCACGACTGGAACCGGGAATTCGTCCGGACGTCGCCTGCCGGCGCCAGGTACGAGGCCTTGGCCGGCGAGATCGACCGCGGTCTGCGCTTCATGAACGCCTGTGGCGTCAACGATCCCAATCTGCAGACCGCCGAGATCTACGCCTCTCACGAGGCATTGGTGCTCGACTACGAGCGGGCGATGCTGCGGCTGGCCGACAACAGCGAAGGTGAGCAGGCACTGTTCGACCTGTCCGCGCACTACGTGTGGGTCGGCGAGCGCACCCGCCAGCTCGACGGAGCACACATCGCGTTCGCCGAGGTGATCGCCAACCCGATCGGCGTGAAGCTCGGCCCCACGATGACCCCGGAGCTCGCCGTCGAATACGTGGAGCGGCTCGACCCGAACAACGAGCCCGGCCGGTTGACGTTGGTCACGCGCTTCGGCAACAACAAGGTTCGCGACCTGCTGCCACCGATCATCGAGAAGGTGCAGGCGACCGGGCATCAGGTGATCTGGCAGTGCGATCCGATGCACGGCAACACCCACGAGTCGTCGACGGGTTACAAGACCCGCCACTTCGATCGGATCGTCGACGAGGTGCAGGGCTTCTTCGAGGTGCACCGCGCGCTGGGCACCCATCCGGGCGGCATCCACGTCGAGATCACCGGCGAGAACGTCACCGAGTGCCTCGGCGGCGCTCAGGACATCTCCGATTCGGACCTGGCCGGGCGTTACGAGACGACCTGCGACCCGCGACTGAACACTCAGCAGTCGCTGGAGCTGGCGTTCCTGGTCGCGGAGATGCTGCGCGACTGACTACAGCAGCGCACCGATATTGCTGCCGACCGTCCACGAGCCCGCGGCCACCAGCCCGGTCAGCGTGATGACGGCGATCACCCAGAACAAGAGCACGCGCTTGGAGCGTTGCCGCGCCCAGTAGAACTCGTCGAGGTCGACACCGGCGAATTGTCCTGACACTGGCTGATATTCGGGCTCTTGGGGTGGAAGGTTGCCGAGCGTGAGCTCACGGGTGTGCTGCGGTGCGGGCCGGGGTTTTCCGGCGGTGACGACGGTGGTCGCCGCGGCGTGCTGAGCCGAGTTGCTCGGCGCAGGCACGCGGAAGGCGGGCAGGCCGAGGTCGCCGACGATCTCGGCGAGATCATCGGCCATGTGCCCGGCGTCGGTGTAGCGCCGTTGCGGATCGCGGGCGGTGGCGTGCAGTACGAGTTCGTCGAATTGCGTTGGTACACCGGCAATCATCGTTCCCGGCGCGGGTACATCGTGGTCCATCCGCTGGTATGCGACGGTGAGCGCATTGTCACCGGTGAATGGCGTGACGCCGGTGAGCAGCTCGTAGGCCAGGATGCCGACCGAGTACACATCGCTGCGGGGATCGGCGTCACCGGTGCCGACCTGTTCGGGTGACAGGTAGGCCGCGGTGCCCAGAATGACGCTGGTGGACGTGATCTTGGCTTCGGCGACCGCGCGAACCAGCCCGAAGTCGGCGATCTTGACCTCGCCGTCGTCGGAGATCAACACGTTCTCGGGCTTGATGTCGCGATGCACCAGACCGGCCGCGTGCGCGACCGCCAACCCACCGAGTACCGGTTTGAGCACCGCGGCGACGGCATGTGGTGGCATCGGTCCGCGCTCGCGCAGCAGCTCTCGCAGGGTGCCGCCCTCGACGAGCTCCATTACGAGATAAGGGGCCTGCCTGCCGGGTGTTCCAGCGCCCTGGTCGTAGACGGCGACGAGGCCTGGATCCTTGAGCCGGGCCACCGCGCGCGCCTCGCGCTGAAAACGTGTGAGGAACTGTTGGTCGCCCGCGTAGCGGGATTCCATGACCTTGAGCGCCACCGGACGGTCGAGACGAAGGTCCAGTCCCCGGTACACCGAGCTCGTGCCGCCGGTGGCGATCATGTTGTCGACGCGGTACCGACCGTCCAGTACGGTCCCGACGAGCGGCGCCGACTGCCGGTGGGTCTCCACGAAACACATGTTACGAGTCGGCCCCCTCGACTTAGACTCGATGGGGTGAGCAGCATTCCGGCCGCCGACGATGTTCTTGACCCCGGCGAGGCCGTCTACGACCTGCCCGCTGTCGCCGATCTACTCGGTGTTCCGGTGACCAAGGTGCAGCAGCAGCTGAGGGAAGGACACCTCATTGGCGTACGCCGCAACGGCGCGGTGGTGGTGCCGAAGATATTCTTCGACGACACCGGTCACGTCGTGAAGAGCCTGCACGGGTTACTTGTCCTGCTGCACGACGGCGGCTATCGCGAGACCGAGATCGTGCGCTGGCTGTTCACCCCGGACTCGTCGCTGACGATCAGCAGGGACGGGGCGGCAGGCAAGCAGGCCAATGCCCGGCCGGTTGACGCGTTGCACTCGCATCAGGCCCGTGAGGTGGTGCGTCGGGCCCAGGCTCTAGCCTATTGACCGCTCGGCGGGTCGTGCCGTACTGGCCGCCGGCGCTTTGTAGAGCGAGTACCACGCGCCTGCCGCACAAGCTGTGGCCAGCAGCACGTGCGGCCACGAGTACATGCCGTGCGCTCCGTCGGGTTTCCAGATCACCGTGATCCAGGTGGACAGACCCGCGATGATCGCAATCGACCGCCTACCCTGCGTCAGGGCTGAGATGACCGCCAGCGGCCAGGTGTAATACCAGGGCAGCGCCGCGGGCACGAACAGCACCACGACGGCCATCACCAGGGCGATACCGACCAGCGCCTCGCGGTCGGTGTGACGAAACCTCCACCACAGCAATGGAAGCGAGATTGCGATGATGGCGATGCCGATGATCCGGGCAACGTCGAGCACGGCGTAGAAGTTCACCTGCATGAAGAGGCTGCCGATGACGTTGATCAGGTTGGCCGCTGCGGTCGGCAGTGTCAGCCAGTTGATGATCTTCACCGAACCCGCGAGTGCTGTCAGCCAGCCCAGGCCGACGCCGGCGGCCAGCGACAATACCGCGAACACCGCGACGAAGACGAGTGCCGAGGCGACAGTCGCCGCCGTGAACGACTTGGCGGGTCCATATTCGCGCCGGTGCCGTAGGTCCCTTGCCCACACCCACACCATGAACGGAAGGGCAAGGCCTGCGGTGGCTTTCACGGCGACCGCGACGGCGATCAGGCTGACGCCCCAAAAGTGGTGGCCGCTGAAGGTCAGTGCGATCGCGGCCATCATCAGCCCGACCATCAGCATCTCGTTGTGCACGCCACCCATCAGATGGATGATCACCAGCGGGTTCAGCACGCATATCCACAGTGCTGCAGCACCGTTGGCGCCGACGTGCCGGGCCACCCGCGGCGCCGCCCAGATCAACAGCGCCAAACCGGGCAACATGCACAGCCGCAGCAGCATCGTGCCCGCGACCACGTCCTCGCCTACCGCCAGGGTCACGAACTTTGCCACCAGGATGAAGGCGGGTCCGTAGGGTGCCGTTGTGGTCGTCCAGATGGGACTGACGTTCTCCAGCAACGAGTTCGGGTTCTCGATAGGCCCGACGACGTACGGGTCGAATCCGTCGCGCAGGAGCGCGCCCTGCGCCAGATACGAATAGGTGTCGCGGCTGAACACCGGGACGCTCAACAGCAGCGGAGCCAGCCAGAACGCCGTCGTCGCGATCATGGTGTATTCGGTCGCGGTGCGGTCGATCACGCTGCGGCCCAACCGCAGCCAGGCCAACAGCATCAAGGCCACGCCGACCCACAGCAGCACCGACGACAGCACCAGACCGTGACCGAAACGCAGCCATGACAGGTGCAGCGATTCCAGCAGGGGATCGTGCAGCCGCGTGCTGCCCGCGCCGAGTCCGCCCGCGGCGATAAGCACGGCGCCAAGTGCGCCGAGCCGCGCGGGTTTCGCCTCAGGCGACGTCGCGAACGCGATGAATCGCGAAATGCGTTGCCCGATGGCTGATGTGTCCGACGGCAGCGCCGGTGACGTTGGTGTCATTGTCACGCGGTCCGGTTGGCGGCCAATCTGGCGAGCTCCGATAGACCGGTCTTGGCTTGACTGTCGATCGCTGCGACGTTGAGGATCGCGAGCGCTCTGTGGGTCAGCACATCGATACGGTCTTCGACGGCGGCCAGTGCGCCGACCGATTCGATGAGCAGACACAGATCTTTGACCTGCGCGTCGGAAAGCTCTGTGCCGACCGATGTGCGGAGCATTTTGGCCCCGACCGGATCGTGCTTCTCGGCCAGCTCGAGCGCCTCGGCCAGCAGCACGGTGCGCTTACCCGAACGCAGATCGTCGCCGGAGGGCTTGCCTGTCACCGCGGGGTCGCCGAACACACCGAGCACGTCGTCGCGCAGCTGAAACGCGACACCAAGGTTGGTGCCCAGCTCGTGGAAGGCGGCCTGCACGTCCGGGCGGTCCGCCGCCGCGGCGACGCCCAGCTGCAGCGGACGCGAAATCGTGTACGACGCAGTCTTGTAGATGTTCACCGTCATCGCCGATGCCACCGATTCGGCGCCGCTGGCCTCGGCCACGATGTCGAGGTATTGGCCACCGAGGACCTCGGTGCGAATGGCGCCCCAGATCCGGTGCACGCGACGGTGCGCCTCGATCGGCAGATCGACCGTCGCGACGATGTCGTCGGCCCACACCAGCGAGAGGTCACCGAGCAGGATCGCCGCCGACAGGCCGAATTGGTCGGAGTTCCCGTGCCAGTCGTTGGTGCGGTGCTTCTCCGAGAACAGCCGATGCACGGTCGGCAATCCGCGACGGGTCGCCGATGCGTCGATGACGTCGTCGTGGACGAGGGCACAGGCGTGCAGTAACTCGAGTGCGGAGAACAGGCGCAGAGCCTGCTCCTCATCGCGGTCGTCGGGGTTTTCGGCCACCGCGCGCCAGCCCCAGTACGCGAAGGCCGGCCGCAGGCGCTTGCCGCCGCGCAGCACGAACTCTTCCAGCGCGGCGGTCAGCTCGCCGTAATCGGCGCCCATGTAGGCGCACTCGCCGCGGCGCTCGGCGAGATAGGCGCGCAGTTGCTCGGTCACGGCTTTGGCCAACTCGACGGCTGACGGTGCCGCTGCGTACACGCTCAGCGGGCGCCCCTTTCCTTGTGCACTATTCGCCCCGAGTGCATTCAGAGTAGAGCCTGCGCCTGCCGGTTTAGCAAGTCAGAGCGGGGTGTCAAGGGGAGTCGGCGCGGCGCTCGCCGACGGGGGGCGATTGGTCGCGGTTGTAGTAGGCGAGTCCGCCGATGATCCCGGCAACCAGGAATGAGCCCACGGCGAGCCAGATCGCCGCGCCGGTGAACGAGCGGGCGCTCGGGTCGGTATAGCGGGCCTGGGCGTTCATCGTGCTGACGACACCGGGTCGCAGTTTCCACTCGACGATCTCGGCGGACACCTGGGTCCCGTTGGTCGAGGTGACCTCGCCGGGGAACGACACCGAAAGCGAGACGTCGGCCTCGGAGTCGCTCAGTGAGGTGAGGTCGACGCGGCCCTCGAGAATCACCAGGTCGCCGGCGCGTCGTAGCGCGATGTCCACGCCGGCGGCGTCGCGGTTCATGTTGGCCAGTTGGGGGAGTTCGGCGAAGGTGAGGTCCGAGAACACCGCTTGCGATCCGACATAGTCGTCGCGGCTGTACTCGGAGACCGCCACCTTGTTGGCGAATGTCAGATTGTTGAGAAGTTGAGGACCCTTGTCATCGTCGTTGCGCGGTTTGGCCGCGGCAATGATCTGTCCCGACACCCTGTCGTCGGGCGACACCGTCATCGACGCCCTGATCCGAACGCATCCGACGAGTGCCGGAAGGGCGATGAGGATCAGCAACACCACGGCGAGCAGACGACGTTTCCGAGATTGCTGGGCGCGCACGTGGTCATCGTGCCAGACCGGAGCAGTTGAGAGATGCATCAGAGAGGTATCAGAGAGGTAAAGCCCGCCCGAGGATGGCAAACGCCCGCGGATCGCCGGCGAAGTGGTAGCCCCGGATGATGTCGGCGAAGCCGAGGCGACGGTAGAGCCGCCAGGCCCGGTTCGCTTCGCCGTTGATCTCGGGTGTCGACAGCAGTACCTGCGATTCGGCACGGTCGGCGAGCAGCCGGCGGGCGAGTGCCTCACCGAGTCCGCGGCCCTGCGCGCGGGGATGGATGTGCAGTTCGGTCAGCTCGAAGTAGCTCGTCATCAGCTCGGCGATGCGGGCCGGATCGGCGCCTACCCGGTGCAGGCCGGTGACCACTTGCTGCTGCCACCATTGGTCCGGCGCGCCGCAGTAGCCGTACGCGATGCCGAGCAGCGACGCCGAGGCCAGTTCCGGGTCTGAAGGCGGAGTCGCGTCGGGTCCGTCCCGGTCGGGCGCCTCGACGGCGGCGACCGCCTTCCACCCACCCCGATGCGTGTGCTCGAGCCACATCGATGCGCGTTGGTCTTCGGTGCCACGCGGATAGCGCATGGCGTCGACGTAGACGGCGAGCGCGTCACCGAGCCGGCGTTGCATATCGCTCGGCGACAGATCGATCAGAAACGTCGCCAACTTGCTCCTGTCCTCAGATCAACTTCGTGCAGTCACGTGCCCCCATTATCGAACCGAGCGAGGTGTTGCTCACCGGCGGCAGTGCACGTCATACAATCGGGCGTCGAACAAGGTGGTACGGCTCAGACTGACCTCGTATCATGACTGTTAGGCGTCCGTGAATTCGGGCGGACATCAGTTTGAACGATTGAGACCGGTCGCATCGGCTCCTGGGCCCCGAGGGAGGGACGAATGCCACTCTCCGATCATGAGCAGCGCATGCTCGATCAGATCGAGAGCGCGCTCTATGCCGAGGACCCGAAGTTCGCTTCGAGCGTTCGCGGTGGGACGCTCCGCGCGCCGTCCACCCGTCGTCGACTGCAGGGTGCAGCGCTTTTCGTGGCCGGACTGGCGATGCTGGTGGCGGGCATCGCGATCCCCGCCACTCGAATCGGTGACTTTGCGATCCTGTCCGTGATCGGTTTCATCGTGATGTTCGGCGGCGTGGTCTTCGCGATCACGGGCCCGCGCGTGGCAGGCGGCCGTGACCGTTCGGCCACCGATCAGGTCGGGCAGCAGCGCCAGAAGCGCGCCAAAGGCGCCGGCGGCTCGTTCACCAGTCGTATGGAGGATCGGTTCCGCCGTCGCTTCGACGAGTAGCGCCACACCGGCCCCAGGGGTAGCCCACACCGGGCTACCCCTTTTTTGTGCGCATGGCCGGCTCAGCTGCTGGGTCGCTGCCCCACCGCGCCCCACCAACCCGTTCTTACCCCTCTAGCTGCGGGTTTACCAACCCGGACGGCTCCCGACGCCGAACCGTGGTGTTGAAATGTCACCGATGTCCCTGCTAGGTGGGGACGCACGAACAAATCTTGGTATCAAATGGAGTGATGTGGGGGATTGTGGGGTAAAGTGGCGGCAACGGAGCAACCGGGGCTCCGGACGGCGCAGGAGGTGGCGAGATGTTTCTCGGCACCTACACGCCGAAGCTCGACGACAAGGGGCGGCTCACACTGCCCGCCAAGTTCCGCGACGCGCTGGCAGGAGGGTTGATGGTCTCCAAAGGCCAAGATCACAGCCTCGCCGTCTACCCGCGCGCGGAGTTCGAAAAGCTGGCACGACGGGCGTCGCAGGCGTCCCGGAGTAATCCGGAGGCTCGGGCATTCCTGCGGAACCTGGCCGCGGCCACCGACGAACAGCACCCCGACTCACAAGGCCGGATCACCTTGTCGGCCGATCATCGCCGCTACGCCAACCTGTCGAAGGACTGCGTGGTGATCGGATCGGTCGACTACCTGGAGATCTGGGATTCGGCGGCGTGGCAGGAATACCAGCAGACGCACGAAGAGAACTTCTCCGCGGCCACCGATGAAGCTCTGCACGACATCATCTGATGTTGCCGCTGATGCGGGACTCGACCGGCTTGGTGCCCATGCATCGTGGCCTCTGTCCGAACCGGCCCTGGCGTACTTCCCCGACGCCAGGTCCGCACCCTCGGACAGGGACCTCGGTGCACGGGTCTGCACCGGAGGCCTACATGGAGGCTGGGCGATGCCTGACGAAATCAAAGATCCCGATCACGGGCACATTCCGGTCCTCCTCGACCGCTGCGTCGAGCTCCTCGCCCCCGCGCTGACCCGCCACGCCGCCGACGGCAGGGGCGCCGTGCTCATCGATGCCACGCTCGGCGCAGGTGGCCATGCCGAGCGATTCCTCACCGAGTTCCCCGCGCTGCGACTCATCGGGCTGGACCGCGATCCGAATGCCCTCTGGATCGCCGGAGAGCGGTTATCCGGGTTCAGCGACCGCGTGCTGCTGGTGCGTACCCGCTACGACGGGATCGCAGGCGCACTCGAGCAGTCCGGCTACTGGTCGGGCGGCGACGACCTCTCGGTGGCCGGCATCCTCTTCGACCTCGGGGTCTCCTCGATGCAGCTGGATCGCACCGATCGCGGCTTCTCCTATGCCGTGGACGCACCGCTGGACATGAGGATGGACCCCGACTCGCCGCTGACCGCGGCGGAGGTCGTCAACACCTACGACGAGCGCACGCTGGCGCGGCTGCTGCGTGAGTTCGGCGAGGAGCGGTTCGCCAACCGGATCGCCTCGCAGATCGCCCGCAGGCGCGCCATCCGGCCGTTCTCGACCACCGCCGAGCTGGTCGAGCTGCTGTACCAGGCGATACCGGCGCCCGCGCGCCGCACCGGCGGACACCCCGCGAAGCGGACGTTCCAGGCGCTGCGCATCGCCGTCAACGGAGAACTGGACTCGCTGCGCGACGCGCTGCCCGCCGCACTCGACGCGCTGAGGCCCGGCGGACGGATCGTGGTGATGGCCTACCAGTCCCTGGAGGACCGCATCGTTAAGAACCAGTTCTCGGCGGCCACGGCATCCAGGACACCGCAAGACCTGCCGGTCGAATTGCCCGGGCATGAACCGGAATTCGTCGCCTTGACCCGTGGCGCCGAGCGCGCGGGGGACGAAGAGATCGCAATCAACCCACGTAGCGCAAGTGTGCGGCTACGGGCGCTGGAAAAGGTGGGGGAGCCCTGATGAAAAGCAAGCAGGCCAAGCAGAGCAAGCAGGCCAAGCAGCGCAAGCAGGCCAAGCGTTCGGCACTGGCGCGCGGGACCGACGAGCGCCGCAACCCCCGCAACAGTGGTCGTCCCGCCGAAGCGCCGTCGCGCCGCAAGCCTTCACGCGACCAGCGGCCGCGGCGGTCCGCACCGCAGACCGCCCCGATTCCGCGGCCCACCGGTGCCCCAGCCCGGCCGAAGAACTCCGGCCAGGCCAAGGCCCGCGCCAAGGCGCGTAAGGCCAAGGCGCCCAAGGTCATTCGCCCTCCGCTACGCGAGCGCATCCTCGTCAGACTGTCGTCTGTCGACCTGCGTCCCCGCGCGCTGATCGCCAGGGTGCCGTTCGTTGTCTTGGTCATCGGATCGCTCGGTGCAGGTCTGGGAACCACACTGTGGTTGTCGACCGACGCCGCCGAGCGTTCGTATCAGCTCGGAAACGCCCGAGAGACGAATCAGGCTCTGCTGCAACAGAAGGAAGCGCTGGAGCGGGACGTCCTCGAGGCGCAGGCGGCACCGGCGCTGGCCGAGGCGGCTCGCGGCCTGGGAATGATCCCGTCGCGGGACACCGCGCACCTCGTGCAGGATCCGTCGGGAAACTGGATCGTCGTCGGCACTCCCAAACCCGCCGAAGGCGTTCCACCGCCTCCGCTGAACACGCCGCTTCCCGAGGAAGCGCCACCCGCACCTCCGCAGGCTCCGGCGGCGCGCGTGACCGAACCGCGTGAACTCACCGTGCGGGTACCGCAGCGACCTGCGCTCGTGCCGACGCCCGGCGCGAGCCAGCCGATCCCGGGCATCAGCCAGCCCGTCCCGATCCCCGCGGTCCCACCGGCGGCCACGCCCGGTGTCGAGGTACCGCACGCGACCCAAGGCATGCTGCCCGCACTTGGGCCGTTGCCCGCGACACCGGCCGCACCCTCGGCGCCGGTGATCCAGCAGCCGCTGCAGGTGCCACCCGTCGAGGCCGCACCGCAGGCGCCCGGGCCCGTCGCGCCGATCCCCGGCGCACCGGCATGAGTCGCGGCGACAAGGGTCCCGGCCCCGGCAAGTCGAAGGCGCGCACCGCGGGAAAGACGGCGAAGACGCAGGAGCGGTCCGCGCGGTCGCGGCGCACCCGCACGCCGTCGGCCGAGGGTGGCATCCGTAGCGCGTCGTTCGTATTTCGACATCGCGTCGGCAACGCCGTGATCTTCCTGGTGCTGATCGTCGCGGCCGCGCAGCTGTTCAACCTCCAGGTTCCGCGCGCAGAGGGTCTGCGCGCCGAGGCCGCGAGCCAGCTCAAGGTCACCGACGTCGACCAGGCTGTGCGCGGGGCGATCGTCGACCGCGACAACGACAAACTGGCCTTCACCATCGAGGCGCGCGCGCTTACGTTCCAGCCGGCCCGGGTGCGCAAGCAGCTGGAAGAGGCGCGGGCGAAGACGTCGGAGGCGCCGAAGCCGGAGACCAGGCTGCGCGAGATCGCCGATGAGGTGGCGCTGCGGCTCAACAACAAGCCGAACGCGGCCACGGTGTTGAAGAAGCTCAAGAGCAACGAGACATTCGTCTACCTGGCCCGCGCGGTCGACCCCGCCATCGCCGACGTCATCACCACCAAATTCCCCGAAGTCGGCTCAGAGCGGCAGGATCTGCGCCAGTACCCGGGCGGGGCACTGGCGGCCAACATCGTCGGCGGCATCGACTGGGACGGCCACGGTCTGCTGGGCATGGAGGACTCGCTGGACGCGGTCTTGGCCGGCACCGACGGTTCGGTCACGTACGACCGCGGGTCCGACGGTGTGGTGATTCCGGGGAGCTACCGCAACCGCCACGACGCGGTGGACGGGTCGACGGTCGTGCTGACCCTCGACGACGACATCCAGTTCTATGTCCAGCAGCAGGTGCAGCAGGCCAAGGACCTCTCCGGTGCGAAGAACGCGTCTGCGGTGGTGCTGGATGCGAAGACCGGTGAAGTCCTGGCGATGGCGAACGACAACACCTTCGATCCGAGCCAGGACATCGGTAGGCAGGAAAACCGGCAGTTGGGCAACCTCTCGGTGTCCTCGCCGTTCGAACCCGGGTCGGTCAACAAGATCATCACCGCCGCGTCGGTGATCGAGTATGGGCTGTCCAACCCCGACGAGGTGCTGCAGGTGCCGGGCTCGATCAACATGGGCGGCGTCACCGTCGGCGACGCCTGGGAGCACGGCGTCATGCCGTACACCACCACCGGGATCTTCGGGAAGTCCTCGAACGTCGGCACCCTGATGCTGGCCCAGCGCCTCGGGCCGGAGAAGTACTTCGAGATGGTGCGCAAATTCGGCCTCGGCCAGCGCACCCACGTCGGGCTGCCGGGGGAGAGCGCGGGCCTGGTCCCGCCGATCGACCAGTGGTCGGGTAGCACGTTCTCCAACTTGCCGATCGGACAGGGTCTTTCGATGACCCTGTTGCAGATGACGGGCATGTACCAGGCGATCGCCAACGACGGCGTGCGCGTACCGCCGCGCATCGTCAAGAGCACCATCGCCCCCGACGGGAGTCGCGCCGACGAACCCCGGCCGGAAGGGATTCGGGTGGTGTCGGCGCAGACCGCGCAGACGGTGCGGCAGATGCTGCGCGCGACGCTGCAGCGCGATCCGATGGGCGTACAGCAGGGCACCGGATCGCAGGGCGCCGTCGAGGGCTACCAGCTGTCGGGCAAGACAGGCACCGCCCAGCAGATCGACCCGGCGTGCGGCTGCTACTACAGCGACGTCTACTGGATCACCTTCGCCGGCATCGCCACGACCGACAACCCGCGCTACGTCATCGGCGTGATGATGGACAACCCGCACCGCACGGCCGACGGCCAGCCCGGGACGACCGCGGCGCCGCTGTTCCACAACATCGCCTCCTGGTTGCTTCAGCGGGAGAACGTGCCGCTCTCACCCGAGGGACCGCGGCTGACGCTGCAAGCGGACTGAGCGCTCGGATGGGCCGAACGCCGGGCCGGTAACGTGTCATCGCCATGAACCTGCGTCCCAGCCACCCTGCCGGAAGCGCGCTCGGGCTGGTTGCCGAGCAGGTCGCGGCGGTGCCGGCACACGGCCCGCGGGTCCCCGACATCCGGATTACCGGGGTCACCCTGCGCAGCCAGGACGTGCAGTCCTCCGACCTGTTCGCCGCGCTGCCCGGCGCCTCGTCGCACGGTGCCCGCCACGCCGCCGAGGCGGTGTCACGTGGGGCGGTCGCGATCCTGACCGACGCCGCGGGAGTTACTGAGATCGGTGCCGATGTCGACGTCCCGGTGCTCGTCCACCCGGCTCCGCGCTCGGTGCTCGGCGAGATCGCGGCCACGGTCTACGGGCATCCGTCGGAGAGGCTGCGCGTCATCGGCGTCACCGGGACATCGGGCAAGACGACCACGACCTATCTCGTCGAGGCCGGTTTGCGTTCGGCCGACCGGATGCCGGGACTCATCGGGACGATCGGCATCCGGATCGACGGCCGCGATCAGCCCAGCGCGCTCACCACACCGGAGGCGCCCGACCTGCAGGCGCTGCTGGCGGTGATGGTCGAACAGGGCGTCGACACCGTGGTGATGGAGGTGTCCAGCCACGCGCTGACCCTGGGACGCGTCGACGGGGTCCGGTTCGCAGTCGGCGGGTTCACCAACCTGTCCCGTGACCATCTGGACTTCCATCCGACGATGCAGGACTACTTCGACGCCAAGGCCAAGCTGTTCGATCCCGAATCTCCAACGCACACAAGCATTTCAGTGGTGTGCGTCGACGACGACGCGGGCCGCGCGATCGCCGGGCTCGCGCACGATCCGGTATCGGTCAGCACCACCGGAACCGCTGCCGATTGGCGCGTCGAAGACGTCCGCGCGGTCGACGCGGGTGCCCAGGAATTCGTTGCCGTCGACCCCGCAGGGGTGCACCACGGGCTGAGGATAGGTCTGCCGGGGCGCTACAACGTGGCGAATTGTCTGCTCGCGGTGGCGCTGTTGGACGCCGTCGGGGTGTCACCGGAGCAGGCCGCGCACGGGCTGCGCACCGCGAGCGTGCCCGGACGCCTGGAATCCGTCGACCGCGGGCAGCCATTTATGGCGCTGGTCGACTATGCGCACAAGCCCGGCGCGCTGGAAGCGGTGCTGCAGACGCTGCGGGAGCAGGGCGCAGGCCGGCTGGCCGTCGTGTTCGGCGCGGGCGGTAATCGAGACCCCGGTAAGCGCGCACCGATGGGTCGGGTCGCCGCCGCCATGGCGGAGCTCGTCGTGGTCACCGACGACAACCCGCGCGACGAGGACGCTGCGGCCATCCGTGCCGAGATCGTCGCGGGCACGGCGGGCCGCGCAGAAGTGGTCGAGATCGGTGACCGTCGCCAAGCCATCGACTTCGCCGTCGCCTGGGCGCAACCCGGAGACATCGTGCTTGTCGCCGGTAAAGGCCACGAGCCGGGACAAACCAGCCACGGTGTGACCCGGCCGTTCGACGACCGCGACGAGCTCGCCGCAGCCCTCGAGGCCTTGAGGCGTCGCGCGTGATCGACCTGACCATCGCGGAGATCGCCGACATCGTCGGTGGACGACTCGCCGACATCAGTCCCGAACAGGCGGCGACGGCCCGCGTCACCGGAACCGTCGAGTTCGACTCGCGTGCCGTCGGCCCCGGCGGCCTGTTCCTCGCGCTGCCCGGTGCCCGTTCGGACGGGCACGACTTCGCGGCCGCGGCGGTTGAACAGGGTGCGGTGGCGGTGCTCGCCGCCCGGCCCGTCGGGGCGCCCGCGATCGTCGTCGAGCCCGCTGCCCCGTCGGCCGGCGACGAAACCGCCAGCGTGCTCGAACACGACACCGACGGTTCGGGGGCCGCGGTGCTGGCCGCTCTGGCGCGCCTCGCCGCTGCCGTCGCCGCGCGCCTGGTCGACGGCGGGCTGACGATCGTCGGGGTCACCGGCTCGTCGGGCAAGACGTCGACCAAGGATCTGCTCGCGGCTGTCCTCACCCCGCTCGGTGAGGTGATCGCGCCGCCCGGCTCGTTCAACAACGAACTCGGTCATCCGTGGACGGTGTTGCGGGCGACGGAGTCCACCGACTACCTGGTTTTGGAGATGTCCGCGCGGCACCGCGGCAACATCGCGGCGCTGGCCGCGATCGCACCGCCGTCGATCGCGGTCGTACTCAACGTCGGCACCGCGCACCTCGGCGAGTTCGGGTCACGAGAAGCGATCGCGGCGACGAAAGCTGAACTGCCCCAAGCTGTCCCGTCATCAGGAGCAGTGATCCTCAATGTCGACGACGCCGCGGTGGCCGCGATGGCCGACGTGACGGCGGCGCGGGTCGTGCGGGTGTCCAGGTCAGCCGAAGCGGATGTGTGGGCGGACGCGGTGACGCTCGACGAACTGGCGCGGCCGCGGTTCACGCTGCATGGCGGCGGTGGCCAGGTGGACGTCGCCCTGGCTGTGCACGGCGACCATCAGGTGTCCAACGCGTTGTGTGCGGCCGCCGTCGCGCTCGAATGCGGTGCGACGCTCGACCAGGTTGCGGCCGCGTTGGCCGCGGCGGGTCCGGCGTCTGCGCACCGCATGCAGGTCGCCACCCGCGCCGACGGCGTCACGATCGTCAATGACGCCTACAACGCCAACCCCGACTCCATGCGTGCCGGGCTCAAGGCGCTCGCCTGGATGGCGCGTGAGGGCAGGGGACACCGTCGCAGCTGGGCGGTTTTGGGTGAGATGGCCGAACTCGGTGACGACGCGATATCCGAGCATGACAACATCGGCCGGTTGGCCGTGCGATTAGATGTGTCACGACTGATCGTCATCGGAACCGGGAGGGCTATGAGCGCCATGCACCACGGCGCGGTGATGGAGGGGTCGTGGGGGCCTGAGGCCACCATGGTCGCCGACGCCGACGCCGCGCTGGCTGTGCTCCGGTCCGAACTGCGGCCCGGCGACGTGGTGCTCGTCAAAGGGTCCAACTCGGCCGGGCTCGGCGCGCTGGCCGATCTCCTGATCGCCGATGAGGGGGATCCTCCCCCTTGCACGCGGGGAGGTGCCCCCCTCGCATGAGGCAGATCCTCATCGCCGTCGGCATCGCGCTGACGGTCTCGATTCTGCTCACCCCGGTGCTGATCCGGCTGTTCACCAGGCAGGGTTTCGGCCACGAGATCCGCGAGGACGGCCCGCCCAGCCACCACAAGAAGCGCGGCACACCGTCGATGGGCGGGGTGGCGATCGTCGCGGGTATCTGGGCCTCCTATCTCGGCACCCACCTCGTCGGCGTGGTGATCGACGGGAGGGGCCCGTCGGCGTCGGGGATGCTCGTGCTGGGCCTGGCGACCGCGCTCGGCTTCGTCGGCTTCGTCGACGATCTGATCAAGATCCGGCGGTCGCGCAACCTCGGGCTGAACAAGACCGCCAAGACCGTCGGCATTCTGTCCGCCGCCGTGATATTCGGTGTACTCGCGCTGCAGTTCCGCAACTCCGACGGGCTGACACCGGGCAGCCCCGATTTGTCTTACGTCCGGGAAATCGCCACGGTCACACTGCCACCCGCACTGTTCATCCTGTTCTGCGTCACGATGATCTACGCGTGGTCCAACGCGGTGAACTTCACCGACGGGCTGGACGGGCTGGCCGCCGGCGCCATGGCCATGGTCTGTGCGGCCTACGTGCTGATCACCTTCTGGCAGTTCCGCAATGCATGCGCGATCAGTCCCGGGCTGGGCTGTTACAACGTCCGTGACCCCCTCGACCTCGCGATCGTCGCGGCGGCGACGGCAGGTGCCTGCATCGGTTTCCTGTGGTGGAACGCCGCGCCCGCCAAGATCTTCATGGGCGACACCGGATCGCTCGCGCTGGGCGGCATCATCGCCGGTCTGTCGGTGACCAGCCGCACCGAGATGCTCGCGGTCGTCCTCGGCGCGCTGTTCGTCGCCGAGGTCACGTCGGTCGTCGTGCAGATCCTGGCGTTCCGGACCACCGGGCGCCGCGTCTTCCGGATGGCGCCGTTCCATCACCATTTCGAATTGGTGGGCTGGGCCGAAACCACGGTGATCATCCGCTTCTGGCTGTTGACCGCCATCGCCTGCGGGCTCGGTGTCGCTCTGTTCTACAGCGAGTGGTTCACCACCGTCGGTGGGTGACATGAGCGACCTCTCGATCCTGGTGCCTGGTGCGCGTGTCCTCGTGACCGGTGCGGGCATCACGGGCCGTTCGGTGAGCGCCGTGCTGGAACCGACCGGCGTGCGGCTGACGATCTGCGACGACGATCCGCTGGCGCTGCAGCGCCTCATCACACCGGCGCGCGTGGTCACCACCGCCGACGCGCAGGCGCACATCGCCGACTACGACCTGGTGGTGACCAGTCCCGGGTTTTCGCCGACCGCTCCTGTGCTGGCGGCCGCGGCGACGGCGGGCGTGCCGATTTGGGGGGACGTCGAATTGGCTTGGCGGCTGGACATTTCCGGCCACTTCGGCCCGCCGCGGCAATGGCTCGTCGTCACCGGAACCAACGGGAAGACAACGACGACGTCGATGCTGCACGCCATGCTGATCGCGGCGGGACGTCGCGCTGTGCTGTGCGGCAACATCGGCAACCCCGTGCTCGACGTGCTTGCCGAACCCTCCGAAGTGCTGGCAGTCGAGCTGTCGAGCTTCCAGCTGCACTGGGCGCCGTCGCTGCGGCCGGCGGCGGGTGTGGTGCTCAACGTCGCCGAGGACCACCTGGACTGGCACGGCAGCCTGGGGGCCTACGCGAGCGACAAGGCCCGTGTGCTCGGCGGCCAGGTCGCGGTCGTCGGCCTCGACGACCCGATCGCTGCGGGTCTGCTGGACACGGCGGCCGCCCCGGTACGGGTCGGCTTCCGGCTGGGCGAACCGGCCGCGGGGGAGCTCGGCGTGCACGACGGCATGCTCGTCGACAACGCGTTCGGCAAGGGGGTGCCGCTGGCCGCCGCCGCGTCCATCACGGTGGCGGGTCCGGTCGGGGTGCTCGACGCGCTGGCCGCGGCGGCGCTGGCCCGGGCGGTCGGCGTCGGGCCGGAGCCCATCGCCGGCGCGCTCGCGGATTTCCAGGTGGGCAGGCACCGCGCCGAAGTCGTCGGCACCCACGACGGCGTGACGTACGTCGACGATTCCAAGGCCACGAACCCGCACGCGGCGCAGGCTTCGATCGCCGCGTATCCGCGCGTGGTGTGGATCGCCGGTGGCCTGCTGAAGGGCGCGTCGGTCGAAGAACTCGTGGCAGCGGTCGGGAACCGGCTGGTCGGAGCGGTGCTGATCGGCCGCGACCGTGAGCTGATCGCCAATGCGTTATCGCGACACGCCCCGGATGTCCCCGTCGTTGAGCCTGTGACGGGGGAGGATTTTGGGGTGCATGGGAAAGATGAGACTGGTGTGACTGGAGAGGCGGTGATGACTGCCGTCATCGAGGCCGCGTCACGTCTCGCCGGACCTGGTGACACCGTCCTGCTGGCACCGGCCGGGGCATCCTTCGACCAGTTCAGCGGCTACGGCCATCGCGGCGATGCATTCGCCGCGGCCGTGCGCGCCCTGTCCCGGTAGCGGCGATGAGCAACATCCTGACCCGATTGCGGCTCCGCAGGACGGGTGACGACCAGCCGGCCGACGCCGTGGAGCCGGCTCCCCGCACCCGGTTCGGCGCCTGGCTCGGTCGGCCGATGACGTCGTTCCACCTGATCATCGCCGTCGCGACGCTGCTGGTGATCCTTGGCCTGACGATGGTCCTGTCGGCCTCGGGGGTGTACTCCTACGACACCGACGGGTCGCCGTGGGTGGTGTTCGCCCGGCAGGTGCTGTGGACCGTGGTCGGCCTGTTCGCGTTCTACGTCGCGATGCGGGTACCGATCCACCTGATGCGCAGCCTGGCGTTCAGTGGTTTCGCCATCTCGGTCGTTCTGTTGATCTTGGTGCTGATCCCGGGAATCGGCAAGGTGGCCAACGGTTCTCGAGGCTGGTTCGTCGTTGCTGGCTTCTCTATGCAGCCGTCGGAACTGGCGAAGATCGCGTTCCTGCTCTGGGGCGCGCACCTGCTGGCCACCCGTCGCATGGATCGAGCCTCGCTGCGCGAGATGTTGATCCCGCTGGTGCCGGCCGCGGTGATTGCGCTGGCGCTCATCGTCGCCCAGCCCGACCTGGGGCAGACGGTGTCGCTGGGCATCATCCTGCTCGGTCTGCTCTGGTACGCCGGTCTGCCACTGCGGGTCTTCCTGTCGTCGCTGCTCGCGGTCATCCTGTCCGCGGCCGCGCTGGCCATGGCCGAGGGCTACCGCTCCGACCGCGTGATGTCGTGGCTGAATCCCGGCGCCGACTCCCAGGGGTCCGGCTACCAGGCCCGTCAGGCCCGCTTCGCGCTGGCCAACGGCGGTTTCTTCGGCGACGGACTTGGGCAGGGCACCGCCAAGTGGAACTATCTGCCCAACGCCCACAACGACTTCATCTTCGCCATCATCGGAGAGGAACTCGGCTTCGTCGGGGCAGCGGGTCTGCTCTGCCTGTTCGGGCTGTTCGCCTATACCGGGATGCGGATCGCGCGGCGCTCGGCCGATCCGTTCCTGCGGCTGGTGACCGCCACCGCGACGCTGTGGGTGATGGGTCAGGTCTTCATCAACGTCGGCTACGTGGTGGGCCTGCTGCCGGTGACCGGGTTGCAGCTCCCGCTGATCTCTGCCGGCGGAACATCAACGGCCACAACGCTGTTGATGGTCGGCGTCATGGCGAATGCGGCGAGACACGAACCCGAAGCTGTCGCCGCACTGCGCGCGGGGCGTGACGATCGGGTCAACCGACTGCTACGGCTGCCGCTGCCACAGCCGTACGTGCCCAGCCGCACCGAGGCGCTGCGCGACCGGCTGCGTACGCGCGGAGCGAAATCGAAGGGACCCAAGAAGGAAGCACCGCGTCCTGCGCCGCGCAGGACGAAGGCGACTAACGCCTCTAAGCCCGCTACCAGCAGAGCCCGCAAGCCCGCCGGTGAGAACCGGCGCCAAACCGCCACGGCTGCTCGGGCCGTGCGAGCCCCAAGGCATCATGGAGACGGCCGAGATCGCAAAGGCCGACGGGTTCGCACACTGGAAGGTCAGCATTACGGGTGAGCAAAACGGTATCGGTGGTACTCGCGGGTGGTGGTACCGCGGGCCATGTCGAACCGGCGATGGCGGTGGCAGACGCGCTGCGAGCGATCGATCCCGACGTGCGGATCACCGCGCTGGGCACCGAACGCGGTCTGGAGACCCGGTTGGTGCCCGAACGCGGTTATGACCTGGAATTGATCACGCCGGTGCCGCTTCCGCGCAAGCCATCCGCCGACCTGGTCCGGCTGCCGTGGCGGATCCGGAGGGCGGTGCGACAGACCCGCGCCGTGCTCGCCGATGTCGACGCCGACGTCGTGATCGGATTCGGTGGCTACGTCGCGCTGCCCGCGTATCTGGCCGCCCGCCGGCGGGTGCCGGTGGTGGTCCACGAGGCCAATGCCAGTGCGGGTTGGGCGAACCGGGTGGGTGCCCGGTTTGCGCGACGGGTGCTTTCAGCGGTGCCGGATCCCGGTCTTCGCGACGTGGAGGTCGTCGGGGTGCCGGTGCGTGCGGCGATCACGTCGCTGGACCGCATGGCGTTGCGTGCCGAGGCGCGCGCCCACTTCGGGTTTGATGCCGACGCCAAGGTGCTGTTGGTCTTCGGCGGTTCACAGGGTGCACGGTCGCTCAACCGCGCAATCTCCGCGGCCGCCAAAGATCTTGCGACGTCGGGAATCTCGGTATTGCACGCGCACGGGCCCAAGAACACCCTCGACTTGCGCGAGCCGGCTGACGGTGATCCGCCGTACGTCGCCGTTCCGTACCTCGACCGGATGGACCTCGCCTACGCCGCGGCCGACCTCGCGGTCTGCCGGTCGGGCGCGATGACGGTGGCCGAGGTGACGGCCGTCGGACTGCCCGCCGTCTATGTGCCGCTTCCGATCGGCAACGGGGAGCAACGACTCAACGCGCTGCCCGTCGTCGACGCCGGTGGCGGCCTCGTCGTTGACGATGCGGACCTGTCACCGCAATTCGTCGCCGAGACTGTCGTCGGATTGTTCACCGAGACAGGGCGATTGCAGGCGATGACGGCGGCCGCCGCGTTGGCCGGGCACCGCGACGCGGCGCAAAAGGTTGCCGAGGTGGCTCTCGACATCGCCCGAAAGGACATGCGGTGAGCGCTAAGGGCCTGCCGGACGAGTTGCAACGGGTGCACATGGTCGGCATCGGCGGAGCCGGCATGTCGGGTATCGCCCGCATTCTGTTGGACCGCGGCGGGATGGTGTCCGGCTCGGATGCCAAGGAATCGCGTGGTGTGGTGGCACTGCAGGCCCGCGGCGCGTCAATTCGCATCGGGCACGACGAATCGTCGCTCGACCTGCTGCCGGGCGGACCGACAGCCGTCGTCACCACGCATGCCGCGATCCCCAAGACGAATCCCGAGCTGGTCGAGGCCCGCCGCCGCGGCATCCCGGTGATCCTGCGGCCCGTCGTGCTGGCCAAGCTCATGGCCGGTGACACCACCCTGATGGTGACCGGCACCCACGGCAAGACGACGACCACGTCGATGCTGATCGTCGCTCTACAGCATTGCGGGTTCGACCCGTCCTTCGCGGTCGGCGGCGACCTCGGCGAGGCGGGCACCAACGCCCACCACGGCAGCGGCGACTGCTTCGTCGCGGAGGCCGACGAGAGCGACGGCTCGCTGCTGGAGTACAGCCCCGACATCGCGGTGGTCACCAACATCGACGCCGACCACCTCGATTTCTACGGCAGCGTGGAGGCCTACCGCGCGGTCTTCGACGACTTCGTCGAACGCATCAAACCCGGTGGTGCACTTGTGGTGTGCGTCGACGACCCCGGTGCCGCGGCGCTCGCCGAACGCACGGCGGCCCTCGGCATCCGGGTATTGCGCTACGGCAGCGATCCAGCCGTGGCGACCGAGGCCGCGCTGCTGAGCTGGGAACAACACGACACCGGCGCCGTCGCACATATCAAGTTGGCCGGCGACCCGCAGCCGTGGGTGCTGCGGCTGGCGGTGCCGGGCAGACATATGGCGCTCAATGCGCTGGCCGCGCTGATCGCGGCCGTGAACGTCGGGGCGCCCGTCGACGCGGTGCTGGACGGACTGGCCGGCTTCGAAGGTGTGCGCCGCCGTATGGAGTTGGTCGGCACCGTCAACGGTGTGCGTGTCTTCGACGACTACGCGCACCATCCGACCGAGGTGAACGCCAACCTGAGCACATTGCGGACGGTGGCGGGGGCAGGCCGCTCGGTCGTGGTGTTCCAACCCCATTTATATTCGCGGACAGAAGCTTTCGCGCGCGAGTTCGGGCAGGCGCTGAACAACGCCGACCAGGTTTTCGTGCTCGACGTCTACGCGGCACGCGAACAGCCCATACCGGGTATCAGCGGTGCGAGCGTCGCCGAACACGTCACCGTTCCGGTCGCCTACATTCCGGACTTCTCGGCCGTCGCCGAACGGGTGGCCGAAGCGGTAGGCCCCGGTGATGTCGTCACGACCATGGGGGCGGGCGACGTCACGATGCTCGGCACGGAAATCCTTGCGGCGCTGCGCGCCAAGGCCAACCGCGGTGCACCCGGCGGACCGGCTCGATGACCGAGCCCACCGAGCCTTCGGAAGCCACCGAGCCGACGGCCGAGGCCGAAACGAGCGAGGCGCCGGCCGAACCCGATGCCGAACCGCAAGAGGCCGATTTCGAGGGACCGCGGCGCCGCGCACGACGGGAACGCGAAGAACGACGCGCGGCCCAGGCGCGCGCCACCGCGATCGAAGAGGCGCGTCGCGAGGCCAAGCGGCGCGCCACCGGCGTCGTCAGCACGAAAAAGGTTGGGCGCGGCGCGGTTCGGGGTCTGAAGGTTCTGATGTGGTCGGCGTTGATCAGCGTGATCGTCGTCGGACTCGGCCTCCTGCTGTACTTCACGCCGGTGATGTCCGCCCGCAACATCGTCGTCGTCGGACTGGGTGCGGTGACGCAGGAAGAAGTGACCAACGCCGCGGGCGTCGCGCCGGGGACGCCGTTGTTGCAGGTCGACACCGATACGGTCGCCGAGCGGATCGCCGGGATCCGGCGCGTCGCGACCGTGCGGGTGCAGCGGGAGTATCCCTCGACGCTACGGGTGACCATCGTCGAGCGTGAACCGGTGGTGGTCAAGGACTATCCGGACGGACCGCACCTCTTCGACCGCGACGGCGTGGACTTCGCGATCGGGGTACCGCCGCCGGGCGTGCCGTACCTCGATACGAAGAATCCCGGACCCAACGATGCCCCCACGAAGGCCGCGCTCGAGGTGATGACGTCGCTGCGGCCAGAGGTCGCCGCCCAGGTTGCCCGCGTCGACGCGCCGTCGGTCGCGGCCATCACCCTGCAGCTCACCGATGGACGTCAGGTGATCTGGGGGACGACCGATCGCACGGAGGAGAAGGCGCTCAAGCTCGGCGCGCTGCTCACCCAGCCGGGCAAGACCTACGACGTCTCCAGTCCGGATCTGCCGACCGTCAAGTAATTGCGCAGAATCTTTGCCTGCGTGTCGGCGCGCCTGCGCGGATCGTCCGCGACCGCGCCCTACCGTTCTGGTTGCACGGACCAACTTGACATAACTATAACCCTCTGGTTGAGGTTGAGAGTTTGCCGAGGTGGTCCGCGTGTCGACAGCCAACCTGGGAGGAAAGGGCGATCCGATGACCCCCCCGCATAACTACCTCGCCGTGATCAAGGTCGTCGGTATCGGCGGCGGCGGCGTCAACGCCGTCAACCGGATGATCGAGCAGGGCCTCAAGGGCGTCGAGTTCATCGCCATCAACACGGACGCGCAAGCGCTGTTGATGAGCGATGCCGACGTCAAGCTCGACGTGGGTCGCGACTCCACCCGCGGGCTCGGTGCCGGTGCTGACCCCGAGGTCGGGCGCAAGGCGGCCGAGGACGCCAAGGACGACATCGAGGAACTGCTGCGCGGTGCCGACATGGTGTTCGTCACCGCGGGCGAAGGTGGTGGCACCGGTACCGGTGGCGCGCCCGTCGTGGCGACCATCGCGCGCAAGCTCGGCGCGTTGACCGTCGGTGTGGTGACGCGACCGTTCTCCTTCGAGGGCAAGCGCCGCAGCAATCAAGCCGAGACCGGCATCACCTCTTTGCGTGAGAGCTGCGACACCCTCATCGTGATCCCCAACGACCGACTGCTGCAGATGGGTGATGCCGCGGTGTCGTTGATGGACGCGTTCCGCAGCGCCGACGAGGTACTCCTCAACGGCGTGCAGGGCATCACCGACCTGATCACCACGCCTGGCCTGATCAACGTCGACTTCGCCGACGTCAAGGGCGTGATGAGCGGAGCCGGCACCGCATTGATGGGTATCGGCTCGGCCCGCGGCGACGGCCGGGCGCTCAAGGCGGCGGAGATCGCGATCAATTCGCCGCTGCTCGAAGCCTCCATGGAGGGCGCTCAGGGTGTGCTGTTGTCGGTGGCCGGCGGCAGCGACCTCGGACTTTTCGAGATCAACGAGGCGGCCTCGCTGGTTCAGGAAGCGGCGCACGCGGAAGCGAACATCATCTTCGGCACCGTCATCGACGACTCGCTGGGCGATGAGGTCAGGGTCACCGTGATCGCGGCCGGCTTCGATTCCGCGGGTCCGGGCCGCAAGCCGGTGGTGGGTGCCGGACAGGCCATCGCACCTGCGGCCGCGGGCAAGGTGACGTCACAGCTGTTCGAGCCCGCCGACGCCGTCAGTGTGCCGGTGCACACCAACGGCGCGACGGTCAGCATCGGCGGGGACGACGACGATGACGTCGACGTCCCGCCGTTCATGCGCCACTGACACCGTGCTCGACGCTCTTCGCCCGAGAGGCTCATCGCCGCGACACTGGGAAACGTGACGGTTCGTATTCGGCGCGTGACAACGACCCGCGCCGGTGGTGTGTCCGCGCCGCCGTTCGACACCTTCAATCTCGGCGACCATGTCGGCGACGACCCGGCCGCGGTAGCCGCCAACCGCAAAAGGCTCGCTGCGGCGGTCGGGCTGGGCGACGACGGTGTGGTGTGGATGAACCAGGTGCACGGCGATCGCGTGGTCGTGGTCGACGAACACCAGGCCGAGCCGGTGGACAAAACCGATGCGTTGGTCACCACCAGGGCGCGTTTGGCTTTGGCCGTGGTAACCGCCGATTGTGTTCCGGTTTTATTGGGGGACGCGCGCGCCGGCGTCGTGGCCGGCGCGCACGCGGGCCGGGTGGGAGCGCAGAACGGCATCGTGGCGCGCACCGTCGAGGCGATGCTCGACGTCGGTGCGCACGTCGAGGACATCTCGGTACTGCTCGGCCCGTCGATCAGCGGACGCAACTATGAGGTCCCCGAGGCGATGGCCGCTGAGGTCGAGATGACGCTTCCCGGCAGCCGCACGACGGCCAGAAATACCCCGGGGCTTGACCTGCGGGCCGGAATTGCCCGGCAGCTAACGGATTTGGGCGTCAAAGCCATCGACGTCGACCCGCGCTGCACGCTGGAGGACCGCAACCTGTTCAGCCACCGGCGCGACGCACCGACGGGACGCTTGGCGTCCCTGGTGTGGATGGAGTGACGCTCATGACGGCAGCCGCTCGCGAACGGGAGCTTGCCGAGGCGCTGGCCGCCGTCCGTGCCCGGCTCTCCGCGGCGGCCGAGGCGGCCGGCCGCAATTCCGACGAAATTGAATTGCTGCCTATAACCAAATTCTTTCCGGCTACCGATGTAACAATTCTGCACCATTTAGGGTGCGAGGCTTTTGGCGAATCACGCGAACAGGAAGCGGCGAATAAAGCGGTGGAAGTCGCCAATAGTGTGGGCGGCGCACCCATTCGCTGGCACATGGTCGGACGCATCCAGCGCAATAAGGCACGGTCGATCGCGGCCTGGGCGTATGCCGCGCACTCGGTCGACAGTGTGCGCGTCGTCGACGCGTTGAACCGCGCCGCGGCGCGTGCGTTGGCCGACAGCGAGCGCGCCGCGCCGCTTCGCGTCTACATACAGATAAGTCTCGACGGCGACACCGAACGCGGCGGCGTGGACGTCGCGGACCCGGCGTCGGTCGACGAAGTCTGCGCCGCGGCCGAGGCGGGCGAGGGCCTGGAGTTCGTTGGGCTGATGGCGATTCCGCCGCTGGGATCGGACCCCGACCAGGCGTTCGGCCGCCTGCAATCCGAGCTCGCGCGGGTACAGCGCCACTATCCGCAGCGCCTCGAACTGTCAGCGGGGATGTCCGGCGACCTCGAGGCGGCGGTTCAACACGGCTCGACGTGTGTGCGTGTCGGTACCGCGCTAATGGGGCCTCGTCCTCTAACGTCACCTGAAGTAGTCACTCCAGTCACATCTTCATCACAGACACCAGAGTCGAAAGTCATCAGAAGGGTCGAGCGATGAGCACTCTCCACAAGGTCAAGGCCTACTTCGGGATGGCCCCTATGGACGACTATGACGACGAGTACTACGAGGACGACGACCGCGGCACCTCGCGCGGCGGATACTCACGCCGCTCGCGTGAGGACCGGTTCGACGACCGCTTCGAGGCTGACGGCTACGGTCCCGGTCGCGGAGGCTACGACGAATACGACGACGCACCCGGCGGGTATCGCGGCGGGTTCCGCGACGAAGATCGATTCGAGCCGAGGATGCGCGGCACGCGCGACTTCGAGCGCGCATCCTCCCGGCTGGGCGCGCTGCGCGGTTCCACCCGCGGTGCACTCGCGATGGATCCGCGCCGGATGGCCGAGCTGTTCGAGGCGGGCAGCCCGATGTCGAAGATCACCACATTGCGGCCCAAGGACTACGGCGAGGCCCGCACCATCGGCGAGCGGTTCCGCGAAGGGACCCCGGTGATCATGGACCTCGTGACCATGGACAACGCCGACGCCAAGCGGCTGGTCGACTTCGCGGCCGGGCTGGCATTCGCACTGCGCGGTTCGTTCGACAAGGTCGCGACCAAGGTCTTCCTGCTGTCGCCCGCCGATGTGGACGTCACGGCCGAGCAGCGGCGCCGTATCGCTGAGGCCGGCTTCTACGCCTATCAGTAACTGTCTATGAGTAGGTCCTGAGCAGTTAGGGGCCATCGGCGCCGGCGCCGTCACCGAACGTGCCAGGTAGGCTGGCGGCGTCGCGCGAGCGCTCCGGCTTCAGGCGTGCGCGGCCTCGTGCCTGTATCGAATGTCACACCTGTAGTGAGGTCGGCTCCGTTGTCGCAATTCTTCTCGATCCTGGGCTTCGCCCTGTTCGTGTTCTGGCTGCTGCTGATCGCCCGGGTCGTCGTGGAGTTCATTCGTTCGTTTTCCCGGGACTGGCAGCCCAAGGGGGTGACGGTGGTGATCCTGGAGCTGATCATGACCGTGACCGATCCGCCCGTGAAGCTGCTGCGCCGGATCATTCCGCAGCTCACGATAGGCGCCGTTCGCTTCGATCTGTCGATCATGGTGCTGCTGCTCTTGGCGTTCATCGGCATGCAGCTGGCATTCGGCGCAGCGGTCTGAGATCGGTCGGCACACCGCGGATTTGGCGTTAGCGACGGCCCTCATCCACGGGTTTGCCGAGGTCGATATTCGTTCACCGATTCGCGACGCCGTCGGCGGGGAACATTGAAATTCGCTCTTAATTATTGGGCTCTCCCGCGACCGCCGGGTCTGGTGTGACAGGATGGACGCCAGTTACGTTCCAGCGAGGCTCTACACTTTGAGATCGGTTTACGGTCCAGACTTCAAGGGGGCAGAGAATGCCGCTCACACCAGCCGACGTTCACAACGTCGCGTTCAGCAAGCCACCCATCGGCAAGCGCGGATACAACGAGGACGAGGTCGACGCGTTCCTCGATCTGGTTGAGAACGAGCTGACCCGCCTCATCGAGGAGAACGCCGATCTGCGTCAGCGTGTCGCCGAGCTGGACCAGGAGCTGGCGTCCGGTGGCGGCAGTGGCGGCCAGTCGACGCAGTCGATTCCGCAGTACGAGCCCGCTCCCACACCTGCGCCCGCACCTGAGCCCGCCCCGCAGCCCGTATATGAGGCGCCCGCGGCCCAGCAGTCGGCCACCGAGGATCAGGCGATCAAGGCGGCCCGCGTGCTGGCCCTGGCCCAGGACACCGCGGATCGGTTGACGGGCTCCGCCCAGGCCGAGTCCGACAAGATGCTCGCCGACGCCCGCGCCCAGGCCGACGCCATGGTCAGCGAGGCGCGCCAGACCGCGGAGACCACCGTCGCCGAGGCCCGTCAACGCGCCGACGCCTTGCTGGCCGATGCTCAGACCCGGTCCGAGACCCAGCTGCGGCAGGCCCAGGAGAAGGCCGACGCCCTGCAGGCCGACGCCGAGCGCAAGCATTCCGAGATCATGGGGACCATCAACCAGCAGCGCACCGTGTTGGAAGGTCGCCTCGAACAGCTGCGGACGTTCGAGCGCGAATACCGCACTCGGCTCAAGACCTACCTGGAGTCGCAACTCGAGGAACTGGGACAGCGCGGCTCCGCCGCACCGGTTGACTCCAGCGCCAACAACGACTCCGGCAGTTTCAACCAGTTCAACCGCGGCAACAACTAGTCATCGGCGTTTCGCAAGCCGTGTCCCGTCGACCCAGGGTTGATCCATGTTGATCGTTGCACTCGTGCTCGCAGTCATCGGCCTGGCGGCGCTGGTCACCGCCGTTGTCACCAGCAATGAGCTGATCGCATGGGTGTGCATCGCTGCCAGCGTGATCGGCGTGGTGCTGCTGATCGTGGATGCGATCCGGGACCGCTCGCGAAACGATGACGGTGCTGTCGAGCGAGACGAAGTCGCGGAGTTCGACGAGGAATATCCGGAGTCCGCGGAGCCCGCCGCGGAGCCCGAATACGAAGCGGAGACGACGGTCGTCGAGCAGGCCGACGACGTCGCAGGCGACGACCGCAATCGCTAAACCGTTGGGGCGGTGCTGAATTCGCGGCTCAGCCGCGGGTGTTGAATTAGCGGCTCAGCCCCGGGCCAACAACTCGCGTACCTCATCGTCGGTGACCTGGTGGAAGTCCTCGTACACCTGGCCGACGGCTTCGAATCCCGGCGGTGTCATCGCGCACACCACATCATCGGCTTCGGCGGCGAGGTCGCGGCACGTCGATTGCGGCCCGACGGGCACCGCGACCACGACCGCAGCGGGGCCCTCGGCTCGCACCGCACGCACCGCGGCGAGCATGCTGGCGCCGGTGGCGATCCCGTCGTCGACCAGGATCACGGTCTTTCCGGCCAGCGCCAGCGGTGGGCGGTCACCGCGATAGGCACGTTCGCGCCGGTGTAGTTCATCCGTTTCGCGCTCTATCGCGGCCTGCATTTGGTCTTCGCCGATGCCGAGGCTGCGGACCAGGCTTTCGTTGATCACCACACCACCCCCGGACGCCAGCGCTCCCATCGCGAGTTCCTCCCACTGTGGGACGCCGAGTTTACGTACCAGGAATACATCCAGCGGTGCGTGCAAAGCACGCGCGACCTGCGCGCCGACCGGGACACCACCCCGGGCCAACCCCAGCACCTGCACGTTGCTTCGGTCGCGGTAGGACGCCAACTCCCGTGCCAGGACGTCGCCGGCCTCCCGGCGGTCCCGGAACACACGACCCGCATCTCGGCGGGTCAGCCCGCGGATTCCGCTCATCGAATCTCCGAAATTTCAGATTACGACCCTGGATACCCAGCCCGGGGGCAATCCGTCGGCGCTGCGGGTACGAATATCGACATATGGGCATCGAGTTGGAAACCGTCGTCGACCATCCGCTGGCGGAGGTCTTCGAATGGCACTCGCGAATCGGAGCAATGCGGCGGCTGGTACCGCCGTGGCAGCCGATGAAGGTGGTGAGCGAGGCCGACTCCCTGGTTGACGGCCGCGCCGTCCTCGGGCTGCCGGGCGGGTTGCGGTGGGTGGCGCAACATGACCCCGACAGGTACGAGGCCGGACGCCGGTTCGTCGACGTGCTCTCCTCCGACGGTCCCCGGTCCTGGCCACCGCGCGTCGTCGGACGCTGGACCCACACCCACGAGTTCGGCGAGGCGCCGTCGGGAACGCGCGTGTACGACCGCATCGACGCGCCGGTACCCGCGGCTGCGCTGCGACCGATGTTCACCTACCGGCATCGGCAACTCGCCGACGATCTGGCCGCACACCGGGACGCACGTGATGCGGGTTTGCGTCCGCTGGTGGTGGCACTCACCGGTGCGACCGGCCTGGTCGGCACCGCGTTGTCGGCGTTCTTGAGTACCGGCGGGCACCGGGTGATCCGGTTGGTGCGCCACGCGGCGCAGTCGCCTGACGAGCGGCAGTGGGATCCCGTTCGTCCCGCCCCCGACCTGCTGTCGGATGTTGACGCCGTGGTACATCTGGCCGGCGCGTCGATCGCGGGGCGGTTCACGGCCGCACACAAGAAGGCGATCCGCGACAGCCGGATCGGGCCGACGCGCCGGCTGGCCGAACTCGCTGCCGCGAGTGGCTTCAGCGGGCCGTTCGTCAGCGCCTCGGCGGTCGGCATCTACGGATTCGACCGCGGCGACGCCATCCTGTGCGAGGACAGCGTGCGCGGCGACGGTTTTCTCGCCGACGTCGTCGCGGACTGGGAGGCCGCCACCGCGCCCGCCGCCGAGGCCGGACTTCGGGTCGTCAATGTCCGCACCGGAATCGTGCAGTCGGCCAACGGCGGAACCCTGCGACTGCTGCGTCCATTGTTCGCCACCGGCCTCGGCGGCCGCGTCGGCGGAGGACGGCAATGGCTGTCCTGGATCGCGCTGGACGACCTACTCGACGTCTACTACCGCGCGCTGTACGACGCCAGGCTGTCGGGTCCGGTCAACGCTGTCGCGCCCGCACCGGTGCGTAACGCCGACTACACGAAAGCGCTCGGCCGGGTACTGCACCGGCCGACGCTGCTACCCGTGCCGTCGCTGGCGCCTCGCCTTTTGCTGGGGGAGCAGGGATCACGAGAGCTGGCCGAAGCCGACCAGCGGGTTGCCGCCACCAAGCTGGAGGCGGTGGGCCATCGATTCCGGCACCCGCGCATCGACGGTGCGCTCGCTCACGAACTGGGGCACGGCTGACGAAGGACGTGAGTCACGAAGCCACGCACCAGATCGCCCACCCGTGACGCCGCAGCATCGGCAAGTTCTGTTGTGCGGGAGCGCAATTCATCGTGTGTGCGTCCGATGCTCTCGACCTCTCCGCCGATATCGTCGGCCAGCCACCGCTCGAGCAGCTCCGAGTCGACCTCCGGATGGAACTGCAATGCGAGCGCACGGCCGAGCACGAATGCCTGCGACGCATTGGCGGTGCGGGCGATCTCGGTGGCTCCGGGAGGCAGGGTCCATCGGTCGAAATGCCATTGGAACCACGGGCCGCCGGGGACGAGGTCCGGACTGTCGCTGGTGACGTCGTACCAGCCGATCTCGGGCTCTGTCGACCGCGCCACCGAACCGCCGAACGCCTGCGCCAAGAGCTGACCGCCGAAGCACACGCCAAGCAGCGCCACGCCCGCATCGGCGGCGTCACGTACCAACTGCGTCTCGGCGCCCACCCAGGTGCGGCGCAACGTGTCGTCATACACCGGCCACCGCGCACCCAGCGGTACCACGACGTCGTAGCCGCCTGCGTCGGGGAACGTCACGTCAACGGCGGGATCGCCGACGCGCGCGGCGGGGACGACCTCGAACACCTCGACGTCGAATCCCTGGTCGGTGAACGCATCGCCGAGCAGCGCTTCGGTCGCGAGGTGCTCGTTGCAGAGAAACAGAACTTTCGGAGCCACAGCTCACCTTATTTCGGCGCGCGCACCGGTGGCGCGTCGTCGGGGGCCAGCACCGCACCGATCTTTCGGAACACGGTGTCTGCGGCGTTGGTGTAGTCGCCCTGGTCATCGAAGGCTTCGGGGAGGTACGTCGCGGCGACCGCAATGGCGATCTTCTGTGCAGGCAAGTAAGCCTCGATGGCCGAATACCCCGACATCAACGGATTCTGCAGCAGCCAGTTGCCGGAGATGACGATGCCGACGCCGTACGTGTAACCGTCGGTCATCTCGTCACATGTGGTGCACCCGGGCTGTTTGCGGGTCTTTCCGCGGAGGTCGGTGGACACCATCTTCTCGTAGGACTCCGTGGACAGTAACCGGCCGGAACCGATGGCGGCCGCGGTGGCCTCCATGTCGTAGATGTCGGTCGTCTGAATCGCACCGTGGGTGATGGTCCATGACGGATCCCAGAAGGTGCTCTCCTCGTAGAACGGTGTGCCCGGCGGTATCTTGAGGAACGCGCGACGTTCCGAGCTGAACGCATGCAGCACGGGTGCCGGAATCTCCGGCGTCAGCGAGTTGACGGTGTTGGTCAAGCCGAGAGGCCGAAGCACCTTATCGGACAACAGCTTCGGCATCTCCTGACCAGTCGCCTTCTCCAGTGCGAGCCCGAGGAGCAGGTAGTTGGTGTGCGCGTAGTTCCAGTTGGTTCCCGGTTCGTAGAGCAGGGGTTGTTTGATCGCGTACTGCAGCAGATCGTGAACTGTCCAGCGCCGGAACGGATTGGCATAGAGCGCATCGTTCATCGCGGTGTTGCCGATGACGTAATCGACGTAACCCGATGTCATCTGGGCCAGCTGGCCCAATGTGACGCGGTCGGCGTGCGGAATCTCGGGCAGGAACTTCGACAGCTTGTCGTCGAGACTGACCTTCTGTTCGTCGACGAGCTTGAGCAGCAGCGTCGCGACGTAGGAGATGGCCACCGCGCCATTGCGGAAGTGCATGTTGGTGGCCGCGGGCACGCCGGTCATCGATTCGCCGACGGCGTCGGTGACGACCTCGTGCCCGCCGACGGTGACCCGCACGATGACCGCCTTCAGGTGTTCATCGGTCATCGCCTCGCGCACGGCGCGCATCACAGCGTCGGCCTTGGCGTTGTCGGTGTTCGCGCTCGTCGCGGGCGGTTCGTCAGGCAGCACACCGGGCGTGCACCCGGCGGTCAGGGCAATTGCGCAAAGTGCGACGTACAGCCGCCGGAGAACGGGCATGCCCGGATCTTCGCACACCCTCATGTGCGTAAATAACCGCGGAAGTGGGCATCCAGGTGCGTGTCTGTGCTGGCCGAATGGTTTCTCACGTCAGGTGAACGGGGCAACCCCGATTGGGATCTGCCTGCGTGGAGTGAGGGCAACGAGGCGGAGGCGCTCATTCACGGGGCGTGCTACTTCGACCGACTGGTCACCGAGGTGGACCAGCTGGGGGCCGGTGACCACCTGTTCTTCGCCGACTGGCGCGGCGACGCCGACCAGCGGTTGCGCGAGGACGG
Source organism: Mycobacteriaceae bacterium (assembly GCA_019749805.1). Taxonomy (GTDB): domain Bacteria; phylum Actinomycetota; class Actinomycetes; order Mycobacteriales; family Mycobacteriaceae; genus Mycobacterium. The sequence continues at coordinate 54,733 of JAIEPH010000015.1, read as the reverse complement.
GCCGACGGTCGCCGAACTGTTCCGCTCCGCCGCCGAGCGCGGAGTGCTCGTCAAGGGGTTGATGTGGCGGTCGTACCCGAACAGGCTCCAATTCAACGAGGAGCAGAACCGCCATCTCGCCGAAACCATCGAACGCGCCGGCGGGGAGGTGCTGCTGGACCAGCGGGTGCTGCTCGGCGGGTCGCACCATCAGCGACTGGTGCTGTTGCGTCATCCCGAGGAACCCGAGCGCGACGTCGCCTTCATCGGCGGCATCGACCTATGCCACTCGCGTCGCGACGACGAGTCCCATCGCGGCGATCCGCAGGCGGTGCAGATGTCCGATCGCTACGGTGAGCGTCCGCCGTGGCATGACGTGCAGTTGCAGTTGCGCGGCCCGGTCGTCGGTGCGCTGGACACCACGTTCCGAGAGCGCTGGACGGCGCGGGCGCCGCTGGATCTCTTCAATCCACTGGCGTGGCTGCGCGACACGTTTGGGGGCGCGTCCGCTGACCGGCATCCGTTGCCCGAGCAGCCGCCGGATCCACCGCCGTGTGGCTCACACGCGGTACAGGTGCTGCGGACCTACGGCGACGCCCTGATCAAATACGAGTTCGCCAAGGACGGGGAGCGCACCATCGCGCGTGGGTACACCAAGGCGGTGCGGCGGGCCCGCCGGCTGATCTATCTCGAGGACCAGTACCTGTGGTCGGACGAGATCGCCGATCTGCTCGTCGGTGCGCTGACGGCGAACCCGGATCTGCATCTGGTGGCCGTCGTGCCGAGGTACTTCGATCTCGAGGGCGGCCTCGGCCGCCCGCCGACGCTGGTCGGCCGTCAGCTCGCCGTCGATGCCTGCCGACGCGCCGCCCCGGACCGGGTGCACCTGTTCGACGTCGAGAACCATGAGGGCACACCGGTTTACGTGCACTCCAAAGTGTGCGTCATCGACGACACCTGGGCATGCGTCGGCAGCGACAACTTCAACCGGCGGTCGTGGACTCACGACAGCGAGCTGACATGCGCGGTGCTGGACGCCGACGGTACGTTCGCGCGCGATCTCCGGCTGCGGCTACTGCGCGAGCATCTGGACCGTGCGCCCGATGGCAGCGAGGATGGCGAGCTCGCCGATCCAGCCGCTGCAATCGGCGAAATCATCGCTTCCGCAGAGGCTTTGGAGGACTGGCACCAGTCCGGATGTCGCGGAACGCGTCCGCCGGGCCGGCTGCGCCCGCACGAGATAGAGCGGGTGGATCCGCTGACCCGGCTGTGGGCCGAACCCGCCTACCGGGTGATCTTCGATCCCGACGGCAGATCCTACGCCGACCGGCTGCTGGGCCGCAGGCCATGAACATCACCGATTGGTTCCTCACCGAGGACGAACGCGGCAACCCGGATTCCACCTTGTCCGGGTGGTGCGAGGGGAATCTGGCCGAGCCACTCATCCACGGGTCGACGTACTTCGATCACCTCGCCACCGAAGTGGAAGCGCTCGGCGAGGGGGATCACCTGTTCTTCACGGACTGGCGCGGCGACCCTGACCAGAAAATGCGCGACGACGGTTTAACGGTCCGCGAATTGTTCTGTCACGCCGCCGAACGCGGTGTCGTCGTCAAGGGTCTGGTGTGGCGATCCCATCTGGACAAGTTCGCCTATAGCGAGGAGGAGAACCGGCACCTCGGCGAGGCGATCGAACGCGCAGGCGGGGAAGTGTTGCTCGACCAGCGCGTGCGCATCGGCGGATCCCACCATCAGAAGCTCGTCGTCATCAGGCATCCCGGTGCACCTGAGCGAGACGTCGCGTTCGCCGGCGGTATCGACCTGTGCCATTCCCGCCGCGACGACGCATCGCACCGCGGCGACCCGCAGGCGGTGCAGATGGCCGAACGGTACGGCGAGAATCCACCGTGGCATGACGTACAACTGCGGGTGCAGGGTCCCGCAGTGGGTGCCCTCGACACGACTTTCCGCGAGCGTTGGAACGATCCAGCGTCGCTGGACATGCTCAATCCCTTGGCGTGGCTGCGGGACAAGTTCGCCGGTGCCGACATGAACGCCGATCCGTTGCCCGATCAGCCGCCGGATCCGCCGCCATGCGGACCGCACGCCGTACAGGTGCTGCGCACATACCCCGATGCCCACTTCGCGTACGACTTCGCCCCCAACGGCGAGCGCAGCATTGCGCGTGCCTACAACAAGGTGGTGCCGCGTGCCCGTCGGCTGATCTACGTCGAGGACCAGTACCTGTGGTCGAAGCGGGTGGCGAAGCTTTTCGCTCAGGCGCTGAACGAGAACCCCGACCTACACCTGGTTGCCGTCATCCCGCGCCATCCCGACGTCGACGGACGACTCGAGTTGCCGCCCAATCTCATCGGTCGCTGGCAGGCGCTCGAGACGTGTCGCGCGGCCAGTCCGGAACGGGTACACGTTTTCGACGTCGAAAACTCTGCGGGCACACCGGTGTATGTGCACGCCAAAGTGTGTGTCATCGACGACATCTGGGCGTGCGTCGGCAGCGACAACCTCAATCGGCGGTCTTGGACGCACGACAGCGAGCTGACGTGCGCCGTCCTCGACACCGAGGGTAAGTTCGCGCGTGATCTGAGGCTTCGGTTACTGCGTGAACACCTCGATCGCGCCGACGACGGCAGCGATGATCGCGGACTGGTCGAACCGGCCACCGCGGTGCGCGAAATCGTCGAATCAGCACAGGAATTGGAGCGCTGGCACGCTTCCGGCCGCCGAGGCCCGAGGCCGCCGGGCAGGCTTCGACCGCACAAGGCGGAGCAACCCAGCTTGTTCACGCGGCTGTGGTCCGAGCCCGTCTACCGGTTGACGTACGACCCGGACGGCCGGTCGTACCGCGATCGCCTCAGGGGCAGGCTGTGAAGGCGTCGCCGAAAGTCAGCATTGGCCGAGGCGTTATCACGAGTGGTGTCGGTGCAGACGCACCCAGGGCACGTCGACACCCAATTGCGTCTGACGTCGCGCGTCCAGTTGGCGCAGGAGGCCGCGCGACGGAGCTGACGGGACTTGTCAGGGGGTGCCGATAGAATCGCACGTATGTTCGAGGGCATGTCGGATGGGGATCTCATTGACGTGATGGGGGAGTCCACCCGTTATCAGTCGACGTGTATGGCCGAGCGGTTGTTGGCCGTCGCCGAGCTCTACACCCGGAATCAGGGCGCGTTGGCCGACCTTGATTGGTGCGCGGTCGATAACTGTGCCGCCACGGCTGCTGACGTGTCGGCGGTGCAGAACATCAGCCACTCCCGCGCGGTCGGGCAGGTGCAGTTCGCGTGTGCGCTGGCGCATCGGTTGCCCGCTGTGGCCAAGGTGTTTTTGCGCGGCACCATTGACTACCGCATGGTGTCGACGATCATCAACCGCACCGACAATGTCGAGGATGCGTTGATGCCGGAGTTGGACGAGGCGATCGCCCGGTATTGCGAGAAGTGGATGAAGCTGTCCAGGCCCAAGCTGCGGGATCGGGTGGACCAGTGGGTGGCCAAGTTCGACCCCGCCGGCGTTCGCGTCCCGCCCAAGGTCGATGAGAACCGGTACTTCGAGGTGGACGAGGCCGGTCCGGGCATGGCGTTTGCCTCCGGTCATGTGCGTGCCGCCGACGGGGCGGCACTTGATGCGCGGTTGGATGCGTTGGCCGCCACGGTGTGTGAGCACGATCCGCGCAGCCAGAGCCAGCGTCGCGCGGATGCCACTGGAGCGTTGGGACGGAGCGAGGCCACGCTGGCGTGTGAGTGCGGGCGTGAGGACTGCGCAGCGCAGGCTACGCAGGCGGACGCCAAGAGCGCTGCGGCCACGGCGGTGATTCATGTGCTCGCCGAACAGGCCACTCTGGAGGGCACCAGTGATGCGCCGGGGTATCTGCGGGGGTTCGGGATTTTGCCCGCCGAGTCGGTACGCGACATGGCGAAGAATGCCACGCTCAAGCCGCTGACCGCACCGAGCGGTGGGGCGCCCGATCCCGGGTACCGCCCGAGCGCCAAGACCAAAGAGTTCCTTCAGTGGCGTGACTTGACGTGCCGCTGGCCGGGCTGCGACAAGCCGGTCGAGAAGTCCGATATCGATCACACGGTGCCCTATCCGTTGGGTCCGACGCACCCGTCGAACACCAAGCATTACTGCCGGATTCACCATCTGATCAAGACGTTCTGCGGGTGGATCGATCGGCAGTTGCCCGACGGCACGATCGTGCTGACGTCGCCTACCGGGCACGTTTACAGCACCGAAGCGCATGGGGCGGCGATGTTCCCCGCCCTGGCCCAACCCACCGGGGAACTGGATCTGCCGCCGTACGTCGTCGATCCGAACACGGATCGCAGCGCAATGATGCCGCGGCGCAAGCAAACCCGCGCCAAGGACCGCCAGGACCGCATCAACGCCGAACGACGCGAACGCACCGAACTCATCGCCGAAGAAGAACGGCAACACCAAGCCTGGCTCGCCGCCAACTACAAACCCCCACCCTTCTAGCCGGAAGAGGCGATGTGGAAGTCGCGATCGTCGGGGCGGTGCAGCATGGCCGTCATCGTCTTGCGGTCGTATGGCCACAGGTCGACGTTTCCCTCGTCGGTGAGATACCAAGAGTTACAACCGGTATTCCACACCGTGGGCCCCAACGCGGCGGTGACGTCGTCGTTAAACTTCGCGGTGGCTTCCTCGGTCACCTCGACGGTGTCGATCTCGCCATCGCGGAACCTCCGCAGCCAATGTGTGATGTAGCGGGCCGTCAGCTCCGACGAATACTGCAGGGAGATCGAGCCCGTCGGCGAATTGGGGCCCAGCACCGTAAAGAGGTTGGGGAAGCCGGGGATCGCCGTCATCCGATATGCCCGTGGCCCCTTGGCCCACGCGTCGTCGATCGAGATGCCATCTCGCCCACGCAACCGTATGGGTCGCATGTAGTGATGGGTGTGGAAGCCGGTCGCCAACACCAGCAGGTCGATGTCGATCTCACGGCCGTCGGCTAGCCGAATGCCCTGCGGCGTCACCCGCACGATCGGCGTGGTGACCAGCTCCGCGTTTCCCGCACGATCGCGCGATAGTACGAGCTCGACACGACCTGCCGCTTGCACAACGGTTGATAGTCAGGGGTGAGGCTTTCGCGCAACCCCGGATCGCGTACCTGATTGCGCAACGACCACCGCGCGTACGCCTGCACCAGCCGCCGCCGCCAGCTGGGTCGCGTCGTGATGTCGGCGAGAATGCCTGAGCCCCAGAGCAACACGTCGTACAGCCTCCGGTGCACCGAGGGCAGCCTCCGTAACAGCCTGCCGACCAGCTCGGGCTGGCGCAGACCCATCGGCGCCCATATCACCCACTGCGGTGATCGCACGAGATGGCTGATCCGAGCGGCACCCGGTTGAAGCGCGGACACGACCTGCACGCCGGTCGATCCGGTGCCGATTACCGCAATGCGTCGCCCGTCGGTGACGACCTCGTCATCCCAGCGTGCGGTGTGCACAACGTCGCCCGTAAAACTCTCCAGGCCGGCAATGTCGGGAGTGAACGGATGATGGAGCACACCCGTCGCCGATATCAGGAAGTCCGCTTCGGACTCCATACCGTCAGAAGTCGTTATCCGCCAGAGTGACCCGGTGAAGACCGCCGACTGAACTTCAGCGTTGAGCCTGATACGGCTGCCGAGACGGTGACTGTCGACAACGCCGCGAAGATAGCGCTGAATCTCCTCACCGGGTGCAAACAGCCCCGACCAGTCCGGCTTCGGCGCGAACGAGAACTGGTACAGCTGCGACGGGACGTCGCATGTGAGGCCGGGATAGCGGTTCCAGTGCCATACGCCGCCGACGTCGGAACCCTTCTCCAGGATCGTGAAGTCGCGGAAACCGGCCCGCTGCAATGTCACCGCGGTGGCGATGCCCGCAATGCCCGCGCCGATGATGACAACCCGAGGTTCGCGCGTCATCGGCGGGCCTGCGCCGCGATCGTTTCCTCATCGGCGGCGCGGACATCGTTCTGCACCGACGTCAGTGCCCTGCGATCGCCGATCAGCTTGCGACCCACGCGCATCACTGGTTCCGGTACCGCCGCATTCACCACATCCCATCCCGCCCGATACCTGGGCACGGTGATCTCGGCGCGTCGACTGCGGACACTGCCGACAATCGCGCATGCGACGTCATCGGCGTCGACCGTCGGCAGCCCGTGGCCGAGTGGCACGCCCGACGCGAGCCGCGTCCGCTTGCCTGCCATCGACGCCACATTGACCACATGTCCTCGGCCGCGCTCGATCATGTGCGGCATCACGCCGGCGTTGTTGACGAGGATGTCGATGCGGCCGTGACGTTCGAGCGCCGTGTCGACGAACGCCCCGAACGAAGCGCGGGAGGTGACGTCGAGGACAAGTGCGTCCGCCGCCTGCGCCGGATCGAGATCCCCGACGCAGACCACAGCACCTTTGGAGGCGAAGAGGTCGGCGGTCGCCTTGCCGATGCCGCGCGCGCCGCCCGTCACGGCGACGACGGCGCCGTCCAGCGCGATCTTGGGATAGGTCACGGCGGCCTCCTCTCAATTCGGAAACCGACGGTATCCAGAGTCCAAAAGTATGTCAATCGGGTAGGATGGCGCCGTGCCTCGGATGACCCGCGCCGAAAGCCAGGCCCAGACCAGGACGCAACTGGTCAAGACCGCCAGGCAGCTCTTCTTCGAGGACGGCTATCACCCGACGTCGCTGGAAAAGGTCGCCGAGGCCGCGGGTTTCTCGAAAGGCGCGGTCTACTCGAACTTCCGCAACAAGGACGAGCTGTGCATCGCCGTGCTCGACGAGGTCCGCGGAGAGCGTCTCGGCGAGATTCTCGACATCATGGCCAAGCCGGACGCCGCGTCCCGCGTCGTGGGACTACAGGCGTGGGCCGAGCGCGTCATCGGCGATCCGGCCTGGACGTCCCTGGAAGTCGAGTTCGCTGCGCACGCCCGCCACAACGAGCAACTGCGCAACGAACTCGCGTCTCGACTCAACGGCATACTCCAAATGCTCACCGGGGCAGCAGAATCCGCCGGCAACACCACGCCGGCGCTGCCCGGCGGCGAAACGGCCACCGTCATGCTTGCCCTCGGAGTCGGCCTCGGACTGCTTCGCTCCATTGACCCGTCGCTACCGGTAGACGGTCTCGCCGACGTCCTTCAGCTGGTGAGTGGCCAAACCTGAAGTAATGGCGGCGTTTCTGGCATGCTGTGGGCATGACTGAGCCGCAGTTCGGTGGCAACGAATATGGAAGCCAGCCAACGCCGCCGCCCCCGCCGCAGCCTGGCTACCCACCGCCTTATCCGCCTCCGGGCGGCCAGTATCCGCAGGCCTACATGGACCCGAGCGCGCCCTTCGGCAGGCACCCGATGACCGGTGAGCCGTACTCGGATAAATCCAAGGTCGTCGCGGGCCTGCTGCAGCTGCTCGGCCTCTTCGGGCTTGTCGGTATCGGCCGCATGTACATCGGCCAGACGGGGCTCGGCGTGGCCCAGCTCATCGTCGGCCTGGTGACCTGCGGTATCGGCGCCATAATCTGGGGCATCATCGACGCGATCCTGATGCTCACCGACAAGGTGCGCGATCCGCAGGGTCGCCCGCTGCGCGATGGCACCTAGTACGACCAGCACGACCCCCAACCGGGGGCGGCTCTACACCGCCCTCGGCACGGGTGCCGCCTTGGTCGGTGCTCTGGCCTACATCGGCATCGCCGACCCCCATCGGCCGAACTTTTTGTTCCCCGCGTGCCCCTTCCACGCGGCCACGGGTCTGTTCTGTCCGGGTTGCGGCGGCCTGCGCATGGTCCATGACGTTCTCAACGGCGACCTGGCCGCCGCCGTCGTCGACAATGTCGTCGCCTTGATCGGCTTGCCGCTGCTGCTGGTTGGGGTCCTGCTGCGGCGCCAAAGTGGCCGCCCATGGCTGACGCCGGTCTCCGGCGCCGTCATCGTCGCGATCGCCGTCGCGTGGACGGTGGTACGGAATCTTCCCGGATTCCCGCTGGTCCCGACGCTTCTCGACGGGTAGCCAACGCGCTGCGCTGATACAATCGAGCTTCGGGCCGGTGCAGTCCCGGGACATGATTTCCCAGGACTGCGGAGGGTTCTTCCTCGATGCTCTACTCGGCATTTCCCGAGCCCCAGGGGCTCTACGACCCGGATAACGAGTCTGACTCGTGTGGCGTCGCCATGATCACCGATATCCAGGGCCGCCGGTCGCACGCCATCGTCGTCGACGGGCTGGTCGCCTTGGAGCATCTCGAACACCGTGGAGCCGCGGGCGCCGAGCCCAACAGCGGTGACGGCGCAGGAATCCTGATCCAGCTGCCCGTCGAACTGCTGCGCGACGTCGCCGGCTTCGAGTTGCCATCGCCCACCGCTGACGGCGCCAACACCTTCGCTGCCGGAATCTGCTTCCTACCGCAGGACTCCGTCGCCCGCGCGACCGCACGTGCCGACGTCGAAGCCATCGCCGCCGACGAAGGGCTTACCGTGCTCGGCTGGCGTGAGGTCCCCACCGACCCGGACGGAGCCGAGGTCGGTGCAACGGCTCTCGGCTGTATGCCGCGCATGGAGCAGCTGTTCGTCGCCTCGCCGCAGCATCTCGGTGGCATCGATCTCGACCGCCATGTCTACCCGCTGCGCAAGCGCGCCGAGCGCAACGGCGTGTATTTCCCTTCGCTGTCCAGCCGAACCATGGTGTACAAGGGCATGCTCACCACAATGCAACTGCCCCAATACTTTCCGGATCTGCGCGACGAGCGCTGCCGCAGTGCGATCGCCATCGTGCACAGCCGGTTTTCGACGAACACGTTTCCGTCGTGGCCGTTGGCGCATCCCTTCCGTTTCGTTGCGCACAACGGTGAGATCAACACCGTGCGCGGCAACCGCAACCGGATGCACGCGCGCGAGGCGATGCTCGCCAGCGCCGAGATCCCAGGCGACCTGTCCCGGCTCTCACCGATCTGCACACCAGAGGCCTCCGATTCGGCGTCGTTCGACGAGGTGCTCGAACTGCTGCACCTGGGTGGGCGCAGCCTGCCGCACGCCGTGCTGATGATGATCCCCGAGGCGTGGGAGAACAACACCACGATGGAGCCCGCCGAACGCGCGTTCTGGCAGTTCCACGCCTCGCTGATGGAGCCGTGGGACGGCCCGGCCTGCGTCACGTTCACCGACGGCACGCTCGTGGGAGCGGTGCTGGACCGCAACGGATTACGGCCCGGACGCTGGTGGCGCACCCTCGATGACCGCCTCATCCTCGCCAGCGAGAGCGGGGTGCTCGACGTGCCGTCCGCGCACATCGTCGCCAAGGGCCGGCTGCAGCCCGGCAAGATGCTCCTCATCGACACCGCCACCGGCCGCATCGTGGGAGACGACGAGATCAAGGAGTCCCTCGCCGGGCAGGAGCCCTACGGCGAGTGGCTGCACTCCGGACTGCTCGACATCAAGACCCTTGCCGACCGTGCCCGCGTCCAGCCCAACCACGAGTCCGTCGTGCGCCGACAGATCGCGTTCGGCTACACCGAAGAAGAGCTGCGCATCCTGCTCACCCCCATGGCCGCCTCTGGCGCCGAACCGCTGGGCTCCATGGGCACCGACACCCCGACGGCCGTGCTGTCCCAGCGATCCCGGCTGCTCTACGACTACTTCGTCGAACTCTTCGCACAGGTGACCAACCCGCCACTGGATGCCATCCGCGAGGCGGTCGTCACCTCGATGGCCCGCGTCATGGGCCCCGAGCACAACCTCCTCGAGCCGACGGCGGCGTCCTGTCGCCAGATCGTGCTGCGCTGGCCGGTACTCGACAACGACGAACTCAACAAGATCGTCCACATCAACGACGACGGTGAGCAAGGGGGTCTGAGGACCGCGGTCCTGAAAGCGTTGTACGACGTCGAACGGGGAGGCGAGGGTCTCGCCGACGCCCTCGAGGACCTCCGCCTGCGGGCCTGTGACGCCATCGCCAAAGGCGCACGCACCCTGGTCATCTCCGACCGCGACTCCGACCACACCCGAGCACCCATCCCGTCGCTGCTGGCCGTCTCGGCCGTGCACCATCACCTGGTTCGCACGAAGGAACGCACCACCGTCGCCCTGGTGGTGGAAAGCGGCGACGCCCGCGAAGTGCACCACATCGCGATGCTCATCGGCTTCGGGGCCGCCGCGGTCAACCCGTACCTGGCGTTCGAGTCCATCGAAGACCTCATCCGCGAAGGTGAGCTCACCGGCATCGAACCCGCTGCGGCGGTGCGCAACTACCTCAAGGCACTCGGCAAGGGCGTCATGAAGGTGATGAGCAAGATGGGCATCTCGACCGTCGCCTCCTATACCGCGGCGCAGGCTTTCGAGGCGGTCGGCATCGACAAGCACGTCATCGACGAGTACTTCACCGGTACGCCCAGCCAACTCGGCGGTGTCGGGATGGAGGTGCTCGCCGAGGAAGTCAAGGTCCGGCATCGGCGGGCGTATCCGGAGAACCCGACCGAGCGGGTGCACCGGCGGCTCGAGGTCGGCGGCGAATACGCGTTCCGCCGCGAGGGCGAACTGCACCTGTTCACCCCGGAAGTCGTTTTTCTGCTGCAGCATTCGACCCGCACCGGTCGTCACGACATCTTCAAACAGTATTCCGATGAGGTGAACCGCCTCTCCAGGGAGGGCGGCACGCTGCGTGGCCTGTTCAGCTTCAAGAAGCTGAGGCCCCCGGTGCCGCTGGAGGAGGTCGAATCGGTCGACTCCATCGTCACCCGATTCAACACCGGCGCGATGAGCTACGGCTCGATCTCCGCGGAAGCGCACGAGACCATGGCCATCGCCATGAACAATCTCGGTGGCCGGTCGAACTCAGGTGAGGGCGGCGAGGACACCGAACGCCTGTATGACCCACGGCGTCGCAGCGCCGTCAAGCAGGTCGCCTCCGGTCGCTTCGGTGTCACCAGCGACTATCTGCTGAACGCCACCGATATCCAGATCAAGATGGCTCAGGGCGCCAAACCCGGTGAGGGCGGCCAACTCCCGGGGTACAAGGTGTATCCCAACATCGCCAGGACGCGGCACTCGACGCCCGGCGTCGGGTTGATCTCCCCGCCGCCGCACCACGACATCTACTCGATCGAGGATCTGGCTCAGCTGATCCACGATCTCAAGAACGCCAACGCCGACGCCCGCATCCACGTCAAGCTCGTCAGCAGCGTCGGCGTAGGCACCGTCGCGGCGGGTGTCTCCAAGGCGCACGCAGACGTGGTGCTGATCTCCGGGTATGACGGCGGCACCGGTGCCGCGCCGCTCACGAGCCTCAAGCATGCGGGCATGCCATGGGAGATCGGGCTGGCCGATACCCAGCAGACGCTGATGCTCAACGGTCTGCGCGACCGCATCACCGTGCAGTGCGACGGTGGTATGCGCACCGCGCGTGATGTCGTCGTCGCGGCGCTGCTCGGTGCCGAGGAGTACGGCTTCGCCACCGCGCCGCTGGTGGTTTCGGGCTGCATCATGATGCGGGTCTGTCATCTCGACACCTGCCCGGTGGGTGTGGCGACCCAGAACCCTGAGCTGCGGGCGCGATTCAACGGCAAGCCGGAGTTCGTCGAGAACTATTTCCGGTTCATCGCCGAGGACATCCGTCACTACCTCGCCGAACTCGGTTTCCGCAGTATCGACGAGGCGGTGGGTCATGCCGAGATGCTGGACACCGACGAAGGCGTCGCCCACTGGAAGAGCAGGGGCCTGGACCTGGCGCCGGTGTTCACGGTGCCGAACAGGCGCGGTGACGAGGCCCGCCGCCGCACCAGGGGGCAGGAGCACGGCCTCGAAGAAGCGTTGGACCGCACGCTCATCCAGCTCGCCGAGGGTGCACTGGAAGACGCGCATCCGGTCCGGCTCGAACTGCCGGTGCGCAACGTCAACCGCACCGTCGGCACGCTGCTCGGGTCCGAGGTCACCCGACGCTACGGCGCTGCGGGGCTGCCCGACAACACGATTCACATCAGGCTGACCGGGTCCGCGGGTCAGTCCGTCGGGGCCTTCCTGCCGCCGGGCATCACGTTGGAGCTGATCGGCGACGCCAACGACTATGTGGGCAAGGGGCTGTCCGGCGGACGGGTCATCGTCAGGCCGCCGGACGACGTGCTGTTCCTGCCCGAGGACAACGTCATCGCGGGCAACACCCTGCTGTTCGGCGCCACCTCCGGAGAGCTGTATCTGCGCGGCCGCGTCGGCGAGCGGTTCGCCGCACGCAACTCCGGGGCGCTGACCGTCGTCGAGGGTGTCGGCGACCACGCCTGCGAGTACATGACCGGCGGCCGGGTGGTCGTCCTCGGCAAGACTGGCCGCAACATGGCAGCGGGCATGTCCGGCGGCATCGCGTTCGTGCTCGGGCTCGATCCGAAGAACGTCAACATCGAGATGGTCGATCTGCAGCGGCTCGAACCCGAGGATCTGACCTGGTTGCGGGACGTCATCGCCACCCACGCCAAGTACACCGGAAGCACGCTGGCCGCCAGTGTGCTGTCCGACTGGCCAAGGCGCAGTGCGCAGTTCACCAAGGTGATGCCCCGCGACTACCAACGGGTCTTGGAGGCCACCTTGGTCGCCAAGCGCGAGGGCCGCGATGTCGACACCGCGATCATGGAGGCGAGCCGTGGCTGATCCGACAGGATTTCTCAAGGTCCCCAAGGTCGAAGCCGCGAAGCGGGCGGTCGACGAACGCGTCGGTGACTGGCGCGAGGTCTACGAACAACAGGATCCACACCAGCGCGCGGGTGAGGTCTCTCAGCAGGCCCGCCGATGCATGGACTGCGGAATCCCCTTCTGCCACTCCGGAAGCGCGGGCTGCCCGTTGGGCAACCTGATCCCGGAATGGAACGACCTGGTGCGGCGCGGCCGCTGGGACGCGGCGAGTGACCGTCTGCACGCGACGAACAACTTCCCGGAGTTCACCGGACGGCTGTGCCCGGCACCGTGCGAAGCGGCGTGTGTCCTCTCCATCGGAGAGGAGCAGGCGGGCGGCAGCGTCACGATCAAGCGCATCGAACAGACCATCGCCGACCAGGCCTGGATGGACGGCATCGTCGAACCTCAGCCCGCGGCCATCGCGACGGGTAGGCGAGTGGCTGTCGTGGGATCGGGTCCTGCCGGACTCGCTGCGGCACAACAGCTCACGCGTGCCGGTCACGATGTCACCGTGTACGAGCGTGACGACCGGATCGGCGGTTTGATGCGCTACGGCATCCCGGAATACAAGCTCGAGAAGGCCACGCTGAACCAGCGGCTGGCCCAGATGCGGGCGGAGGGAACGCGTTTCGTCACCGAGTGTGAAGTCGGCGTCGACCTGCCCGTCGAGCGCCTGCGGGCCCAGTACGACGCCGTGGTGCTGGCGGTCGGCGCGCTGCGGGCACGCGACAGCGACGTGGAGGGCCGATCGCTCAAGGGCGTGCACCTGGCGATGGACCATTTGGTGCCCGCGAACAAGGAGTGCGAAGGCGACGGTCCGAGTCCGGTCTCCGCCGAGGGCAAGCACGTCGTGATCATCGGCGGAGGTGACACCGGCGCGGACTGCCTGGGCACCGCCCATCGTCAGGGGGCGAAGTCCGTGACCCAGCTGGACTACAACCCGGAGCCGCCGGAGTCGCGCGACGAGTCCCGCTCGCCGTGGCCGATGTGGCCGGTCGTGCTGCGCACCCGCCTCTCGCCGGCGCACGCCGAAGGTGGCGACCGCCGGTACGAAGTGGCGGTTCAACGCTTCCTCGGTGACGACCATCAGAACCTGCGTGCCATCGAGATCGCGGAGGTGAAGGTCGAACGGGACGCCGATGGGCGTCGGGTGATCACGCCCGTCGGCGACTCGTTGCAACTTCCCTGTGAGTTGGCCCTGCTGGCGATCGGCTTCGACGGCGTCGAACACATGCCGCTGCTGGACGGGCTCGGTCTCGAACTCAACCGTCGCGGAGCGTTGCCCTGCGGATCCGACTGGCAGACAGCCGCGCCCGGCGTGTTCGTCTGTGGCGATGCTCACCGTGGCGCCTCGCTGATCGTCTGGGCCATTGCCGAGGGCCGCAGCGCCGCTCATGCCGTGGACAAATACCTGATGGGGGAGTCGGACCTGCCCGCACCGGTGATCCCGGGCGCGCTTCCGCTGGCCGTCGTCTGAATCGATTAACGACTATGCTCGCTGGCGTGAATAGACGCGGAAAGATCGTCTGCACCCTGGGTCCGGCCACCGCTACTGACGACGCTGTCAAGGCACTGGTCGAGGCCGGCATGGACGTCGCACGGCTCAACTTCAGCCATGGCGATTACTCCGATCACGAAGCGAACTACAAGCGCGTTCGCGCAGCATCCGACGCGACTGGACGCGCCGTCGGCATCCTCGCCGACCTGCAGGGTCCCAAGATCCGCCTCGGCAGGTTCGCGGCCGGGCCGACCTACTGGGCCGAAGGTGAGACCGTGCGGATCACGGTCGACGACTGCGAAGGCACCCACGACCGGGTGTCGACGACCTACAAGCGGCTCGCAGAGGACGCCACCGAGGGCGACCGGGTGCTCGTCGACGACGGAAACGTCGGTCTGGTCGTCGACCAGATCGACGGCAACGACGTGGTGTGCACCGTCACCGAGGGCGGCGCGGTCAGCAACAACAAGGGGATGTCGCTGCCCGGCATGAACGTGTCGGCCCCCGCACTGTCGGAGAAGGACATCGAGGATCTGGAGTTCGCGCTTCAGATCGGCGTCGACCTGGTCGCGCTGTCGTTCGTCCGTTCACCCGCCGATATCGAACTCGTGCACGAGATCATGGATCGCGTCGGCCGGCGGGTGCCCGTCATTGCCAAGCTCGAGAAGCCCGAGGCCATCGACAACCTCGAAGCGATCGTGCTGGCATTCGACGCGATCATGGTGGCCCGCGGCGACCTCGGTGTCGAACTACCTCTGGAAGAGGTCCCGCTGGTGCAGAAGCGGGCCATCCAAATGGCAAGGGAGAACGCCAAACCCGTCATCGTCGCGACCCAGATGCTCGAGTCGATGATCGAGAATTCGCGGCCGACCCGCGCCGAGGCGTCGGATGTCGCGAACGCGGTGCTCGACGGCGCGGACGCCGTGATGCTGTCGGGCGAAACCTCAGTGGGCAAGTACCCGCTTGAGGTCGTCAAGACGATGGCCCGCATCGTGCGTGCGGTCGAAGAGAACTCGGTCGTCGTCCCGCCGCTCACACACGTGCCCCGCACCAAACGCGGCGTCATCTCGTATGCGGCCCGCGATATCGGCGAGCGTCTGGATGCCAAGGCGCTGGTCGCCTACACGCAGTCCGGTGACACGGTTCGCCGGCTCGCACGGTTGCACACCCCGCTACCGCTGCTGGCGTTCACGTCGCTGCCCGAGGTCCGCAGCCAGCTCGCGCTGAGCTGGGGTACCGAGACGTTCATCGTTCCGCACATCCAAACCACCGACGGCATGATCAAGCAGGTCGACAAGTCGCTGCTCGAACTCGGTCGCTACAAGCGGGGCGACCTGGTGGTCATCATCGCGGGCGCTCCACCGGGCACAGTAGGCTCCACGAATCTGATCCAAGTGCACCGGATCGGGGAGGACGACGTCTAGTCGCACGGATAGGGGGCCAAGTGTCAACGGCAGATTTGGACGAGCTGCTGGCGATACTGGATCTCCGTCAGGTGGACGACGACACCTACGTCGGTTCGCACCCGAGCAAGAATCCGGTCCGCACATTCGGCGGTCAGATGATGGCGCAGTCGCTGATCGCGGCCACCCGCAGCCTCGAACATGACTTGCCGCCGAGCGCGCTGTCCGTGCATTTCATCGCCGGCGGCGATCCGGAGAAGGACCTCGAATTCCACATCGCGCGACTGCGCGACGAGCGCCGCTTCGCCAACCGCAGGGTTGACGTGATGCAGGACGGCGTGCTGTTGACCAGCGCGATGGTGTCGTATCTGGCCGGGGGCCGCAGCCTGGAACACGGGATCGAGCCGCCTGAGCTGCCGGATCCGTTGACCGTGCCCCCGGTCGACGATCTGCTGCGCGGATACGAGGATGTTGTTCCGCATTTCGTCAACGCGTTGCGGCCGATCGACTGGCGTTACACCAACGATCCGACCTGGGTGATGCGCTCCAAGGGGGAGAAGCTCACCTACAACAGGGTGTGGATGAAGGCGCAGGGCCATATGCCCGACGACCCCGCACTGCACGCCGCAGCGCTGGCGTATGCGTCGGACACCACGGTGCTGGACTCGATCATCACCACCCACGGACTGTCCTGGGGGTTCGACCGGATCTTCGCGGTCACCACCAACCACTCGGTGTGGTTTCACCGCCCGGTGCGGTTCGACGAATGGGTGCTGTATTCGACGTCGTCGCCCGTGGCCGCCGATTCACGGGGCCTGGGCACGGGGCACTTCTTCGACCGGTCGGGTCAGTTGCTGGCGACCGTGGTGCAGGAGGGCATCGTCAAGCACTTCCCGCGCTAGGGCGTCGGGGTGACGGTGATCGAGAACTGGTCCTCGAGGTTCTGGGTGAACTGGTCCGAGCACTCCTGCTGGGCAGCCGGATCCGAGCCGGCCCGGTTCAGGCAGTCGACGAGGTCGGTCCCGCCGACTTCACCGAATCCCCATATGAACAACCCGATTACGGCGATGGCTTCGATGATGCTGAGGAACCCCAGTACGATCCCAGCGATAGCGACGCCTCCGTTGGTCGCCTCCCCGCGCTTGGCCTTGCCCCACCCGAGGAACCCGAGAATCACTGCGACGACGCCGAGTACGACGCCACCGACGACCGTCAGCAGCGCGATGATCGCGGTCACCAATGCCGCGATTCCCAAACCGTTTTGGGGTGCGGACGGTGGCGGTGCGTACCCGCCGTACGGCGCCTGCTGCTGCGGCGGCGGATAGCTTCCGGGATACGCGCCGTAGGAAGGTGGTGGGGGTCCGGCCGGCGGGGGCGGGGGTGCCGGCGGGGACGCAGGCGGCGGCGGGGGAGGCGTTTCGGGTTTGTCCGGCTCGCTCATGGTGTCTGAGGTTACTCGCAGGCTCCGAGATTGACGACGGGACTTTCAAAGTCGGCTGGCAGGTGATGGGTGGCGACGACGACGGTGCGCTCGGCGGGGAACAGAGCGCCGGGGGTCAGCATTTCAGCGAGAAGTCGTTCGCCATCGGCGGCGTCGAGGTGCTCGGTGGGTTCGTCGAGCAACAAGGTCGGCATCTTCGAAACCAGCGCGCGGGCCAGCAGCAGTCTCCTACGCTGCCCCGCCGAAACGGCCGCAGCCCCGCCGACGAGGACGGTGGACAGGCCGTCGGGCAGCGCGTCGAGCCAATCGGCGAGCCCCACTCGCTGCAGGGCTTCACGGAGCTCGTGGTCGGTCGCATCGCCACGCGCGACAAGGAGGTTGTCGCGAACGGTCGTCGCGAACAGATGTGCATCCTCGGCAAAGAAGGCGGTTTGCGACGGGATCTCCTCGGGCAGCAGACCCGCGAGGTGCATCAGCAGCGTCGTCTTCCCAGAGCCGCTGGGGCCGATGACTGCCAGTCTGGCACCGGGTTCGAGGTTGATCTCGGGGACCGTCGGACGGCGCGCGTCGTCGCTGTCCGGATTGACCAGCACGTGCAGGCGACGTGCGGCGAGGCGTGAACGCGCCAGCTGGACACCGGCGGCGGGCAGCGCTGTCGTCGCCTCAAATGCGGAGAGCGGCAACAGCATCAATATCGCGATCGTGGTCGGCGCGACGGTCGGCGCCAAGGCGATTCCGCAAATGACGGCACCCAGTACGCTGGCGCCGATGGCCGCGATGGGAGCCGCCGACGCCAATGCGGCGGGTGCCGCGGCCCGGTCGATGGCGCGGCCCCATTCGCGTTGCTGCCGGTCGGCGTCGGCCAGCAGTTCGTCGAGGCGACCGCTAACCCGGAGCTCGGGCGCGTGTTCGAGTGCGATCATGGCTGCCGTATCGCGCTGTGAACGATGTTGTGCGGCAAGCTGTTCAGCCGCCATTGCGGCTCGGGCGGCTAGAACGGGTGCGATGACGCCCGCAATCAGCAAGCACAACATCAGGACAGTGGCGGCCGTGGGGGAGATGACGGCGATGACGACGGTGGCGGCGGTCCCGAGGATGGCCGCGACCGATATCGGGACCGCCGCCCGCACGAGCACATCGGAGAGCTCGTCGACCGATGCGCCGATGTCGCTGACCAGTTCACCGGTATGCCGGCGCAGCACCGCGTCGGCGGGGCCTGCGGCGAGCTGTGCGTACAGTCGCTCCCGGACGTCGGCGGCGGCGCGCAGGGCGGTGTCGTGCGACGCCAGCCGTTCGCAGTAGCCCAGCACCCCACGCGAGATACCCAGTGCGCGCACCGCCACGGCCGCCACCGTCAGGTGCAGCACCGGCGGCATCTGCCAGGCCCTGGTGATCAGCCACGCCGCCACGCCCGCCAGGGCGAGCGCACTGCCAAGCGACAGCACCCCGAACAGGATGGCGAGCAGCAGCCGGGGAAGCCGCGGGCGCAGCAACTCAAACATCGACGAGGCTCCCGAGCTGCAGGACGCGCTCGCCGATGGCGAGCACCGGTGCGCGGTGGCCGACCACGACCACCGTCGCACCGGCGGCGGCGCGTGTCGTGATGGCGTTGAGCACTTTGCTTTCGGCTTCGGCGTCGAGGTGAGCGGTCGGTTCGTCGAGAAGCAGGACGGGAGCGGCCGATCCGAGCACCCGAGCCAGTCCGAGTCGTTGGCGTTGACCGAGCGAGAGGCCGACCCCGCCGCTGCCCAGCATGGTGTTCAGGCCATCGGGCAAGTCAACCAGCACCTCATCGAAACAGGCTATCCGGCAGGCCTTTTCGATATCGTCGAGGGGCCCGAAGAGCTCGATATTCTGCCGCACGGTACCGGGAATGATCGCGGGGCGATGCGCAAGCCAGGCGACCTGTGCCCACCAGGCGGGCAGGTCCAGATCGGCCACGTCGACAGCGTCGACGTGAATCCGGCCGGACTCCGGCTCGGTGAGACCCAGAATGGCGTGCAGCAGCGTGGTCTTGCCCGCTCCATTCGGCCCGGCGATGACGGTCACCCGGCCGGGCTCGACGGTCGCGTCGAGTGCCGTGATGTCGATGGTGGCACCCGCGGCCGCCACGTGGCGCGTCCCGCCCACCGAGGACGGCAGCGTGTCGACGAGACGGAACGCATTGTCGGCGGCTGTCTTTCCGTCCTGTGCGGCGTGATAGGCCGCACCGACGCGCCGCAGTGGCCAGAACACCTCGGGCGCCAGCAGCAGCGCCGTGAGACCCGCAGTCAACGTCACATCGCCGTAGACCAGCCGCAGCCCGACGCTCACCGCAACGAGCGCGACACCGAGTGTGGCCAGCAATTCGAGCACCAGCGAAGACAGGAAGGCGATGCGCAACGTCGCCATCGTCGAACGGCGATGAGCGGCGCCCAATTCGGCGATCCGCGTCGCAGAGCCTCCCACGCGCCGCAGGGCCCGCAGGGTTGGCAGGCCCGCCACCAGATCCAGCAGACGCGACTGCAGCGTGGCCATCGCGCGTAACGCCGCAGCGGAGCGCTCGGAGGTGGTAAGGCCGATCAGGACCATGAAAATCGGAATGAGCGGCAGCGCGATCGAGACGATCAATGCAGATCGCCAGTCGTACCAAGCGATTACGGCGACAGTAGCAGGTGTCAGAATCACGGCGGCGAGCAGCGCGGGTAGATATGCGGTGAAGTACATCCGCAGGCCGTCGAGGCCTCGGGTGACGAGGATGGCGGCGTCGTCGCGGCGCTGTGCGAACTGGCGAGGCGCCAATGCCGTTGTCGCCGCCAGGACCGACCGGCTGAGGTCGGCAATCACCTCGCTCGCCCCGCGCTGTGCGAGCCGGCCCTGTTGCCAGGTGACAACTGTCCGGAATGTCCACAGCAGCACCAGAATCGACAGCGGCACTGCAAGCCTGCTGAGGCTGCGCGCATCCGGATCGGTGATCACGCGGGCCACGATGTCGGCCAGCATGACCGCGGAGGCGATCGTGGCGCCGGCGATCAGCACGCTGCATGCGGTCGACGACACGAGAAAACGGCGCATCGCTGTCGATGCACGCCACAGGCGCGGGTCGACAGGACCGTTCACGTGCGTTGCCGTGACAATCCGATTGAGGCCGGGATGGCATCGGCGGTGATCCTGCGGCGGAACACCCAGTAGGTCCATCCCTGGTATCCGAGCACCAGCGGCAGCAGCGTCAATGACGCCCACGACATGATCGCCAGCGTGTACGGCGTCGATGAACCGTTGTAGATCGTCACGTTCCAGTCCGGATTCAGCGTGGACGGCAACAGATTCGGATACATGGTGCCGAACAGCAGCACCACGACCGAGGCGACCACCACCATTGTCGAGGCGAACGCCCAGCCCTCCCGGCGGCGGGTCAGCATCAGTGCCACCGCCGTCAACAGCGCGATCACGGCGATCCCCAGCGGCAACCATGTCCATGTCTTGCCGTGCGCCAGTTGCGTCCAGAGTCCGAACCCGCCTGCGAACACGATGGCCGGCAGCGACAGCACGCGGGCGAAGCGGAATGCGTCGTCGCGTACCGGACCTGCGGTCTTCAATGCCACGAACACCGCCCCGTAGAACGCGAACAGCGACGCCGTCGCCAGGCCGCCGAGAATCGTGTAGCCGCTGAGGACATCGCCGATCGACAGGTGAGCCTGGCCGTCGGCATCGATGGGCAGACCACGCACCAGGATCGCGAATGCGACGCCCCACAGGACTGCGGGCAACCAGGATCCGGCCGCGATACCGGCGTCGGCCCATGTGCGCCAACGCGGATCGTCGATCTTGCCGCGCCATTCGATGCCGACGACGCGCACGATCATTCCGACCAGAATGGCCAGCAGGGGCAGATACAGCGCCGAGAACATCGTGGCGTACCAGTTCGGGAACGCGGCGAACATCGCTGCGCCCGCGGTGATCAACCAGACCTCATTGGCATCCCACACCGGACCGATGGTGTTCAGCGCGGCGCGCCTGCGCTGTTCGGGATCCGCGCCGCTGCTCTTGCCCGCCCGTCCGAACGGGGCCATCAGCATGCCGACCCCGAAGTCGAAGCCCTCGAGCAGAACGAAGCCGCCGAACAGGACGGCGATGATGAAGAACCACATCTCTTGTAGGCCCATCACACACTCCTAGTACGCGAAGGACAGGGGAGCGACGTCCTCGTCGTGCGGCGCGGGCGGCGGTACGGGCTCGGAGTCGTGCTCCAGCGGACCCTCGATCACATACCGGCGTAGCAACCAGAACCAGATCACGCCGAGCACGCCGTACAGCAGCGTGAAGACGGTCAGTGAGAGCACCACCATGCCCGTCGCATGGCCGGATACGCCCTCTTGCACGGTCATTCGCACCAGTTGATCGCCGGTGGGGTTGGGCACCACCACCCAGGGTTGCCTGCCCATCTCGGTGAAGATCCACCCCGCCGAGTTGGCCAGGAACGGTGTGGGCAGAGTGATCAACGCGAACCGGCTGAACCACCGTTGGTCGGGTATTCGGCCGCGACGCGTCAGCCACAGCGCGGCGAGCGCGAACACGACGGGCACGAGCAGCAGTCCGATCATGGCCCGGAACGCCCAGTAAGTCACGAACAGGTTGGGCCGGTAGTCGCCGGGGCCGAACTTCTGCTGGTATTCCTGCTGCAGATCGTTGACGCCTTCGAGGGTGACGCCGCTGAACCTCGACTCCGCAAGGAAGGGCAGCACGTAGGGCACCTCGATGAGGTGGGTGACGCTGTCGCAGTTGTTGTGGGTGCCGACGGTCAGGATCGAGAAGTCAGGATCGGTTTCGGTGTGGCACAACGACTCCGCCGACGCCATCTTCATGGGCTGTTGGACGAACATCAGCTTGCCCTGGAAGTCTCCGGTGAAGAACAAGCCGCCTGCGGCCACCAGCGCGACCAGGCTGGCCGCGATGGTTGCGGGCCGGTACATGGTGCGTGCCTGTTCGGTTTCGTCCGCGCGCTTGACCGACCGCACCATCAGCCAGGCACTCACTGCGGCAACGAAAACGGCTGCGGTGAGGAATGCTCCGGCCACGGCGTGCAGGAACGCCCAGATCGCCGTGTTGTTGGTCAGCAGGGCGCCGAAGTCGACCAGTTCGGCGCGCCCGGTCTCCGGATTGTATTTGGCGCCAACGGGATGCTGCATGAACGAGTTCGCCGCGATGATGAAGTAGGCCGAGGCGTTGACCCCGAACGCGACGATCCAGATACATGCCAGGTGGACGAGACGCGGTAGTCGCGTCCAGCCGAAGATCCAGAGGCCGATGAACGTCGACTCGAAGAAGAACGCGATCAGCCCCTCGAATGCCAGGGGCGCGCCGAAGATATCGCCCACGAAGCGCGAGTATTCGCTCCAGTTCATCCCGAACTGAAATTCCTGCACGATGCCGGTTGCGACGCCGAGCGCGAAATTGATCAGGAACAGCTTGCCGAAGAACCGGGTCAGCCGGTACCAGGCGGGATTGCCGGTGACGACCCACGCCGTCTGCATGGCGGCGATGAGCGGAGCCAGCCCGATGGTGAGGGGGACGAGTATGAAGTGGTAGACGGTGGTCGTTCCGAACTGCCACCGCGACACATCGAGTGCGTCCATGTGAACCTCTCCCGTGGCTGTTCCACCAGCCTACGACAGAGCGTAGTAGAAATCAGTGTGCGTTAGCTCACCGGCGCTTCTGTCGAAGGTGCAGGGGCGGTGCCGCCGAGGCCCTTGGAGGCTTTGCGGATGGCGAATGCCGTGCCGATCTCGGCTGCGCCGAGGAATATCAGGATGATGCCGGTGACCTGGGTGACGGCGACCAGCCCTTCCATGGGCCACGCGAACATGATGATGCCCGCGATCACACCCAGCGCGCCGATGAAGATTTCCCAGATGCGTCCCGGCAGGGTGGGGTCGGAGACCGCCGACATCAGCGTCGCGACGCCGCGGAAGATGAACCCGATGCCGATCCAGATGGCCAGCAGCTCGATCGAGTTCGAGAAGTTGATGAAACAGAGAACGGCCAGCACCAGTGCCGCCGCGCCGCCGATGAACAACAGGACTCTGCCGCCGAGGGACGACTTCAGACTGAACGCCATGACGACTTGCGAGATGCCGGTGACGAGAAGATAAGCACCGAAGAAAATGGCGGTGACGAAGATCGCTGCAGCGGGCCGCCACAGGACCAGAACCCCGAGAATCAACACCAGGATTCCGGTGGCTAGTGCCGACTTCCAAAGGTGCCGCAGCATGCTTGGTTGAGCAGGACTTTCCATGCGCGCAGTTTCGCACAAACGTAATACCGAGGCCCGAGAATTCCCCGTTCCGTATGCAAACCGTGTCATTGGAGCGCCACGGAATTCGTCGGCCGTTCGTGTTCCCCTGCCGCCTGCCTACGTCTCTACTACTGTTCCCCTACCGGCGCTTCTCGCTGGATCAACGAGGCAGAAAGTAGAGAAACCGTGCTACGTGAGTGTCAAGACCGCCGAGGGAAACTTCTGCGTATCGCGGGTGTGTTTGCTGCGACTGGCGCACTGCTCCTCTCGGGATGCGCGAGCGGTACCAACACCAGCGAAAGTCCGACCGGCAGCCCGACGGCCGCGGCCGATAAGGTCGAGGAGATCGCGAACACCGTTCCAGAGGCGATCAAAGAGTCCGGCAAGCTGATCGTCGGCGTCAACATTCCTTACCCGCCGAACGAATTCAAGGATCCCAGCGGCAAGATAGTCGGCTTCGACGTCGATCTGATGAATGCGATAGCCGGAACTCTGGGGCTGGAAGCCGAGTACCGCGAATCGGACTTTGCCAAGATCATTCCGTCGATTCAGGGCGGCACATACAACGTCGGGATGTCGTCATTCACCGACACCAAAGAGCGCGAGGAATCGGTCGACTTCGTAACTTATTTCAGTGCGGGCATTCTCTGGGCGCAACGTCCCGGCTCGCCGATCGATCCGAACAACGCGTGCGGCAAGAAGGTTGCGGTGCAGGCCACCACGACCGAGGAGACCGAGGAGCTGCCGGCCAAGAGCAAGGCATGCGTCGACGCGGGCAAGCCGCCGATCGAGATCGTGTCCTTCGACGGGCAGGATGCCGCAACCAACGCCGTGGTGCTCGGTCAGGTGGACGCCATGTCCGCCGACTCGCCCGTGACGTCGTACGCGATCAAGCAGAGCAACGGAAAGCTGGAGGCCGCAGGCGAGATCTTCGACTCCGCGCCGTACGGCTGGCCGGTACAGAAGGGTTCGCCGCTGGCGCAGTCCCTGCAGAAGGCGCTCGAGCATCTGATCGAGTCGGGTAAATACGAGGAGATCGCCAAGAACTGGGGCGTCGAGAACGGGATGATCGACAAGCCAGTGATCAACGGCGCCATCAACTAGAGGTCCCAAATGACTGATGTCGACACGTCGCCACCTAGCGCGCCGGCCGCAATCGATGCAATTCCCCTGCGTCACCCGTGGCGGTGGGTGGCGGCGGTCGTCATCGTCATTCTCGTCGCGCTGTTTCTCTATGGGGCGGCGACGAATCCGGCGTACCGCTGGAGCGTCTACGCGGAGTACCTGTTCAACGAGCGGGTGTTGACGGTTGGTGTACTCAACACGCTGCAGTTGACCCTCTACTCCATGGTGCTGGCGATCGTGCTCGGCGTCGTGCTTGCGGTGATGCGACTCTCGGCGAACCCCATCTTCCAAGCGGTGTCGTGGGTGTATCTGTGGATTTTCCGCGGCACGCCGATCTACGTTCAGCTCGTCTTCTGGGGCCTGATCCCGACGATCTACCAGAACATCCGGCTCGGGGTGCCCTTCGGGCCGGCGTTCTTCCAGCTTGATCTGCAGGTGCTGTCGATTCCGTTCCTGCTGGCGATCCTCGGTTTGGCGCTCAACGAGGCCGCCTACATGGCCGAGATCATCCGTGCCGGAATCAGTTCCGTCCCAGAGGGACAGATGGAAGCGTCGACCGCGTTGGGCATGTCGTGGGGGATGGCGATGTGGCGCACGGTGTTGCCGCAAGCGATGCGCGTGATCATCCCGCCGACCGGCAACGAGGTGATCAGCATGCTCAAGACGACGTCGCTGGTGACCGCCGTGCCGTTCACGCTCGACCTGTACGGCATCACCTCGCGTGAAATCGCCGCGCGGACCTTCGAGCCGGTGCCGCTGCTGCTGGTCGCGGCGACCTGGTACCTGGTGATCACGAGCATCCTGATGGTCGGGCAGTATTACCTGGAGAAACACTTTGCCCGCGGCGCGTCCCGCAAGTTGACGACCAAACAGCTCGAGGCGCTTGCCAAAGCACAGGGACTCGCGGGAGAGGCACATCCATGACCCCGATGGTCAAGGCCGAATCGGTGTGCAAAAGCTTTGGCGCGCTGGAAGTTCTGAAGGGCATCACGCTCGAGATCGGCAAGGGCGAGGTGCTGGTGATGGTCGGCCCGTCCGGCTCCGGTAAGTCGACGTTCCTACGGTGCATCAATCACCTCGAGCAGGTCAATGCCGGCCGGCTCTATGTCGACGGTGAGTTGATTGGCTACCGCGACAAAGGTTCGAAGCTGTACGAGATGTCGCCCCGTGACGCCGCAAAGCAGCGCCGCGAAATCGGAATGGTGTTCCAGCACTTCAACCTGTTCCCGCATCGCACCGCGCTGGAGAATGTCATCGAGGCACCCATCCACGTCAAGCGCCTCAAGAAGGCCGAGGCGATGGCGCGGGGCAAGGATCTGCTCAGACAGGTTGGGCTGTCGGAGAAAGCCGACGCGTATCCGGCTCAACTCTCCGGAGGACAGCAGCAGCGGGTGGCAATTGCCCGTGCCCTGGCGATGAGCCCCAAGCTGATGTTGTTCGACGAGCCCACCTCGGCACTGGACCCCGAGCTGGTCGGTGAGGTTCTCGAGGTGATGAAAAAGCTTGCTGCCGAGGGGATGACGATGGTGGTGGTGACCCATGAGATGGGCTTCGCCCGCGAGGTCGCCAACCATTTGGTGTTCATGGACGGCGGTGTGGTGGTCGAAAGCGGGCCGCCTCGTGAGGTGTTGAGCAATCCACAACACGAACGGACGAAGGCGTTTCTGTCAAAGGTGTTGTAATGCCTGCGGCGAGCCAACCGGATCCGGCCACGCCGCTATGGCGGGCAGCCCAGGTTTTCCGTCTGCTCAGCTGTATTTACGCACTGGGCTTTCAGATCGCCGTCAACGGCGAACTCGACCGTCCGGCGATCGGCTGGGCGCTGTTCGCCGTGCTGCTCGCCTGGAGTGCGTTGTGTGCGTTCGCGTATCTGCGTGGCTTCGGCAGGCGCGCGTCCTGGGTGGTGGCCGAGATCGTCGTCGTCGTCGCGCTGATCCTGTCCACCGAGTTCGTCGCCTCCGAGCAGTGGGCGTTCGCCAACCAGTCGTGGCCGACGACGCTGTGGGCGACCAACGCCACGATCTCTGCGGCCATCCTGTCCGGACCGATCGCCGGGATGCTGGCCGGGGTCGCGGTGATGATCGCCAGCACCATCGTGAAGGGCTTCATCAACTACGACCTGGGTCGCAACGCGACAATCGTGATCGAGCTCGCGGTCGGACTCGCGGTCGGCATGGCGGCACAGACGGCACGGCGTGCGCACGCCGAACTCGAACAGGCCGCGCGGCTGGCCGCCTCACACCAAGAACGGGAGAGGTTGTCGCGCCAGGTGCACGACGGTGCCATACAGGTGCTGGCGCTGGTATCCCGTCGCGGCCGCGAAATCGGCGGAGCCACAGCCGAATTAGCTGAGCTGGCCGGCGAGCAGGAGCGCGCCCTGCGCCGACTCGTCAGCTCGGCCGACACCGAGACGCCGGCCGGGGAGATGACCGACGTCGGCGCACTGTTGCGCAAGCGGGCCTCGGACGTGGTGTCGGTGAGTGTGCCCGCCGAACCGGTGCTGCTGGATACGGCCACGGCGGGCGAGCTGTACGGCGCCGCCGCGAACGCGCTGGATAACGTGACCGCCCACGCCGGCCCCGACGCCCGGGCCTACGTCCTGCTCGAGGACCTCGGCGACTCGGTTACGGTCAGCATCCGCGACGACGGCGTCGGAATCGCGAAGGGCAGGCTGGAGCAAGCGGTCGGGGAGGGCCGTGTCGGGGTGGCCAAATCGATTGTCGGACGAATGAATTGGCTGGGTGGAAGCGCGAAGCTCACCACCTCGCCGGGATGTGGGACGGAATGGGAGCTGACAGTACCCCGACGGTGATGGTGGTCGACGACCATCCGATCTGGCGCGACGCGGTGGCCCGCGATCTCGCCGAGGACGGATTCGCCGTTGTCGCCACCGCAGACGGCGTGGCGGCGGCGCGTCGCCGGGCCGCGGTCGTGCTCCCGGATGTCGTCGTGATGGACATGCGGCTGTCCGACGGCGACGGGGCGCAGGCGACCGCGGAGGTGCTTGCGGTCTCGCCGTCCTCGCGAATCCTGGTGCTATCGGCGTCCGACGAACGGGAAGACGTACTGGAAGCGGTAAAAGCCGGTGCGACAGGCTATCTCGTAAAAAGTGCCTCGAAGCAGGAACTCGGTGACGCCGTGCAGGCTACCGCGGAGGGGCGGGCCGTCTTCACTCCGGGACTGGCGGGTTTGGTCCTCGGTGAGTACCGGCGTATCGCGGCGAGCCCAGAAGCGGGGCCGGCCACTCCCAGCCTCACCGAACGGGAGACCGAGATCTTGCGGCACGTCGCGAAGGGACTCACCGCCAAGCAGATCGCCACCAGGCTGTCGTTGAGCCACCGCACCGTGGAGAACCACGTGCAGGCCACGTTCCGCAAGCTCCAGGTCGCGAATCGGGTCGAATTGGCCCGATACGCGATCGAACACGGACTGGACGAGTAGTCCTACTCATCCGAAAACGGTGATCCGGCTGCCACGATGTCAGCCATGACCGAACAACGCGCCCTCATCGCTCGCGTCTCCGCTGATTTCTCGGCGATATCGCAGTACATGGCGAGGGTATCGGCAGACCTCAGCGCACTGGACCGTCTGCTGTCCGAAGAGCGGCAGCCGGCTGTGGTCGCGCAACCGGTAGCACCGTACGGGCCGCAGTACCAGTACCCGCCCCAGGTCCAGCCGCTTGTCACGCCACCGGCGTACCCGGCGCCACCGGCGGCGCAGAAGCCGCCGCGCGACGAGGGGTGGATCGGCAAGCTGCTCGCGGTCGCGGGGGTGGCCGTCACGTTGATCGGGGTCGTGCTGCTGGTTGTGCTGGCCGCGCAGGCAGGCATTTTGCGTCCCGAGATCCGGGTGGCCGGCGGCGCGTTGCTGGCCGGCGCGCTGGTCGGAGTGGGCGCCTGGCTGTACCGGCGGCCCGGTGGCCGGGTCGGCGCGATCGCCCTGGCCGCAACCGGTGTCGCCGCGGCCTATATCGACGTCATCGCGGTGACGACCATCTACGGCTGGGTGTCGGCGCCGGTCGGTCTCGTCACCGCCGCGATCATCGGCGGCGGCGGGCTGACCTTGGCCCGGCGGTGGGACTCACAGCAACTCGGCGTGCTGGTACTGGTCCCGCTGATCGTGCTGGCACCCGTGGTGACTGACGGTGTCACCCTGCTGCTCGTTGGCTTCATGCTGGCGCTCGCCGCCGCGTCGCTACCGGTGCAGGTGGGCAAGGATTGGATCTGGCTGCACTGTGCGCGCATCGCTGCCAGCACGTTCCCGCTGCTCATCGCCCTACTGGCCCTGCACTTCGACGACCGGCGCGACCTGTGGCTGGTCGGGGCATGCGCCATCGCGGCGGGGCTGGCCGTCGTCGCCGCGCTGATCCTGCTGCCGCGGACCACCAATCGTGTGTTGATGGCGCTGGTTACCGGCGCCGGTGTGCTGCCCGTGCTGTGCGTGGCGCTGATTGCCGACCGGTCGGTCGCCGCTCTGATGGCGGCCGTCGTGGCTGCGACGTTTCTGGCGATCGTGGTCATCGGTGACCGTGTCACCGGTGTCGACGGCGCGGTGCGGCCGATCTGGGCGGCGCTGTCGGCGATCTCGGCGACGATCGCGGTGCTGGTCGCGTTCGACGGGTACGTCGCAGGTCCGATCCTGCTGGCCATGGCGATCGTCGTGG
This sequence comes from Mycobacteriaceae bacterium, assembly GCA_019749805.1. Lineage (GTDB taxonomy): Bacteria > Actinomycetota > Actinomycetes > Mycobacteriales > Mycobacteriaceae > Mycobacterium. The sequence continues at coordinate 25,675 of JAIEPH010000015.1, read as the reverse complement.
CCGTCGCCGCGCGTCGTGAGGCGACTGCGCGGTGGGTCGCGTTCGGCCTGGCCGGCGTCGGTGCCGCGTTTTATCTCAGCTATGCACCGCCGAGCTCGCTGATCTACGCCACCGAAACCAATGCCGCGGCAGCGGTGTCCACGCTGATCGCGAGCCTGCTGTTGATCGCTTTCGTCGCGGTGATCGTGTGGACGCTCGACGGTCCCGATTCGGCTATGTGGGCGGGGGCGGCTGTGGTCGCCGCGTATGCGATCACCACCTTCACCGTCACCGCAGGCGTGCTGATCGGTGGCGAGGAGCGCGGTTTCTTCGCCGGGCACATGGCCGCGACGATCTGCTGGATCGTGATGGCGGCCACCCTGCTCATCTACGCCGCACGCTTACCGCGAGCTACTCGATCGCTGCCGATCGGCGGGGGATTGGCGCTGGTGGGGGCGGCGATGGCGAAGCTCTTCCTATTCGACCTCGGCACCCTGGACGGCATCTTCCGGGTCGCGGTGTTCCTCGTCGTCGGCCTGATACTGCTGGGCATGGGCGCCGGCTACGCGCGCCTGCTCGACAAGCAGGACCAGCAACAAGACAACACCTTGTGAGAGTAGTAACAGCATAATCTGGAATTATTCCAGTTTGGTGGACGTTGACCAGAGCATGGGTACAAGACGACGCACTGACACAGACGTACACGGATTCCAGGCATCGGCGGAGCTGAGCAAGAACCTCCAGCGGGTCCTGGTCGATCTCATCGAACTGCACCTGCAGGGCAAGCAGGCGCATTGGAACGTCGTCGGTACCAACTTCCGCGACCTCCACCTGCAGCTCGACGAGGTCGTTGACTTCGCGCGCGAGGCCAGCGACACCGTGGCCGAGCGAATGCGGGCGCTGTGGGCTGTGCCGGACGGACGCTCGGATACCGTCACCGCGGACACCACGCTGCCGCAGTTCCCGCCGTACGAACACAGCACCGACGAGGTCGTCGACCTGATCGCCGATCGCATCTACGCGGCCGTCGACACCCTGCGCAGTGTGCATGACGCGGTGGATGCCGAGGATCCCAGCACCGCCGACATCCTGCACCAGCTCATCGATGGTCTGGAGAAGCTGGCATGGCTCATCAAGTCGGAGAACCGCAAGGTCTAGACCCACGGGCGCCCCGCGCTCAGCCTAGGAATGACCTGCGGCCGCGCCCTGTTCCACCGCGCTTCGGACGGCATCGTCGTCACGACGCGCGACCAGGTACCAGGTGTGCATGACGCCCTTGCCCTTGATGTCGACCCCACCGCGCTCTTCAAGGACGAATGCGTGGTTCAGGCGTTCGTACACGTCGTGCGGCACTTGGATCCGGCCCGCGACATCGGTCGTTTCCATGCGCGACGCGACGTTCACGGCGTCGCCCCAGACGTCGTAGAAGAACTTGCGCGCACCGACGACACCAGCCACCACCGGTCCGGCCGCCAGGCCGATTCGTAGCGGCACCGCGCGTCCGTTCGGGTCTTTGAGATCGGCGACGGCCTCGGCCATGTCCAATGCCAGGCATGCCAATGCCTCAATGTGATCAGGCCGCGGGTCGGGCACTCCGCTGACCACCATGTACGAGTCGCCGCTGGTCTTGACCTTTTCCAGCCCGTGCATGTCGACCAGGAGGTCGAGGTCGGTGTAGAGGCGGTCCAGGAACCGCACGAGGTCGCTCGGCGTGGTGTCGCTTGCGCGTTTGGTGTAGTCGGCGATGTCGGCGAACAGGATCGAGGCGTCGTCGTACTTGTCGGCGATGATGTTTCGCGACGGATCCTTGAGCCGCTCGGCGATGGACGCCGGCAGGATGTTGGCCAGCAGTTGCTCGGATCGCTCGTACTCCGTCTCCATGGCGTCTCGGGTGCGGCGGAGCTCGCGCAGCGCGAACCAGATGGTCGCGACGACGAGGATCCACGCCGTAATGACCGTCAGCGTGAACGAGACCTTGAACGCCCACGGCGGTTGGGTCCCGGTGTCGTTGGGCACGAAGAATTCGAGCAGAACCACCGTCGTGGCGCCGATGGCGGCCAGTATGGAGGCCAGGGCAATGTGGTCGGGGCCGAGAATCACCAGCACGATGGCCGCGGCCACGACGAAATAGAACTGCAGACCCGTACCCGTGCCCAGATAGACGCACAGCACCGTGATGGTGAAGTACGAGATCACGAAAAACACCACGGGAGCGACGAGTTCGCCCATGCCGCACAATCGCGGGATCATCACGAAGGCGGCCGCACTGCCCAGGTTGATGGCGGTGACCCACCAGTCCTGACCGATGAACAATCCCTGGATGCCGAAGAACGCGCTGATCGCGGCACTGATCATCGCGGTCACGTCTAGCACGCGCCGGTGCCGCGATGCGCGCTCAGCGAGGAGGCGGGTGCGCCCGGGGCCGCGGCGCTCCACGGCCACGTCGGGCACGCACACCGGCCGGCCTCTCATCGCCACAACCCATAGCCTAGCTCCGAGGTGGCAGCTACCTGCGGTTTTCGGGTGTGCGCGAAGAGCGGTTGCGGCGCGTTCGTTTTGTGGACTCTTGTTGTTGCTTCTGAGATTTGTCATGCCATTGGGGGCCGAGCAATTCGTTTGCTCGAGCACAGACTCGTTTCCGGGAGTGTCGGCACGGGGTGCGCGGCAGAATCGGCTTGCGAAGTGGCTACGAGATCCGTCGCCGACGCAGCCGCTCGGCGCTGCTTGGGCTTCGAACTCGAAGCGTTTTACTGCGACTGGAATGCACACCTATAAGTCGGCTTATCGGTACCCGGCGTGCCGAAAAGGCGGTGAGGCTGCATTAAGTTGGGTACCTATGTTGCCAACGACTATCAAGATCGTAATTGGCAATGCCGACATCCGAACGCGTGCTCTAGATCGCCCATCGAAATGTGTTGTATCACAAAATCTTTCAGTCAATTGGCATTGTTTTGTCAGTTTTGCCAATAGCCTTTCTAATGGCTCAATGCTTTGCTAAATGTTCAGTAGATTGCATAGTTGACGCGTGGCACAACTGGACCGAACGTCCGCCTGGCGGCGTGTATCCAGTACGGCGCCATAGAATTTCGACTCATCGGTCAAGATCCCGTACGAGATTCGAAGCGATGCGATAAATTCATCCGTGCGTCCCGTGAAGTGCTCGATGCGGGACAGGACGAGGAGTGGTCATGAGGCGCGTCGGGGACCGCAGGCTGGTGCGATGTGACCTCGCGCCGGAGGTTGCCGAGGACTTTATGGCCATCCGGAATCGGCACGTCAACAATTTGCTCCCGCTAAGGGACGTGGACGTCGCCGAAGACTTTTCGGCGCCAGGAATCGACATGCTGCGCGTGGAGGTTCTGCCCAGCTGGGACGGCTTGGCCGACGGCGGTCGCTACGGGGGAAGCCGCAACGTGTCGCTCGTCTCAGAACCCTTCATCGCAGCATAGAACGAGGGGTACCTGCTGCGGATCACATATGTGGTCCGCAGCAGGTCTGCGCAAATACGGCGACTGGCCTGCGATTCCGAGCGGGTGGGGATGTGCTGGGTGCCCTCGGTGAGACTCGAACTCACACTGGACGGGTTTTGAATCCGTTTCCTCTGCCAATTGGGATACGAGGGCGTTCGCGCGTCGGCAACGCAGCGGCCTTCCACCATAGAGGATGGCCCCGAGGTCGCTGATCTCGGCCGCTACCGCCACAATGTCTCCCATGGCAGTTCCTCCTGAGTCACCGACCGGCAACGGGAAACCACGACGCGTTCTCGTCGCCGAAGACGAAGCGCTCATCCGGATGGACCTGGCCGAGATGCTGCGCGAAGAGGGTTACGAAATCGTCGGCGAGGCCGGCGACGGGCAGGAGGCCGTCGACCTGGCCGAGAGCCTGAAACCCGACCTGGTGATCATGGACGTGAAGATGCCTCGTCGCGACGGTATCGATGCCGCATCGGAGATCGCGGGCAAGCGGATCGCTCCGATCGTCATTCTCACCGCGTTCAGTCAGCGCGAGCTGGTCGAGCGGGCCCGCGACGCCGGCGCCATGGCGTATCTGGTCAAGCCTTTCAACATCAACGACCTCATTCCGGCCATCGAGGTGGCGGTGAGTCGATTCAGTGAAATCGCCGCGCTGGAGCATGAAGTCGCAGAACTGTCGGATCGGTTGGAGACACGAAAACTGGTCGAGCGGGCGAAGGGTTTGCTGCAAGCCAACCAGGGAATGACCGAACCTGAGGCGTTCAAATGGATTCAGCGCGCGGCGATGGATCGCCGTACCACGATGAAACGCGTCGCTGAGGTCGTGCTGGAAACCCTCGACACGCCCACCGACGCGTCCCCGTCGAACTAGCGATTACCCCGGCCAACCGTTAATTATTCGTTTCCGACCCCGCAGTTTGGCCCGTCGACCACCAGATAGATACGGTCCATTCGTCAACATCACGCACTGCCGCCATGTGTTGGCTATGGTCGTCCCGAAGCATCGCCGACCACGCCGACCTGGGCAGGGCCGCTGATGCCGACGAAATCATTGACCCGGAGGTGAGGCGTGCGCGGTCGCGTGGCACGGAAAGCATTTGCTATCGGTAGCGCAAGTTTGGTCGTGCTCGGCATAGCCGGCTGCCAACAACAATCCGAGCCGAGCGAGGACGGCGCGGCACCCAGCGACCTGCAGATCGTCGAACAGGTCCAGATCGACGAAACCGGCACTGAGGTCAAGCCACCCGAAGGTGTGACGCCGCTTGATCCCGCCGGTGACGGCAACGCACAATGCCCGCCGGTGTCACTGGCCATGGCTGGCGCGCTGAACGGGCCCGACGCCGCGCTGGGCATCAACATCAAGAACGGCATCCAGCTCGCCGTCGACCAGCACAACGCCGCCAACAAGGGCTGCCAGGTGCAGTTGAAGACATTCGACACCGAAGGTGATCCGCAGAAGGCCACCCAGGTCGCACCGCAGATCATCAACGACGCCTTCACCATCGGCCTGATCGGACCGGCTTTCTCCGGCGAGACCAACGCCACCGGCGACGTGTTCAACCAAGCCGGCCTCGTCGCCGCCACCGCGTCGGCCACCAACGTCACGCTCTCGGAGAAGGGATGGAAGACCTTCTTCCGCGGTCTGGCCAATGACGGCGTGCAAGGGCCGTCGGTCGCCAATTACATGAAGAACGCGCTCGGATTCCAGAAGGTCTGTGTGGTCGACGACAGCACCGACTACGGGCTGGGCTTGGCCCAGGCCATCAGGGAAACGTTGGGCCCGGTCGCGGACTCCTCGTGCAACATCTCCGTGAAGAAGGGCGACAAGGACTTCTCGGCCGCGGTGACTCAGATCAAGGGCGCGTCTCCGGACGGGGTGTTCTTCAGCGGGTACTACGCCGAGGCCGCCCCGCTCGTTCAGCAGCTCAAGGACGGCGGCTTCGAGGGCACCTTCGTGACTGGCGACGGCGCCAAGGACCCTGAGTTCGTCAAGCAGGCGGGGGAGTCGTCCAAGGACGCCGTCCTGTCCTGCCCGTGCGGCCCTGCCACCGGCACTTTCGCCGAGGAGTACAAGAAGGCGTTCAACCAGGAGCCCGGTACCTACAGTGTCGAGGGTTACGATCTCGGCGCGATCTTGCTGAAGGGCATCGACTCCGGCAAGATCACCCGACCCGACCTGCTGGAGTTCGTGCGTACCTACGACGGTCAGGGCGTCGGCCGCAAGTACCAGTGGGGTCCCACCGGTGAACTGACCACCACGTTGATCTGGATGTACAAGGTCCAGTAGGAAGCTGGTCGAGACGCGTCCGAGACCTCATGGCTCGGACGCGTTCTCGTTATCCAGAGTTCTTTTCAGGAGGAGCCGCCCTCGGATGATTGACCAGTGCGTAGATGCTGGCGCTCAGCACGCGTGCCTGGCCGCGAACATCAACTTCAACCTCGACGGCCTGCGAGACGGCTTCTGGCAGTTGACGATTGACGGCCTCTCGTGGGGCGCGATCTATGCATTGGTGGCGGTCGGTTACACGCTGGTCTACGGAGTGCTGAAGTTGATCAACTTCGCACATTCCGAGGTTTTCATGTTCGGGATGTTCGGTGCGTACTTCTGCCTCGACATGATCTTGGGCTTCACCCCGAGCGGAAACACCTACAGCGTGGGTATCGGGCTGACGGTGGTGTACCTGGGCATAGCCATGCTGTTCGCGATGCTCGTATCGGGTACCACCGCGGTCGGGCTGGAAGCGGTGGCGTATCGGCCGCTGCGGCGCCGCAACGCCGGCAGGTTGTCGTTCCTCATCACGGCCATCGGAATGTCTTTTGTACTGCAGGAATTCGTGCACTTCATCCTGCCTCAGATCATCGACGGGTACGGCGGTTCCAACGCACAACAGCCGATCAGGTTGATTTCGCCCGAGACGCAGTTCACGGTGTTCGGAGCCGCGGTCTCCAACGTCACCTTGATCATCATCGTGGCCGCGCTGGTCTTCGCCCTGATGGCCGACGCGGCGATCAATCGAACGAAGTTCGGCCGCGGGATCCGCGCTGTTGCCCAAGACCCCGACACCGCAACGCTGATGGGCGTCTCCCGAGAACGCATCATCGTGACGACGTTTCTGATCGGCGGGTTGCTGGCCGGCGCCGCGGCGTTGCTCTACACGCTCAAGGTCCCGCAGGGCATCATCTATTCGGGCGGTTTCTTGTTGGGGATCAAGGCTTTCTCGGCCGCGGTCCTCGGCGGTATCGGCAATCTGCGTGGCGCATTGCTCGGTGGTCTGCTGCTCGGCGTCATGGAGAACTACGGGCAGGCGGTGTTCGGCACGCAGTGGCGCGACGTGGTCGCATTCGTTCTGTTGGTGCTTGTCCTGCTGTTCCGGCCGACCGGGATACTCGGTGAGAGTCTCGGGAAGGCACGCGCATGAGTCAGCAGGAAGCCGACGGTGAGCCGCGTATGAGCCGCACCGCCCGACTCCTGGCTCCCGGCGACGCGCTTCGCGCTTGGTGGGACCGGCTGTCTCGGGTGCAAAAGTGGGCCTTCGGTGTCGTCGTATTCGGGCTGTTGGCGCTGTTGCCGCTGTACCCGCCCGCATTTCTGGACACCCCCAATGTCAGCTTCGGGGGCACGATGGCGCAGTTCGCGATGATCGCCATCATCGCCATCGGTCTCAACGTCGTGGTGGGGCAGGCCGGGCTGCTCGACCTCGGCTATGTCGGGTTCTACGCCGTCGGCGCCTACACGGTCGCCCTGCTCACCAGCCCGAGCAGCCCATGGAACAAGTTGGGGCCGACGGGCTGGTTCAACGAGGCATGGGCCTGGCTGGCCTGTGTGCCGCTGGCGATGGCCATCACCGCACTTTTCGGGCTCGTGCTGGGCACGCCCACGCTGCGGTTGCGCGGCGACTATCTCGCCATCGTCACGCTCGGTTTCGGCGAGATCATCCGGTTGCTTGCCGACAATCTCGCCGACGTCACCAACGGACCGCGAGGCCTCAACGAGGTGGCCTATCCGCGGTTCGGGGAGAGTGAGCGGGTCCCCGACGGCGTGTTCTCCAGTGGCAATTCAATGGGCGACGCCAACTACGGCACCTGGTGGTTTTGGCTTGGCCTGATCTTGATCGTCGTCATACTGCTGTTCGTCGGCAACCTCGAACGTAGTCGGGTGGGGCGCGCGTGGATCGCGGTGCGCGAGGACGAGGATGCCGCCGAAGTGATGGGCGTCAACACGTTCAAGTTCAAATTGTGGGCGTTCGTGATCGGCGCGGCGATCGGCGGGTTGTCCGGAGCGCTCTACGCCGGCCAAGTGCAGTACGTCGCACCGCCGACGTTCAACATCATCAACTCAATGCTGTTTCTGTGTGCGGTCGTGCTCGGCGGGCAGGGCAACAAACTCGGCGTGGTGTTCGGCGCGTTCATCATCGTCTATCTGCCGAACCGCCTACTGGGCGTGGAATTCCTCGGGATCAATCTCGGCGACCTCAAATACCTGTTCTTCGGGATGGCGCTCGTCGCGCTGATGATCTTCCGGCCCCAGGGTCTGTTCCCGGCGCGTCAGCAGCTGCTCGCCTACGGCAAGGCCGCGCGCGACTTCCTTCGGTCGCCCGAGAAGGAGTCGACGAAATGAGTATCGAGGAACTGGCAGGCGTCCACCGTGAGATCGAGGCGGCCGAGGGCGAAACACTGCTGCAGACAAAGGATTTGACGGTCAAGTTCGGCGGTCTGACCGCGCTGGACTCGGTCACCTTCGATATTCGACGCGGCGAGATCCTCGGAATGATCGGTCCGAACGGCGCGGGCAAGACAACCTGCTTCAACGCCATTACCGGGGTGTATCGGCCCACGTCCGGCACGGTGACGTTCGACGGCGCGCCGCTGGGTCGCATCAAACGCCACCAGATCACCCGTCGGGGCATCGCCCGTACTTTCCAGAACATCCGGCTCTGGGGCGAGATGACCGCGCTGGAGAACGTCATGGTCGGCACGGACGCGAGGCACTTCACCTCGGTGCCGGGTGCGCTCGTGCGTACTCCGCGCCATCGCCGGGAGGAGCGCTCGGCGATCGAGCGCTCGGCGGCCCTGCTGCATTTCGTCGGGATCGCTCATCGCGGCGAGGAGAAAGCAAAGAACCTGCCCTACGGCGATCAACGGCGGTTGGAGATCGCCCGCGCGCTGGCCACCGAACCGAAGCTGCTGTGCCTCGACGAGCCTGCAGCGGGATTCAATCCGCGCGAGAAAGCCGCGTTGATCGAGCTGATTCAGAGGATCCGAGACGACGGCTACACGGTGCTACTCATCGAGCACGACATGCGGCTGGTCATGGGGGTGACGGACCGCATCGTCGTGCTGGAGTTCGGCCGCAAGATCGCCGACGGCCTGCCGGCCGAGATCCGCGAAGACCCCAAGGTCATTGCGGCGTATTTGGGAGTGCCAGATGACGACATCGAATGATGACAGGCCGATTTTGCTCGAGGTGCGCGACCTCGTCGTGCAATACGGTCGGATCCGTGCGCTACACGGCGTTTCGCTGCAGGTGCGGGAGGCCGAACTGGTGACCCTGCTGGGCTCCAACGGGGCGGGCAAGACGACGACGATGCGCGCGATTTCTGGCCTGCTGTCGTTGACGTCGGGTTCGGTGTGGTTCGACGGAGAAGACATTTCGAAGATGAAGGCACACCATCGAGTCACACGAGGTTTGGTGCAAGCGCCGGAGGGCCGCGGCGTGTTTCCGGGTATGACCGTGCTCGAGAACCTTGAAATGGGCTGCTATGGAAGGCGATTTGGCTCGAAGGCCGAACATCGCCAGCGACTTGACTGGATTTTGGAGACGTTCCCGCGGCTGGCCGAACGCCGCACTCAGGTCGGCGGAACCCTGTCGGGCGGTGAGCAGCAGATGCTGGCGATCGGTCGTGCGCTGATGGCGCGACCGCGAGTCCTTCTACTCGACGAGCCGTCCATGGGTTTGGCGCCGATGGTGATATCGCAGATCTTCAAGATCATCGCCGAGATCAACGCCAGCGGGACCACGGTGCTGCTGGTGGAGCAGAACGCCCAGCAGGCGCTGAGCCGATCCGACCGCGCCTATATATTGGAGACCGGCGAGGTCACCCGCAGCGGAAATGCACGGGAGCTGTTGGCGGACGACAGCATTCGCGCTGCCTACCTCGGCGTCGCCTAGCCCTCGACGCGGGTCTCGATGGCGTCGAGGACCGCAACCTGACTCGGCGGAACACAGATGTGCATGACGATGTTCTCGCCGACAAGATCGAACGTGAACATGAAGAACGAACAACATTCACTCTCACGCCGCGCCAGATCGCGGGCAGCCGACTCGATGTCGGACGGCAGCACCAAGTCCAGTCGCGTGGTCTCGGAACGGGTCCAGCGCAGCACGTGGCCGAAGAGGTCGCCGAATTCGGCTATCCGCAGTGGGCGTTCAGAAGTCGGCAGCGTGCATGCGTCCGGTGCCCAATCGTCTTGAGTCGCCATATCTAGGGCGATCCCGCACCGGGCACGTCGACCCGTGCTTGCATGATCCATCCCGTCGACTCGCCAACCATGAGACCTTCCACGGTGGTTTCATCGATCACCATGTACAGAGTGCGCCCGTCGGCACCGCCGAGGGCAGGCGCGATCGCCCACCCGGGGTCGACCTCGACGCGATGGGTGATGGTGCCGCCCTGGATGATTCGGAGGAACTCACCGGTGTCGTAGCAGCCGACCCAGACCGCACCTTCGATGTCCACGCAGAGGCCGTCGGGATGACGATCCGGACCGAGGTCGGCGAAAACGCTCGGCGCTCCGAGGCCGCCGTCGGGTTCAGTCGGGAACGCCAGGATCCGGGAACCGTTCGTCTCACTGACGACGAGAGTCGATCCGTCCGGCAGGAGGGCGAGGCAATTCGGCACATCAAGACCGCTTGCGACAACCCTGACGGCGCCGTCGACGCCGACAAGACCGATGTGTCCCGTCAGCCCGGAATCGTCCACCCGATACATGTCGACATAGGCGTGCCCGCCGGGAGTGACGAGCAGGTCGTTCGTGGACCAGGCGAGGTCGCCGAGGTCGAATGTCGCCACCACGGTGCCCTGTGCGTCGACGTGATGTACGTGCGCGTCCATGAGGCCGGACACCACCAGCGTCCCGTCGGGAAGCCAGCCGAGCCCCGAAGCCTTCTCGACCTCGGCCTCAACGATGAGGTCACCGGTCTCGCCGACGGAATACACTTTGCCCGCGGGTCCGTCGCTGAACCACAACCGGCCGTTGTGCCATCGTGGCCCTTCGCCGTAGACGATGCCCTCGATGAAGGGAAGGGGCTCAACGGATTCGATCGTGGTCACCGACCGAATCTATCGCGCGACGACCACCGACGAGCCGTGTCCGAACAATCCCTGGTTGGCGGTGACGCCGACCTTGGCTCCGTCGACCTGACGGCCGGTGGCCTGTCCCTTGAGCTGCCAGGTGAGCTCGCAGACCTGCGCGATCGCCTGGGCGGGAATGGCCTCACCGAAGCAGGCCAGACCACCCGATGCGTTGACCGGGATCCTGCCCCCGATGGTCGTCGCGCCACTGCGCAGCAACTGCTCCGCCTCACCCTTGGGGCACAGCCCGAGGTGCTCGTACCAGTCGAGCTCCAGCGCGGTGGACAGGTCGTACACCTCGGCGAGGCTGAGGTCTTCGGGTCCGATTCCTGCCTCGGCATAGGCGGCGTCGAGGATCTGATCCTTGAACACCCGATCCGGTGCGGGCACCGCCGCGGTGGAATCCGTTGCGATGTCCGGCAATTCCGGAAGGTGCTGCGGGTACTGCGGGGTCTGGAGGCTCACCGCACGCACCGAAGGCACACCCTCGAGCGACCCGAGATGCTTCTCGGCGAATGACTTGCTGGTCACGATCAACGCGGCCGCTCCGTCGGAGGTGGCGCAAATGTCAAGCAGGCGAAGCGGATCGGAGACCACCGGGCTGGCCAGCACGTCTTCGACCGAGCTTTCCTTGCGGTACCGTGCGTTCGGATTGTCCAGCCCGTGCTTGGCGTTCTTGACCTTCACCTGGGCGAAGTCCTCGAGCGTCGCGCCGTAGAGGTCCATGCGACGGCGCGCCAGCAGCGCGAAGTACACGGTGTTCGTCGCACCGATCAGATGGAAACGCTGCCAGTCGGGGTCGTTCTTGCGTTCACCGCCGACCGGGGCGAAGAACCCCTTGGGGGTGGTGTCCGCACCGATCACCAGCGCGACGTCGCAGAAGCCCGCCAGGATCTGCGCCCGCGCGCTCTGCAGCGCCTGCGAGCCGCTGGCGCACGCCGCGTAGCTCGAGGTGACCGGAACGCCGTTCCAGCCCAGCTTCTGCGCGAACGTGGCGCCAGCGACGAAGCCCGGATATCCGTTGCGGATCGTGTCGGCACCCGCGACGAGCTGGATCTGGCGCCAATCCAGGCCGGCCTCCGCCAGCGCGGCTCGGGCTGCGACGACGCCGTATTCGGTGAAGTCGCGGCCCCACTTGCCCCACGGGTGCATGCCTGCACCCAGGATGTACACCGGTTCTGGACTCATGACGCGATCCTCCAGGCGTGTACGACGCGCTCGATGCCGTCGTCGTCGACGAACAGCGGCATGGTGGTCAGTTCCATCTCGATGCCGACCTTCAAGTCAGCCGCGAGGGTGCCCTCGACAACCTTGCCCAACACGATGATGCCCTCATCGGCAAGCTGAACGGCGGCCACGGCGAACGGCTCAAACGGATCCGGCGACGGATACGGAGGCGGTGGGGCATAACGATTTTCGGTGTAGCTCCACAGCGTTCCCCGCCGGGACAGCGGGACCTGGGCCAACTCGTCGCCGTCACAGGCCGGATTGGGGCAATTGTTGGCACGCGGCGGGAAGACGAACGTCCCGCACAGATGGCACTTGCTGCCGATCAGATACGCGGCACCCGATTCGTCGGTGGCGAACCACCCGTCGACCGCGGGCTGAGTAGATGCTGACACGCGGTCAGCCTATCCAACCCGGTGGCAGAACTGAAACGTGTTCCAGTTCGGTCGGCTCTCCCGGCGGTGGATCTGCAAATTGGGATCGGTAGCCGCGGCCACGGTTTCTACTGAGTGCACCGGCGCTGCCAGTGCGGAGGCGCCCACGAGATTGGAGACCACCAATGGGATTCTTCGACAAGGCGAAGCAGGCGGCGCAGCAGGCCAGTCAGGCATTCGCTCCGCCGCAGAATGACGGACAGGTGCACGTCCGCGGCGCCGGACCGATCGACCCCGCCATTCTGGGTGGCCCTTCGACGCGTTCGGTGTCGACGGACGACCCCATCTGGCAGCCCATCAACGGCATCTCGCTGCAGGACTATGCCGAGTTGGCTCGCGACGCGCAGGCCCGCGGCATCAACGACGAGGCCGGCATGATCACCCTCGCCCAGGAGCGCGGCTGGGATCCGGCGGACACGAAGGCCGCACTCGACGGCTGGGCGCAGCGGATGGGCCAGTCGATGGCCGTCGGCCAGCAGTTCCGCAAGTTCCTCGGCTACTGATCGGGGTACAGCGTGTCGGCGGCCGTGCATAGAGTAGGGCCGTGATCGCGAGCGCAACGACTGAGAAGGCCACCGAAAAGCCGACATTGATGCTGTTGGACGGCAATTCGTTGGCGTTTCGGGCGTTTTACGCGCTGCCCGCCGAGAACTTCAAGACCCAGGGCGGCCTGACCACCAACGCGGTGTACGGCTTCACCGCGATGCTGATCAACCTGCTGCGCGACGAGCAGCCCACCCATATCGCCGCAGCGTTCGACGTGTCGCGGCAGACGTTCCGCCTGGAGAAGTACCCCGAGTACAAGGCGGGCCGGTCGGCCACCCCCGATGAGTTCCGCGGCCAGATCGACATCACCAAGGAGGTGCTGGGCGCGCTCGGCATCACAGTGCTGGCCGAGCCCGGCTTCGAGGCCGACGACGTGATCGCCACGTTGGCAACGCAGGCCGAGGACGCCGGCTATCGGGTCTTGGTGGTCACGGGTGACCGTGACTCGCTACAGCTGGTCAGCGACGACGTGACGATCCTGTACCCGCGCAAGGGCGTCAGCGAGCTGACTCGGTTCACCCCGGACGCTGTGCTGGAGAAATACGGGCTGACCCCGCAGCAGTATCCCGACTTCGCGGCCCTGCGCGGCGACCCGAGCGACAACCTGCCCGGCATCCCCGGTGTGGGGGAGAAGACCGCCACGAAGTGGATCGCCGAGTATGGGTCGCTACAGACGCTGGTCGACCAGGTGGACACCGTCAAGGGCAAGGTCGGCGACGCGCTGCGGGCGAATCTGTCGTCCGTCGTCCTCAACCGGGAACTCACCGATCTGGTCAAGGACGTCCCGCTCGCCCAGACGCCCGACACGTTACGGATGCAGCCGTGGGATCGCGACCAGATCCATCGCCTGTTCGACGACCTCGAATTCCGGGTATTGCGCGACAGGCTGTTCGACACGCTGGCCTCCGCGGACCCCGAAGTCGATCAGGGCTTCGACGTGCGCGGCGGCGCGCTGGAGTCCGGCGAGTTGGCGGCGTGGCTGGCCGAACACGGATCCGGTAAGCGGTTCGGGATGGCCGTTGTCGGTACGCATTTGGCATTCGACGCCGACGCCACCGCGTTGGCGATCGTCGCAGCAGACGGTGACGGTCGGTACCTCGACACCGCGACGCTGCAGTCCGACGACGAGGCCGCGCTCGCGTCGTGGCTGGCCGATCCGAGCCAACCGAAGGCACTGCATGAGGCCAAGCTGGCGATGCACGACCTCGAGGGTCGCGGCTGGAAGCTCGCCGGCGTCACGTCCGACACCGCGCTCGCCGCCTATCTGGTGCGCCCTGGTCAACGCAGTTTCGCGCTCGACGACCTGTCGCTGCGGTACCTGAAACGTGAACTCCGTGCTGATAACCCTGAGCAGCAACAGCTTTCGCTGCTCGATGATACCGACGGCGTTGACGAACAGGCGGTCCAGACGGTTATCCTGCGTGCGAGCGCGGTGATGGACCTCGCCGACGCTCTGGACGAGGAACTGGCGCGCATCGACTCATCGGCGCTGCTGGGCAACATGGAGCTGCCGGTGCAGCGCGCGCTCGCGGAGATGGAATCCGCGGGCATCGCCGTGGACCTGAAGCAACTTGCGGAACTGCAGAGCGAGTTCGCCGATCAGATCCGCGACGCCGCCGAAGCGGCGTATGCGGTGATCGGCAAGCAGATCAATCTCGGCTCACCGAAACAGCTCCAAGTCGTGCTGTTCGACGAGTTGGAGATGCCCAAGACCAAACGGACCAAGACCGGCTACACCACCGACGCGGATGCGCTGCAGAGTCTTTTCGACAAAACCGGTCATCCGTTCCTGCAGCATCTGCTGGCGCACCGCGACGCAACCCGACTTAAGGTCACCGTCGACGGGCTGCTGGCAGCTGTGGCCGCAGACGGGCGGATTCATACGACGTTCAACCAGACGATCGCCGCCACGGGCCGGCTTTCGTCGACCGAGCCGAACCTGCAGAACATCCCGATCCGCACCGAAGCGGGCCGCCGTATCCGGGACGCATTCGTCGTCGGCAAGGGTTACGCCGAGCTCATGACGGCCGACTACAGCCAGATCGAGATGCGCATCATGGCGCACCTCTCGAAAGATGAAGGCGTGCTTGAAGCCTTTAATACCGGCGAAGACTTGCATTCGTTCGTCGCAGCACGGGCGTTCGGCGTACCCCTCGACGAGGTCACCGCGGAGTTGCGGCGCCGGGTGAAGGCGATGTCTTACGGGCTCGCCTACGGGCTGAGCGCGTACGGCCTGGCCGCGCAGCTGAAGATCAGCACCGAGGAAGCCAAAGAGCAGATGGAGCAGTACTTCGACCGGTTCGGTGGTATCCGCGATTACCTGCGCGACGTCGTCGATCAGGCACGCAAGGACGGCTACACGTCGACGGTGTTCGGGCGTCGCCGCTACTTGCCGGAACTGGACAGCAGCAACCGCAACGTGCGCGAGGCCGCCGAACGCGCCGCGCTCAACGCGCCGATCCAGGGCAGCGCCGCCGACATCATCAAGGTCGCGATGATCAACGTCGACACCGCCCTCAAGGACGCCGAGCTGACATCGCGGATGCTGCTACAGGTCCACGACGAGCTGCTTTTCGAGATCGCCGACGGTGAGCGCGATGCGGTCGAGAAGCTGGTCCGAGAGCAGATGGGTACCGCCTATCCGCTCGACGTGCCGCTGGAGGTGTCCGTCGGCTACGGCCGAAGCTGGGACGCCGCGGCCCACTAGCGCGGGTCGGCCGCCAGTCCCAGGCCCAACGCCACCAGCGCCACACCCATGACGCGTTCGATACGGCGGCGAATATGGGCTCGCCCCAACACGTTTCGGGCACGATCGGCGGCGAGAACCACGCCGGCGCACCACGTCGTATCGATGACCAGCTGAATGGCGGCGAGCGCCAGCAGCGTCGGAATCAGTGGTCCGCTCGACGGCAAGAACTGCGGCAGCACCACGATCCCGAACGCGGCTGCCTTCGGATTGGCGGCGATGGACAGCAGCGCCGCGCGGAACGCCGCCGCCGGGGTCCTACCGCGCGGTGGGCGCGGCACCTCGATCTCGTCGGGACGTTTCGCGTTGCGCCATGCGCTGACGCCGAGCCAGATCAGAACGGCTGCGCCGACGACGTGCAGAGCCAGTGACAGCGCGCGATTGGCCATCAACAGCACCGACAGCCCCGCGCCACCGGCCAGGGTCCACGTCAGAATCCCGATCTCATTGCCGACGACGGCCGCCAGCCCGGCCGCACGGCCGTCCCGAACGGAGCGGTGCAGGAACAGCGCGGTCGCCGGGCCTGGGAGTGCGGCGAGTATCACGCACGCGAGCAAGAACGCGGGCATGACCTCGATCAGATGCTGCACCTGCATGTCAGCAGTATCGCCGAGGCGGCAAGCGGTTTAGCGCACCGGCGGAGCGTGAAACCCGGCGAGTCCCGCCAAGGCCGGCGTCTGCATGCGCGCGACGTGCACCGCGTGGGCCTCCTCGGTCTGCATCGCGTACACCCGCGCGTCGCCGAATCCGCGGTCGATGCGGTCGCGCACAAACGCCAGTTCCACGACCTGGGCGGCGAAAGCCTTGACCGCTTTACCGGCCGGCTTACCTCCGGAACGGCGTGCGTGGGCGATCGCCAACTTGCGGTTCCTGATCGAGTTCAGCCATGTCGCCTCGCTCGGGGTGACGAGCTGTGCGGCCACCATGCCCGGCAGTTTCTCGGCGACGACCCGTTGCTCCCTCTTGCGGCTGCGAACCCCCAGGAGGATCGCGAACACGAAGACCGGCACCATCCAAAAGACATAGACCGCCAAGTAGGTTTCCGGTCCGATCACCGACGACGCGTTCCACAGACCGTGCATGATCACCGCCCCGGCGTACCCGAGCAGGATGTAGAAGGTCTTCATTGCGGGGTTGCGGTTCTGCAGCGCGAACCAGACACCGATCGCGAACATGGTGGTGAACAGCGAATGTGCGAACGGCCCCATGACCAGCCGGACGCCCGCCGTCAGCAGCGAATCGCCAAGAGTCTCGCCGCCGGCGATGTACAGGATGTCCTCCAGCCAGGCGAAACCGGCGCCGACGAGGCCCGCGTACACCAGGCAGTCGGTCAGGGAATTGAGTTCATTGCGCCGTCGCCCCGTCATCATGAGCAGCAGAAATGCGCCTTTGGCCGCTTCTTCGATGACCGGTGCGCCAATCGCGATGGACACCCAGCTGCTGTCGTCGGACCCGCCCTGTTGGATCAGCGCATCCAGGAAAAGACCGATGATCACCGACAGGATCACGGCGACCGACGCACCCCAGAGAAAAGCGAAAACCAGCAGGCGGGGCGGTTCCGGTTCCCACCGATCGAGCCAGATGTAGGCGAAGACGACCACGCCGATCGCCACCCCGGCCAGCACGAAGCCAACCGATGCGCCGACCGGGTTCAGCGCGGTCAGACCGATGACGATCAGCCCGGCGAGGATGCCGAGCAGGATGAGCACGCCCAACGGCGCTCCGACTTGCCGAATCTTCCACTCGAACGGCGGTCGCGTCGGCCATGACTGCTGGGGAGCACCGGCATATGACACGTAGGCAGGGTAATCAACGATGAGATCGTTTGCGGGCTTCCTGGACCGGGGTTTGTCCAGCATGTACCCAGTCGAGTAACCTCTACGGGTGCCTGTCTGTGGTTTCGATGGGGCTCGGTCCGGCGTGCGTTCGGCTTGAGTTCCTGGATGGCGGGTAACACCCAATAACAACCACTGTCCTAAGTCCCTACGACCAAACCTGTCCGGAGCAACCCACCACATGCCAAGTCCCTCCGTCACCTCGCCGCAAGTAGCCGTCAACGACATCGGCTCGGCCGAGGACTTTCTCGCCGCCATCGACAAAACCATCAAATACTTCAACGATGGCGACATCGTCGAGGGGACCATCGTCAAGGTTGATCGTGACGAAGTCTTGCTCGACATCGGTTACAAGACCGAAGGCGTCATCCCTTCCCGTGAGCTCTCCATCAAGCACGACGTCGACCCCAACGAGGTCGTTTCCGTCGGCGATGAGGTTGAAGCCCTGGTCCTCACCAAGGAGGACAAGGAAGGCCGCCTGATCCTGTCCAAGAAGCGCGCTCAGTACGAGCGCGCCTGGGGCACCATCGAAGAGCTCAAGGAGAAGGACGAGGCCGTCAAGGGCACCGTCATCGAGGTCGTCAAGGGTGGCCTGATCCTCGACATCGGCCTGCGCGGCTTCCTGCCCGCGTCGCTGGTCGAGATGCGTCGTGTCCGCGATCTGCAGCCGTACATCGGCAAGGAGATCGAGGCCAAGATCATCGAGCTCGACAAGAACCGCAACAACGTGGTGTTGAGCCGCCGCGCCTGGCTGGAACAGACCCAGTCCGAGGTGCGCAGCGAGTTCCTCAACCAGCTGCAGAAGGGCGCCATCCGCAAGGGTGTCGTGTCCTCGATCGTCAACTTCGGCGCCTTCGTCGATCTCGGCGGTGTCGACGGCCTGGTGCACGTTTCGGAGTTGTCCTGGAAGCACATCGACCATCCGTCCGAGGTCGTCAACGTGGGCGACGAGGTCACCGTCGAGGTGCTCGACGTCGACATGGACCGCGAGCGGGTTTCGTTGTCGCTCAAGGCGACCCAGGAAGATCCGTGGCGCCACTTCGCCCGCACCCACGCCATCGGCCAGATCGTGCCGGGCAAGGTCACCAAGCTGGTGCCGTTCGGTGCGTTCGTCCGCGTCGAGGAGGGTATCGAGGGTCTCGTCCACATCTCGGAGCTGTCCGAGCGCCACGTCGAGGTCCCGGATCAGGTGGTCCAGGTCGGCGACGACGCGATGGTCAAGGTCATCGACATCGATCTGGAGCGTCGCCGCATCTCGCTGAGTCTCAAGCAGGCCAACGAGGACTACACCGAGGAGTTCGACCCGTCGAAGTACGGCATGGCCGACAGCTACGACGACGCGGGCAACTATATCTTCCCCGAGGGCTTCGACTCCGAGACCAACGAATGGCTCGAGGGCTTCGAGAAGCAGCGTGAGGAGTGGGAGTCGCGCTACGCCGAGGCGGAGCGTCGCCACAAGATGCACACCGCGCAGATGGAGAAGTTCGCCGCGGCCGAGGCAGCAGCTGCCACCGAGGCTCCGCGGTCGTCCAACGGCTCGGCGAGTTCTGGCGAGCCCGCCGCGGGCGGTTCGCTCGCCAGCGACGCCCAGTTGGCGGCTCTGCGCGAGAAGCTCGCAGGCAACGCGTAACGGTTCAGCTCAAGAACCGCCCCGGCCCGCAAGGGTCGGGGCGTTTCTTTGTCTGCATGAATGCACGTATTGCTTTTTGACAATCATTTTCATCAACACGTTGGATCGTCGGCATGATGATGACGCGAGCATTGGCGATCCTGTCCGTGACCTTCCTCGCCGCGGGTTGCGGCACGCCCGCCGATACGAAGGCTGAGTCGTCGTCTACGCCCGCGCCGACCAGCGCGGCGCCCATCGAACAATCCACGGCCTCCCCCCGGCTCGCGTTGAGCTATGACGGTGGCGTGCTGATCGTCGACGCCGAGACGCTCGACGAGGTCGCCGACATCTCCGTCGAGGGCTTTGTACGGCTGAACTCCGCCGCCAACGGCCGTCACGTCCTGGTATCGCAGTCCAACGGCTTCGTGGTGCTTGACCTTGGCACGTGGACCGACGGGCACGGCGATCACAACCACCACTACACCGCCGATCCCCAGCTGACCGATATGCGTTTCGGCGGTACAGAACCCGGCCACGTCGTGGCGCACGACGATCGGCTGACGTTATTCAGCGACGCCACCGGCGCCGTTGATGTGATCGATCCCAACGACCTGCTGGTCGGGGAGGACGAGGTGTGGCACGCGACGGTGCGTACTCCCCACCACGGCGTCGCGGTCGCGCGCGCCGATCGCAGCATCGTCGTCAGCGTCGGCGATGAGAAGACGCGTTCCGGCGTCGAGATCCTCGACTCGACCGGAAAGCAGATCGTGAGCAACGACCAGTGCCCCGGACTGCACGGTGAGGCCGCGGCGGCGGGCGGTGTGCTGACATTCGGCTGTGAGGACGGCATCGTCATGGTGCGGGGCAACGAGATTCGCAAGGTCGACAGCCCCGATCCCTATGGCCGGATCGGCAACCAGTCCGGCAGCGAGGCCTCGCATGTCGTGCTGGGCGACTACAAGACCGATCCCGATGCGGAAGTTGAACGCCCACAACAGTTCTCGTTGACCGACACCATCACGGGCACCATCCGGATCGTGCCGATGGGCGCAAGCTACAGCTTCCGGTCGCTGGAGCGGGGGCCCGCCGGTGAAGCCGTCATTCTCAGCACCGACGGGGCGCTGCATGTGTTCGATCCGGTCACCGCCGAGCGACTCGGGCATTTCAAGGTCATCGACGCCTGGACCGAGCCCGACGAGTGGCAGTCGCCCATGCCGAATCTGCACGTTCAGGAAGGCACCGCCTACATCAGCGATCCAAACGCGCGCCGGTTGCTCGCCGTGAACCTCGGGGACGGCGCTCCCGTGGGTTCAGTTATCGCCGAGACGACGCTGGACCGCTCCACCATCGAGCTGACCGGAGTCGAAGGGTGAGGGCCTGACAGACTGGGGCGGTGCTGCGCATTGGCCTGTCCGGCGGTATCGGCGCCGGAAAGTCGACGGTGTCCTCGACGTTCAGTGAGCTCGGCGGAATCGTCGTCGACGGCGACGTGATCGCCCGCGAGGTGGTGGAACCCGGGACCGACGGGCTGGGCAAGCTCGTCGACGCGTTCGGTGCGGGCATCCTGCAGGAGGACGGTTCGTTGAACCGACCCGCCCTGGCAGCGATCGCCTTCAGCGACGACGAGAAGCGGCAGACGCTGAACGGGATCGTGCATCCGCTGGTGGCGCACCGGCGCTCGGAGCTGATCGCACGCGCGGTCGAGGCCGAAAAAAACCCAGTCATCGTGGAGGACATTCCGCTGCTCGTGGAGTCCGGCATGGCGCCGATGTTCCCGTTGGTGGTGATCGTGCACGCGGACGTGGAGACAAGGGTCAAGCGGCTGATCGAGCATCGCGGCTTCTCCGAGGAGGACGCCCGTGCCCGCATCGCGGCGCAAGCCACTGAGGAGCAGCGGCGCGCCGTCGCCGATGTGTGGCTCGACAACTCGGGCAGCGCAGGGGAGTTGGTGGAGCAGGCGCGGGCGCTGTGGCATGAGCGGATCCTGCCGTTCGCCCAAAACCTCGAGCACGGCCGGCCCGCGCGTTCGGAACCGGTCCTCGTGCCGAGCGACCCGTCGTGGCCCGATCAGGGCCGTCGTATCGCCGCTCGGCTCAACACCGCATGTGGGCACCGGTCGGTGCGCATCGACCACATCGGGTCGACGGCCGTCCCCGGGGTGGACGCCAAGGACGTGATCGACATGCAGGTGACGGTCGCCTCTCTCGAGGCGGCCGACGAACTGGCCGACGGGTTGACGACCGCCGGTTACGTGCGCAGTCCGATCACCGCCGACGTCGGCAAGCCCGACGCCCGCAGTACGGTCGCGGTGTTCGATCATACGAACGAAGAATCGTTGTGGCACAAGCGACTTCATTGCTCAGCAGATCCGGGCCGGCCGACCAATGTCCACATCAGGGTCGACGGTTGGCCGGGTCAGCAGTTCGCGCTGCTGTTCGTCGACTGGTTGCGGGACAACCCTGCCGTCCAAGCCGACTACCTCGCGCACAAGCGCAAGGTGGCGGCGCAGGCGCACGCCGATAGCGGCGCGTACGCCGACGCGAAGGAGCCGTGGTTTCTCGACGCCTACCGGCGGGCCTGGGAATGGGCGGATACCACGGGCTGGCGCCCGTAGCGGTCAGGCGGCAGGCGGAGGCGACGCCGCGGACGGCGCGGCGTTGGGATCCGCCGGTAGGGCGGCCGGATCGACGGGTGCGTCGACTGGGTCGGGGACGCCGACGACCGGGATATCCAACGGGGCGCCGCACTGCAGCGTCCCGTACAGCGGGTCGTCCTTGACGCGGAAGAACCTCGGTGCGATGAACTGGTCCGCCTGAGCGACGATCTGGTCGTCGACCAGGATCTCGCAGTGCAGGTTCGATCCGTACGGCCATCCGATGGACACCGTCATGCCTGCCTTTGCGGGATCGTCGAGGACCGTGTTCACCTCGAAGGTCTGGCCGGGCAGCATCGTCGGAGTGGCGCTGTTGACGTTCGCGTCGTCCTGTTTGTACGCCACCACGGCGTCGCGGGACGTGCCGTCGGCCCGGGCACGGTAGATCACGTTGTGGAGTACCTCGGGGGCCGCCGCGTCAGGCCCCGGCTGGGGTTCAGCGGGCTCGGTGCCGGGCTGGGCGAGCGCGGTCGCAGGAGACGACAGCAGGCCCGCGCCGATCGCGGCGACAGCGGCGATTGCCTGCCATCGGCGCTTGGTGAAACTCATGACAGGCGACTTTACCGGCTCCGCCCTCGTCAGAGCCACGACGTTCACCTGCGCTGTTGTCGGCATCACACCCGAAATCGATCAAGATCGTCCAGGTGTTACGCGGGATCGCCAGGTCAAGGTGATGCCGTGACGCGAGAGCCAGCGGTCCAGGTCGTAGTTGTTTCTGGCGAGCCCGTCGATGGTCGACACCGCCGTCTGAACTGCCTGCTCAGCGGCCTCGGGCGACAGCAGGCGGTGCCTGACCGCGGTGAGCAGCTCGTCGACATCGGTCAGGTCGAACCCGATGCTGGTGCGCACCGTCAGATCCAGATAGTGGTCCTCGGCCTGCCAGACCGTCTCACCCGGCGTGAAGAGCCCGATATCGAGGTAGTAGTCCTGATCGCGTTCATGGCCGGGGTTGAAATGAAAAATGGTGGCGCGCAGCCCCAGCGCAGGAAGGAGCCACGACTCCAGATAGTGGAATTGTGCGCGGCCCGGCGCGGGACGGGCCATGTACAGACCCCACGACTCGACGGTGTACGTATCGACGGCCCGCACGATCCCCTTCGGATCGGTGTTGGTGCGCGCCAGCAGGTCGAATGTCTCGTGCTTGGGAGGATGGATGGAATCAGCCTACGTCGCGCCCTGATCGCGGAACAGAAGATGTCGGTCCGGGGTTCTACCCTGGTGAATATGGCTTTCGCTACTGAACATCCTGTGCTGGCGCACTCGGAGTACCGCCCTGTCGACGCGATCGTGCGCGCCGGTGGTCGCTTCGAGGTGGTCAGTCAGTACGCCCCGGCGGGAGACCAGCCGGCCGCCATCGACGAACTCGAGCGCCGGGTGCAGGCTGGGGAGCGCGACATCGTGCTGCTCGGCGCCACCGGTACCGGCAAGTCTGCGACCACGGCCTGGCTCATCGAGCGCCTGCAGCGGCCGACCCTGGTGATGGCGCCGAACAAGACGCTGGCCGCCCAGCTTGCGAACGAGCTGCGGGAAATGTTGCCGCACAACGCCGTTGAGTACTTCGTCTCGTACTACGACTACTACCAGCCCGAGGCGTACATCGCGCAGACCGACACCTACATCGAGAAAGACAGCTCGATCAACGACGACGTCGAGCGGCTGCGGCATTCGGCCACGTCGAGCCTGCTGTCCCGGCGTGACGTGGTCGTGGTCGCGTCCGTGTCGTGCATCTACGGTCTGGGCACCCCGCAGTCCTACCTGGACCGGTCGGTGGAACTGCAGGTCGGCCAAGAGGTCCCGCGGGACGCGCTGCTACGGCTGCTGGTCGACGTGCAGTACACCCGCAACGACATGTCGTTCACTCGCGGCTCGTTCCGCGTCAGGGGCGACACCGTCGAGATCATCCCGTCGTACGAGGAACTGGCGGTGCGCATCGAGTTCTTCGGCGACGAGGTCGAGGAGTTGTACTACCTGCACCCGCTGACCGGTGACGTGGTCCGCAAGGTCGACTCCCTGCGGATCTTCCCGGCCACTCACTACGTGGCGGGTCCGGAGCGGATGGCGCACGCGATCTCCACCATCGAGCAGGAACTCGAGGAGCGGTTGGCCGAACTCGAGGGTCAGGGCAAGCTTCTCGAGGCCCAGCGACTGCGGATGCGCACCAACTACGACGTGGAGATGATGCGCCAGGTCGGGTTCTGCTCGGGCATCGAGAACTACTCGCGCCACATTGACGCCCGCCCCGCGGGTTCCGCGCCGGCAACGCTGATCGACTACTTCCCCGAAGACTTCCTGCTGGTCATCGACGAGTCGCACGTGACGGTCCCGCAGATCGGCGGCATGTACGAAGGCGACATGTCTCGCAAGCGCAACCTGGTCGACTTCGGGTTCCGGCTGCCGTCGGCTGTCGACAACAGGCCGTTGACCTGGGAGGAGTTCGCCGACCGGATCGGTCAGACGGTGTATCTGTCAGCCACGCCGGGTCCGTACGAGTTGAGTCAGTCCGCCGGTGAGTTCGTCGAGCAGGTGATCCGTCCGACGGGTCTGGTCGACCCGCAGGTGGTGGTGAAACCGACCAAGGGCCAGATCGACGATCTGATCGGGGAGATCCGCAAACGCGCCGAGCGTGACGAGCGGGTGCTGGTCACGACGCTCACCAAGAAGATGGCCGAGGACCTGACCGACTATCTGCTCGAGATGGGCATCCGGGTGCGCTACCTGCACTCCGAGGTCGACACGCTGCGCCGCGTCGAGCTGCTGCGGCAGCTGCGGCTCGGCGACTACGACGTGCTCGTGGGCATCAACCTGCTGCGCGAGGGGCTCGACCTTCCCGAGGTGTCGTTGGTCGCCATCCTCGACGCGGACAAGGAAGGCTTCCTGCGGTCGCCGCGAAGCCTGATCCAGACCATCGGCCGCGCGGCGCGCAACGTGTCCGGTGAGGTGCACATGTACGCCGACAAGATCACCGACTCGATGAAGGAAGCGATCGACGAGACGGATCGGCGCCGAGCCAAACAGATCGCCTACAACAAAAAACACGGCATCGATCCAAAGC
Organism: Mycobacteriaceae bacterium; assembly: GCA_019749805.1. Lineage (GTDB taxonomy): Bacteria > Actinomycetota > Actinomycetes > Mycobacteriales > Mycobacteriaceae > Mycobacterium. The sequence goes on along the minus strand of JAIEPH010000015.1, from coordinate 769 downwards.
CGTTGCGTAAGAAGATCGCTGACATCCTCGACCAGGTTTACCGCGAGGCCGACGATGTCGAGATCGGCGGCTCCGGCCGCAACGCATCACGCGGCCGTCGCGCGCAGGGTGAGCCGGGCCGCGCCGTCAGCGCAGGCATCATCGAGGGGCGCGACACCACCAACATGCCGCGCGCCGAGTTGGCCGACCTGATCAAGGATCTGACCGAGCAGATGATGACCGCCGCGCGCGATCTGCAGTTCGAGTTGGCGGCTCGAATCCGCGACGAGATCCACGACCTGAAGAAAGAACTACGCGGCATGGACGCCGCAGGCTTGAAATGACAAGAAATTAACCGAGACAACGCAACGGCTCATCGAACTCTGGGCGCTTAGCGGAATTTGCAGCGCCAACCGTGTAGCGTGACGGTAGCGATAATTACTCTTCGATTTGCTGTCTTCGGCTGTGGTGATCGCAGCGTCACTGGTGACGGCGGCGCAGCAGGCAATGGCGCGGATTTGAAATTACTTGACCTCAACGGCGGTTGAGCTCTTAGCGTGAGCGGCGTGACCGTAACCGCAACGACTGCCTCCGGCGGCTGGCGTGAGCTGTTGGGCCCCAAGCACCTCGGGGCCTCAACGGTGTTGGCCGGTGGCGTTGCGCTGTACGCCACCAACGAGTTCCTCACCATCAGCCTGTTGCCGAGCACGGTCGCCGACATCGGCGGGCAGCGCCTCTACGTCTGGGTTACCACGGTGTACCTCGTCGCCTCGGTGATGACGGCGACCAC
>JAIEPH010000045.1 GCA_019749805.1 Mycobacteriaceae bacterium | reverse complement strand
TCCCACGCGCCCAGACAGACTCACTCGCCGACAAAGCCAACTCGAACGCGGCTTGACAAACATAGGAGCATCGAACGCCTCAACCGGACCCTGCAGACCGAATGCGCCTACAAACGCGTCTTCACCTCCAACAGCCAACGCGCCGCAGCCCTTGCCCCCTGGCTCGACTACTACAACACTCAACGACGTCACAGCGCACTCGGCGGCCTCCCACCGATCAGCCGACTGACACCAACCTCATGACTCAGTACATCTAGTCAGCACTGTTTTCGACGGCACGAGATGGTTTGCAGACGCGTCGCGCTGGAGTCGTTGTGCCGGTTTACCAATGTACGAATTCAAGAGGGCGAAAGCCACTTCCAAGCAGTCCAAAAGGGCATAGCTGCTCCCGCACGCGGCCACCTTCCAACTATCGTGCGACACAACGAAGGAGGTACTACTGAAAGACGTATGCACCGTATCCGTAGAGAACACCGGCTCACAGAAGCAGTGGCCATTGTTATCTTCTCGCGTTTTATGCCGTCGTCAAGGATGGACCCGTGCCCCTGTGCGCTGCCGGGTTCATAAAAAAAGGCTGTCGGTAACCGATCGGCGCCGAGGGATTCGACCAACGGTCGAGTTGCGCGCTCTCAGGTGTCGCTGCCGGCGAGGCGCACCGACGTGCATCTCCGCGAGGTGCGAAGCGTGGATGCGGGCCTACCGACCAGAAGACTGTTCGACGGTCAGGGCCGCCCGTGGGCCGCACTCAACCGATATGGAGTAGACCAATGCCCAGTCCAACGCCGGTTCGTCAACAACCAACCAGGGAGCACGCTCACGATCGCGCGCGCCGATGGTGACAGGTTCGTTGACAGTAGTGCGATCGTCTCGGGCGACGTCGCAACCGGAGCCTGTGGTGACGGTTCACTCAACGCCATCGCAGGATGCGTCTGCGCGGTGCCAAAACCAGGATCCACCGATCTCAGCACGACGAGCGCAAACGCCATGACCCAAACCGCATCTCGGTGAAAATGCGGGGATACCAACGCGGCCATTCAGGGCCGATGAGCGCAGACCGCGCGGAATCTGCTCGCTGAACCAGTGCCGGGCGTCGATGTTTGCCTGCGGGCGAGGAAGTTGTCGTGCCCTGGCCTGCCAGCCTCGGTTTCCGAACCGTTCGAAACGGCGTTACGCTCTTGGTACGTAGACAATACGCATTCCGTCGAAGGCGCGCACCATGCGGGACACAGGCTCGACATGGACAGCCGGGAGGCCAACGGTGCGCACACGTGGATTTGGCGAACTTGAAGCTGTCATCATGGACCGCATCTGGAACCGTGGATCAGGCACGACCACGACGGTGCGAGAGTTTTTTGATGAACTAGCCGCAGAGCGCGACATCGCCTACACCACAGTGATGTCCACGATGGACAATCTGCACAGCAAGGGCTAGCTGGCGCGGGAGCGCGACGGCAGGGCCTACCGGTATCGGCCGACCTTGACTCGGGAGCAACACAGCGCAAAGCCTAATGCGTGAGGCCTTGAATTCCGGTGGCCAACCGGAACTGGTGCTCACCTACTTCCTCGAACAGATCGGCCCCCGGGGAGTCGGCGCGCCTACGCGCAGCGCTGCGACGACCCAGGAAACGTGCAGCCAAGCGCTGCTGAGTGCGGCCCAAGAGCAATTTCGGTCACTGCGCGCAAACGTCACCTTCACGCGAGGCAGCAAACCGGGCGTCGCCTATGGCGTTGCCGTAAGGGCCATTCCGCTTGGAATGAGGGGTTGGCCGACCCCATTTGCTACACAGTTGGATCAGCCGGTGGCGGAACTCAGGCTGAATTATGACGGCGCCGCGCGATGCGCAGCGTTTGGATGAGGGCCAGGGCGAGCAGGATGAGACCGAGGGCGTAGATCGCTGCGCCGCTGGCGATTTGCGTCGCCGTTGGGGGCTGCGTGCCGGCGGGCACGTAGAGCTCACGCTCGGCCGAGGTGGTTCCTTGCCAGCGCGCGTCGACGGGCAGCCACGCTTCGATGGTTTCGCCGGCGCGCCCGAACTCGACGTAGACGAACCACCGTCCCTGTTCGGGCAGGCGAATGGTGCCGGTGAACTTGCCTGTGCCAATTTCATTCAGCCGCGCAGTGAGCGTCTGGCCACCTCGGCGAGCCACGACCCTATCTGGGATGAGCTGGGAGTCGGCATCGGGGGCAACCGCCTCGAGCCGCACATTCCGTCGGTGACGAACAACCGCATCTACGGACTTTGATAGTATTTTACCGCGGCTGGGGCGGCGACCCGACCCTAGCTGGTGTTGCCGCCCCAGTCGCCTACTGTCGACCAGCAGAAGCCGCTGTCATGTGACCTAGTCGCCCAAACCCGAGTTTGGGCTCTTATGGGGGTTGCGATCTTCAGCTGCACCGGCATTAACAGCATGTCCAGGACACTGTCAACAGACTGGAGTTCAACGGCTACAAGGTGATCCTCAACAAGGTGGGGACAGCGCCGCTGGAGCAGTGCACGGTCAGCGGGTGCGCCCGGGCCGCGAGGTCACCGAGTTTCGCCAGATGGGCGGGACCAAACTGTTAAGCGCGTTTTGTACACGACGGTCTACGTCGACGCGTCCTGCTGACCATGGCGGGGAAAGCGCGATCTCGGTCATCGGGACAGCCCTCCCGCTTCTGGGACCCGGCGGCACGGTGGTGACGCAATCCGCCGCCACCGTGCATCCACGCCGCACTGAACCCGCCGCTAACGTGTTCAATTCAGATGCGTTGGATCACACGTCATCGACGGACGGCGATACGGCACCCAGAGCCCGGTGCTCATGGGCAGCACTTGCTGTCGTGCTTCACGGCGCGCCGTTGCCTGGTGTTGGCGCCAAGTGCACACATCACCGCGCACTTGACGACCGCGCGAACCATAGGATGCCGCGCAACGCCCACCAGCCCCGCCGCCTTGGGCTTCACAGCTGTGCTCATCCCTATCTCCTCTCCACACCACGAAATACCCCCCAAGGGTATCCGTTGATCGGGTGCCGCGTACAGGCCACGACGGCCCTGGCAGCGGATGGGAGAGTGCGATCCCGATTCAGCGTCGTCACGATGACGTGGTGGGGCGAGCCTTCGACCTACTATCGCGCTTAGTACGATAGTGGAGGTGATGTCGTTGATCCTGAGCGTGCGTGTCCACGTCGCCATCGTCGGTGCGGTGCTGACACTGGTTGGCTGCGGTTCTCCCGCCGAACCGCTGACATCGTCGGCGACACCGCCGCCGGCGGGGCAGACCGATACTGCGGCTCGTGCACCTCGCTCAATCGGACCGCAACAATTCGCCGAGGCTATCGCCGCACCCGAGCGGGTCACCATCAACGTGCACGTGCCCTACGAAGGCGACATCGCCGGCACGGATGTCAGCATTCCGTTCGACCAAATCGAGGCGCAGATCAACAGGTTGCCGACGGTTCGCGGCACTCCGCTGGCGGTCTACTGCCGTACCGGACGGATGAGCACTATCGCCGCCTCAACCCTGGCCAACCTGGGCTATCACGACGTGGTGGAGTTATCCGGCGGAATGCAGGCCTGGCAACAAAGCGGCCGCACGCTGGTGTGGCGCTGACCATCTGCGGCTCGACGAACCGACGCCCGCCTGCGCACCCCGTCGTCACAGGAAAGTCTGAGTCGTGCCTACGCCCCCAACGACATGGGTCACCCGGCGTCACGAAAGGCTGCAGCACCGTGGTCCGTTCTCACCGTGGCCGGCACGTCGCGTAGCTGCCACTGGCATTCCCAGCGTTCATCGAGAAGCTCATCGATCAAAGAGGTGTCGGGGTGGCCACCGAGCCTGCGAATGGACGCGCTAACCGCGCTGAGCAGTTCGAGTTGGCGGTCGATGGCTTGAAGCCTTCCCACGTCCCTCCATTGGGCTGGACCGGCGGGACCGCGGCGTTGACAGCCCGCACTACATCTACTGTTCTGGTACACAGATGCTAATCGATTCGTCCCCACGCTCGACGCGACTCCTCGGTGCCACGACAGCGTGGCTGGCGCCCACGGCCTGGCGGCAGCAGCGTCGTTCGTCGCGACCCTCCACAGCGTCCAACGCGGTCAAGAAGTTGGCCAGGCGTGCCGACTTCGATTCGAAAGCCGCTTCGTATCAACAGCATTCGGTGCGAGACCCGCTGAAGCTGTCGTGCGCTGCAGGGGCGGCTGCCCATCGCCGAAACGGGGTTTGACCATAGGGGGGGATGGGTATGCGGCTGTCGACCGTGGGTCACGCCACGGTCAGCCCATGCGATACGTGTCATGCAAATGGAGGACGCTATGAGTACCGCGAGCAAGATGCTGGAAACTTATCCGCAAGACCTGGGTGGTATCGACCGCGCCGCGTTGGCGTCCTGTATCGAGGCGTGTCTGGAGTGCGCGCAAGCGTGTACCGCCTGCGCCGACGCCTGCCTCAGTGAAGACTCCGTGCAGCAGCTCACCACCTGTGTGCGCACCAACCTCGACTGCGCCGACGTGTGCGCGGCGACCGGGCAGGTGCTGTCCCGCCATACCGGTTATGACGCCAATCTGACCCGCGTGGTGCTGGAGGCGTGTGCCACGGCATGTCGCTCCTGCGGGGACGAGTGTGACCGCCACGCCGGTCACCATGAGCACTGCCGCATTTGCGCGGAGTCCTGCCGGCGTTGTGAGCAAGCCTGCCGACAGCTGCTGACGTCACTGGGCTGACCGCGTCCCGCGACTCACGAGCGCACCAGGCGATTGATAGCGTCGGTGGCCTCTTTGATCTTGGCGTCGGCGTCATCGCCCCCGGCGTGCGCGGCGTCCAGTACGCAGTGTTTGAGGTGATCGTCGAGCAGACCGAGCGCCACCGCTTGCAGTGCCCGGGTCAGCGCACTGACTTGGGTGAGGATGTCGATGCAGTACTGCTCGTCTGCGACCATCCGGTGCACTCCGCGCACCTGTCCCTCGATGCGCTTGAGACGGTCCAGGTACCGGCCCTTGTCGGTCATGTAGCCATGCCGCGGCGGCGTCTGCGCGGGTGTGGGTTTCGTTGCTGATGTGGGCATTATGTCCTCCCAGATGGTGCACCCGGGATTGACACCCCGGGACCGCAGGCCTACGCGTATCCCAGCGGATTCCTGTTGCGATGTAGTTCACAGATATTGTCGCGCGAAATGCGGCGATGGGTGGTGCCCGCCGCGTGCATCTGCGCCGGGCGCCACACCAACCCAGCGCCGATCAAGGGTTATGCAACAGCGTATTTCGCCGGGTCTTCGTCGAACTTAGGGACGCAGCCAGCACAGCACAGCCAGTAGGTGCGCCCGGCGTACTGGCGGACCCAGCCCTTGGCTTCAGCGTTGGCCTTGGCCACGAACCGCCCGGGCATGACCGGGCACTCGGCCGCGTCGACGCCCGGGTCCACCGGGTCGTGGTCATGCTCGTGCTCGTGGTGGTGATGGCTGGTGCCGGTGGCAGCGCCGTGATCTGTCATGGTTGAGGGTGTCCTTTCGGGTTGGGCTCACACGTCGGCCAATCACTGCCAACGTGGCGTTTTGGCTGTTCAAGGCTCTTGCGCGGCAAAGTCATCAGACTGGCACCGCGGTATAGCCAGCTTCGTCGACAGCGGCGAGTACAGCCGCGTCGTCGATCGGCTCGGTGCTGGTGACGACCAGCTTGCCGGTCGCCGCGCTGACGTCGACCTGCTCGACACCGTCGATCCCACCGACTTCCTCGCGCACCGACATCTCGCAGTGCCCGCAGGTCATGCCTGTCACCTGGTATTCGCTGGTGGCCATGATGTATTCCTTCCTCGCTAGCTGTGGGCAATATCTGTGTAGGCAGCGCCTTTCGCCGCATTGCGAAGGCGCCAACCGACGGTCACCTGCTTGCGCACATGACGCAGCTCCTTTCATACCCCGGCGGGGTATCCACCAAAGAGACAATATACCCCCCGCGGGTATTCCGCCAGTGTCCGTCATTCGCGTCTTCGCCACAGCCAGGAACGGACGTCCGCTGGAATCGGGTTGGCGACGTTATGTGGAGGCTTACAGCGCGAGAGTCGATCATCGACGGGCCCGATGCTCTACGGTGTGGGTACGTAGATAGAATGGCGGGCGGCGCGGACTGCCCGCGGTTCCACATGCTGAAAGGACGACATTCGTGCGCAGATTGGCAAGGATCTTTGTCGCCGGGGCGGCGATGCTGGTGGCCGTAGGCGTCGGTATGCCGACGGCGACCGCAGCGCCTGACAGCTGCCCTCATCGGTTCGGATCGCCGCAAAAGCTGACCGATGCCGGCGGTGCGGTGGTCCAGCAGTGGTCGGTCAGTGACCTGCGCGCGAGTACCGACACGGCGCCCGGCTTCCCATTGGCCGGTCGACTGTGGGAGGCCACAGCCTCGGTGGAGGCGTTGACGGGCGCTGTGACACCGATCATTCCCAACGTGTATGCGGTGTCGGCTTCCGGTGAGCGCTATCAGGTGTTGTGGCAGCTGGCGAGTCCGAGCGGCATTTCGGGTGCAACCATCAGCCAAGGGCAGACATCGACGGGCAAGGTGTACTTCGATGTGACGGGTGCCGACCCCGTGGCGGTCATTTACACGAATGGCGGGTCGATGCCGGCGATGATGTGGTGCTGCACCGGCAACATGATGATGCCAATGCAAATGCCGATGCCCATGCCCATGGAGAGGCCGATGCCGATGGCAATGGACGACTGTCCCCACTGCGCAGGCACAATGTAGTGGCTCGTCACATGGGGTGTGTTGTCCTTGTCCTGCAATGACTTCCGGGACACTGTCCGGTCGTATCGGTGCGCGAAACCTGCATCGATGACGATGCGGTTCAGGTGACTAGCTGCCAAACCGGCCCGGCGATGATGCCTAGAAGGAGGCTGAGCGCGGCGGCCAAGATTGCGGCGCGGGCGGGCCAATGCTGGGCCGCCGTTTGGTCGGCATCCCCGGCCTCGTCGGGGCGCGCGAAGGCGGGGATGATCCAGCGCAGGTAGTAGAACAGGCTGAGCAGTGTGTTGACGAACACCACGACGGCCAGCCACGCATACCGGCCGTCCCAGGCCGCGGCGGCGGTGGTCACCTTGCCGATGAACACCGCGGTCGGTGGGGTGCCCACCAGACCGAGTAGCGCCACGACCAGCGCGCCGGCCAGCCACGGGCGGGTTCGGGCCAAGCCGCGATAGGAATCGAGATCGCGGCGTCCCGGCAGCGCCGCGGTCACCGCGAACGCCGCGATATTGGTGACGGTGTAGCCCACCAGGTAGAACAGCAGTGACGGCAGCGCCAGCTCGCTGCTGCCGGCGACGGTGATCGGCACGAGAAGGTAGCCGACCTGGCTGACAGTGGACCAGCCCAGCAGCCGTCGCGGGTCCTGTTGCCAATAGGCGGCGAGGTTGCCCAAAGTCATGCTGGCGACGGCAAATACGGCGATCAATACCGGCCAGGCCAGGGTGTCGGGCAGCACAGCGGTGAGGCGATACAGCGCCACCAGGGCCCCGATCTTGGGCACGGTGGTCAGAAACGTCGCCGCGGTGGCGTTAGCGCCCTGTGCAGCGTCGGGCACCCAGAAGTGCGCCGGCACACCACCGGCCTCGAACATCAGGCCCGCCAGCACACCGACCACTCCGGCCGCGACTGCCACCGCCGGAGCGCCGCCCAGGGTCATCGCTAGCTGCGGGTAGCGCGTCGCGCCGGTGAGGCCGTAGAGAATCGTGACGCCCAGCATCAGCAGGATCCCGAACAGCGCCCCCATCAGATAGGCCTTCATGGCGGCCTCCGCCGCGGCGGCCGAGCGCATCAACCCGACCAGCCCGTAGAGCGGAATGCTGGCCAGAAAGTATCCGGCCACCAGCAGCAACAGGTCCTCTGCCCCGGCCAAAATGAGAACCCCGCTGGTCGAAAACATCAGCAGGGCATAGGTTTCAGATTCACGCGGCGATGCCCGCATCTCCGCGCCGGCCACCGCCCAGATCAACAACAACCCGGCTGCACAGGCGATCCGGGCCACGCCGGTCGCGGTGTCGACGGAAAACGCGTCCTCGAAAGCCATTTGATCCGGGGCGGCCATCTGCACCACGGCGACGCCGATGACACCGACCTGTACCGCGGCCGCCATCACCCCGACCCACCACTGCCGCCGCCGGGGCAGAAACGAGCCCGCGATCAGCGCCACCAGACCGGCGCCGAACAGCAGCATCTCCGGCGCCATCAGCAGTGGCCGCATTGCCTCCTCGGGATTCACCGTCTATCTCCCGACGAGCGCGACCAGTGCGGCGGCAGCCGGTTCGATCAGGTCCAGCAACGGTCGAGGAATCAGGCCGATGGCCACACTGAGCACGAGAAGTATTGACACCGACGCGGTCTCAGAGGCCCGCAGGTCGGTGAAGCCGGCCGCATGCCCGCGCGTGGGACCGGTGAAGACACGTTGCAGCGCGCGCAGAAACAGCGCGGCGGTAATCAGAATGCCAGGCAGAGCCAGAGCTGTGATCGGGGCGGCGGCGATGCTGCCGGCGAAGATCTGGAATTCGGCGATGAAACCCGAAAATCCCGGCAATCCCAGTGAGGCGAACGCGCCCACGGCGAACAGCGCGGCCAGCTTGGGCGCCGGGCCGGCCAGGCCGCCGTAGGAGTCCATGTCATAGCTGCCCGCGCGGTCATAGAACACCCCGGCGAGCAGAAACAGGGCCGCTGTGATCAGGCCGTGGCTGACCATCTGGGTGACCGCACCGACCACCGCGACCTCTCGCGCGTCGGCGGTGCCGCTGGCGGTCAGACCGGCAGCACCGACGGCCACCACGATGTAGCCCATGTGGTTGACCGAGGTGTAGGCGATCATGCGTTTGAGATCGGTTTGTGCCAGCGCGACCAGCGCCCCGTAGATCACCGATACGACGCCGACGGCGATGATCGACCACGCCCAATCGCGCCATGCCTGCGGCAGCATCGGCATCGCCACCCGGACGAATCCGTAGGTGCCCATTTTCAGCAGCACCCCGGCCAGCACCGCCGACCCGACGGCGGGCGCGTCGGTGTGCGCCGGCGGCAGCCAGGTATGAAACGGCACCGTGGGGGTTTTGACCGCCAGTCCGAGCAGGATCGCGGCCAGCACCAAGCCGCCGGCCAGCGGGCTGCCGGCCAACGGTGTGGTGGCGGCCAGCTCCAGCATGTCGAAGGTGTGTGGGTCGGCGGCGATGTAGAGGCCGATAAAGCCCACCAGAAGGGCCAGCGATCCCAGGAAGGTGTAGAGGAAGAATTTTAGCGCCGAGCGGGCCGCATCGCCGTGTCCCCAGCCGGCGATGACGAAGTACATCGCCACGATCGACAGATCAAAGAAGACGAAGAACAAGATGAGGTCCGCTGCGACGAACAACCCGAGGCTGACACTTTGCAGGAACAAAAACAACGCGGCCTGCAGCCGGGGCCGGTCCTCGTTGCGCAGCCCAAAGATCGCGCATGCCAGGAAAATCACCGCGGTCATCACCACCAGCGGCAGCGACAGGCCATCAATGCCGATGTGGTAGCTGCTGTTGACGCCCGGGATCCAGGGGACCTGCTCCTCGAACGCCAACTCGTTGATCCCCGGCGCGTCGTAGCGCGCCCACACCACCGCGATGAGCGCCAGGTCGATCGCGGTGACCGCCACCCACATCGCGTTGACGGCGCGTACGCCGAGCCGGGGTGCAGCCAGCAGCGCCAGCGCGGCGGCCAGCGGCAAGAACACGATCACACTGAGCACGAAGTCACCTCACCGTCACGATGAGCACGAAGCCGGCGACCAGCAGCACGACGGCGGCCAGGTAGTACTGGTGCAGCTGGCCGGTTTGCGGTCGGCGCGCCAGCTGCCCGACCCGCCCGACCCGCGCGGCCACCGCCTCCACCGCGGCGTCCACACCGGTGTCGGTCTGAGCCGCCCGGCGCGCCGCGCGCAACACCGCGACCGCGGTGGCGTCGACCGCCCGGTCGAGCACCGTGTCATCGAACCGTGCGGCCACTCGGGCGGCGCCCATGGTCGGGGCCACCACAAGCAGCTGAGCGCCGCGCTGAAGCCCCAACCACGATGCGGCCCACCGCGGTTCGGGCACACCCCACCGTGCCACCGCTGCCACCACGACAAGGGCAAGGGCCGCCGAACCGAGCAGCTCGGCCACGCCCGGGTGCGAGATCGGCTGGCCGCCGTCGACGGCACGCGCAATGATCGAGCCAACTGGGGGCAGGGCCAGCACACCCGACACCGCGGCTCCCACGGCGAGGACCACGAGCGGCGCCTGCTCGAGACCGGTGAGCCGAGGTACGGGTCGGTCCGGCGCGGCCTGTGCGGGGGCCGTCACGTCAGTCGACGGCTTGGCCCAGATCACCACCAGCATCTTTGCCGCATAGGCCGCCGACAGCGCGGAAGCGAGTAATCCCAGCCCGTAGAGCGCGGGGGAGTGATGCGCTGCGGCGGTCAACACCGCGTCCTTGGTGGCCCACAGCGACAGCGGCGCGATTCCGGCCAGCGTGAGTGCCGCGATGGTGGCCGACCACCCCACCGCCCGCCAGCGCCGCGCCACACCGTGCAGGGCGTCCAGACGCTGGGTGCCCAGCAGCGACAACCACACGCCGGCGGCGAGGAACAGTCCGGCCTTGGTGGCGGCGTGGGCAACCAGGTGCGCGGCGCCGCCGCCGACGGCAGACGCACCGGCTGCCATCACCACGAATCCCAGCTGGGCGGCGGTGGATGCGGCGAGCAGCTGCTTGATGTCGCGCTGGGCGACCGCGACCGCGCCGAGCACCACCGCGGTGAGCACGCCTACCCACGCCGCCGCCGTCGCGGCCCAGCCGGTGGCGGCCAGCAGCGGTTGTGTCCGCAATAACAAATAGCCGCCCATCGCCACCATCGCCGCCGAATGCAGCAGGGCGCTGACCGGACTGGGGCCCGACATCGCCCGCGACAGCCAAAACGAGAAGGGCAGTTGCGCAGCTTTGCCGAGCGCGGCCACGAGCACCCCGAGCGCGATGACATCGCGCCACCCACCCTTTGCGTCGGAGAAACTATTCAGCGCCATCCCAGCGCCGCCGGCCAGCGCGGCGCCGGCGACCAGATACAAACCCAGGTCGGCGGTGCGCGTGGTGATGAATGCGGTCAGCCCGTCCGATACCCGGTATTGGTCGCGCCACCAAAACCCGATCAGCGCATAGGATGCCGCGCCCATCACCTCCCATCCCAGCAGCAGCGCGGGCAGCGTCGCGGCGGTCACCGTCAGGATTGCCGCGGCGGCGAACACCAGCATCAACCCGTGAAAGCGGCCTCGCGCCTCGCGGATGTTTCCGGCAGAGAACATCAGCACCAGTAGCGTCACGGTGGTGACCGCCGGCAGCACTGTCCCGGCGAGCGCGTCGACCCCAAGGCCAAACGGTGCACCGGCCATGAACGCCACCTGCACCGACGGCCGCGCGACGGCCACCACCACCGACACAGCCACGCACCCGAGCGCGGTGGCCATCGAGATCACGTCGGTCCACCGGTCGTCGCGGCGGGAGATCAACAAGGCGACTCCCACCGTGGCGGGCGTTGCGACCAGCAGCCACAGCAGCGCTGACATCACGGGGCTCATCCGGAAAGGTCGGCTGCCGTGTCGGTCATGTCGGTGCGACGCTCGCGGTGCAATGCCGTGGCTATGGCGAATCCCATCGCCATCTCCACTGTCATGGCGGCGATGACCACCAGCAGCAGCACCTGGCCGCTAGGTGCCGGCATGACGAACCACCAAAACCCTGCGGCGGCAAGGATGATCGCGTTGATCATCAACTCCAGGCCCATCATCACCATCACCACGACTTGCTGGGACAACGCACCGTAGAGTCCGACGCTGAACACCGCTGCCGCCGCCAACAACACCGTTTGTAAGGTCATCGGCCCACCCCTCCGGGTTGCGGGTCACGTGCGGGGCGGTGTTTGAGGTCGTCACCGAAACGGTCGTAGCGGGTACGGGCGGCCGCCAACACGATCCCGGCCACGATTGTGGCGACCATGACCGGGCTGATCACCGCCATGGTGAGCATGTGGGGACCCATCAGCTCCTCGCCGAGTGCCATGGTGACGTCGTGCGCGGGCTGGCCCTGCCGGGCGGGCCAGTCGATCAGCAGAATCCCGCAAGCCAAACACAAAGGTCGCCGCGGCGGCGGCGAGTGCGCGGCGGTTGTCGTGAACCATGCTCATCGGCATCAGCGCCGGGTTCATGCCCATGAACATGACCATGTAGACCGCCATTACCGCCATCTCCATCACCATCATCAAGATGGTGACCACGCCGATGTAGTTCTGCTGCAACAGCACAACTGCGACACCGACCGCAATGAACGAGGCCGCCAGCGCATACGTTGCCCGGGCCATCGAATCGACCCAGAACACCGCGGCCCCGGCAGCGACGGCGATGACTGCGAGCAGCCAGAACACGATATCGACGATCATGATGTGTCAACTCCTCCAGATGGCGATGACCGCCACCGCTAGGTCTTGCAACAACACGGCCGGCAGCAACACGACCCAGCCGATCTCCATGAACTTGTCCGGCCGCAACGCGGGTATTGCGCGCCGCAGCCACACCAAGACGCTAAGCAGCGCAATAGTTTTCACGACCGACCACAGCCAGTCGGGCAGCAGCGGCCCGGCGCCGCCGCCGAGGAACATCGGCACGGCGAACGCCGCGCCGGCGACCAGAACGGCGTAGCGGCCTGCAACAAACACCAGCCGGTCAACCCCGGACAGCTCGGCGGTCACGCCACCGGCGATGTCGTCTCCGAGCGCCGGACCGAAGGGTCCCCACACTGAAAACGCCAACACGCCAAGGCAATACGCCACAAATGCGACCGGCATCCACACCACGAACCACAAATCGTGCTGTGCACTGGCCACATCACCGACGCGTAGGCTGCCCGCAGCCACGGCGGGCGCGACGAGGGCGAACATCAGAGGCAGTTCATAACCCAGCGCGTGGGCGAGGAATCGATAGCCGCCGATCAATGAATGCACCGAATTGGGTCCCCAGCCGGCCAGCCATACCACCGCCCACATCATCGCGTCCACGGCGTTGACCCACATGACGCCGACGTCGAGGTCCAGCAGCGTCCAGTGACCCAGCGGCACAACCACGATCATCAGCAGGGCGACCACGATCGGGCCGATGCATCCGATGCGCCACAGCAACGTGTCGGCGGCCACCAGGGTCCGGTGACGCTGACGCATCAGCCGGGCCGCCTCAACCAGCGGCGCCGCCACCGCGCTACCTGCGCCGTTGGCTCGTGCGGACAGTGTGCTGTCCAGGCTGGCCGCGAACAGGGCGAGCACGGCCAACAGGGCAGCGGCAGCAAGCGCCCACGCGCCGCTGACTGTCGTCACCTCAGGCATGCTGACCCATCTCCAGGGCGGGGGTGTCGATACCCAATCCGGCGACCACCAGGCGTGCCGTGGCGACGTCTAAACCCTCGACCAGGGCGGGCAGCATGTGATCGATTGCGCTGTCCTGCATGTGCAACCGGGGCGCATCAGCCTCGTCTCTAACTGCACGTTGCAGCACGTCGAGCCGTGTGAGCAGCCGATCGTAGGTATCTCCGGCCAGAGCCGCGGGCAGGCCGTATCGGCCGGTGTCGTCGGCTGCGATGGGGGCGAGATCGCGCAGCGCCCAACGCAGCACCCGAGAGCGGCGCACCGCGGTGGCCAACGCGTCGGCCTGTTGGCGGGCCGCGCGGCTGTCGACGGCGTCACCCAGCAGTACCCCGCGTAGCCGTCGTGCGCGCGCGGCGGCGCGCGGCCAGCACCAAGAGGTCGACGAGATGGTCGGTGTGGCGGGCTGCCTGCATCCAATTGCCCGATAGTGACGGCGTTTTCTCGTCGTTCGCGGCACCCATCATCTGAGCCTGGGCCGCGGTGATGACATCGCCCTGCAGCGCGCAGCGCAGCACCAGCCCCGCTGGCCAGTACGCGAGAAACGGACCCAGCCGCACGTGCAACTCGTCCATCTCCAAACCGTCGCGGTCCTCGCCACCTCGGGCCAGCGCGATTCCGGCCGGTGCCATATCCATATCGCCGTGGTCCATGTGGTGGCCGCTGTGCCCCATGTCGTGACCGGCGTGGGCAGCGGGCTCACCGTGTTGTGCATGGCCGCCGTGGTCGTGGCTTTCCTGCTCGGGATGCTGAGCCGGGCTGTCGTGTGGCGCCCCGCCGCCGTGATCCATGTGCGAATAGCCGCCGTGGTGTGCCTCGGATGGGGTTCCCGCGGCGGGGGCGCCGTGTTCGGCGGGGCTGGAGAGCATCTGATGATCCTCGGAGTCGTCGCCGCAATGTCCTACCTGCGCCGCTGACCGTGGACGCCCAGCGGCATCAGCTCGCTGCCGCCCGACATCGATCAAAACGCCGGCCGCACGGTCCAGTTCGTCGCTCGCCGACAAGACATCCCGGATCTCGAGGCGGGCCCACGGGCCGGGCAGTTGGTCCCAGATGCGGTCGATCAGCTCGACGAGTTCATCGCCGGCGGCTCCGCAGACCGCCAAGACGTCGGCGTCGGCGGGTGAGCAGGCTTGACGCCATCCGCGCGCAGCGATCAGGTCCTGCGTTGCGGCGCGAAGAGCCCAATTTCCCGGTATCTCGGCGATGAAGACATGCGCCCGCCGAGCCGCGAGTTGTGCCAGCCATCGATTCAGGTCCATCGCAGCGCACCCTCTCGCCACGCCCACAGGACCGCGACGAGTAGTGCGGCCAGAAAAAGGAACATCTCAACGACTGCGGTTCCGCCCATCTCGGTGACAACCACCGCCCACGGATACATGAACAACATCTCGACGTCGAACGCCAGGAATATCAGCGTCGCCAGGTACCAGCGGACATGATAGCGCGACAGCGCGTGTTCCTCTGGTGCCCAACCAGATTGGAAGGGCAGCGAGATCAGTGCGGTGGCAGATACTGCAGTAAGTTGGTGTGCACCATAGGCACTGGCGACACCGGCGACGGCGACCAGCAAGGTCCACACCAACCCGGCCCACATATCCGCCTCCCCTCAGCGCATTTGCCCGTGCCTGGCGCGGACGGTTCCCATACCCTCTCTAGACGTACCCCGTAGGGGTATTTTCTGCAAGGGGGGTTGCGACCCCGGGGCCGGGCCGCCACTGGCCGGTGAACCGGTCTCATGTCGGCAGGACCGTGGTCGTCACGTATTGGTCGCGGCTTCGTGTTCTTCTTCATCGGCGGCTGATGGCGCTGTTCATGCGTACCGAACTGGTCGCGCCGGGCCTGCGGGTTTTGTCCAACGAGCAGTACAACCAGCTGTTCACCACGCACGGCACGGTGATGCTGCTGTTCTACGCCACCCCGATCGTGTTCGGTTTCGCCAACCTGGTGCTGCCGCTGCAGATCGGCGCCCCCGATGTGGCGTTCCCGCGGCTGAACGCGTTCTCGTTCTGGCTGTTCCTGTTCGGCGCGATGATCGCGGTCGCCGGCTTCATCACTCCCGGCGGCGCGGCCGACTTCGGCTGGACCGCCTACAGCCCGCTGACCGACGCAATCCACTCGCCCGGCGCAGGCGGCGACCTGTGGATCATGGGCTTGGCCGTCGGTGGTCTGGGCACCATCCTCGGCGGTGTCAACATGATCACCACCGTGGTCTGCATGCGCGCCCCCGGCATGACCATGTTCCGGATGCCGATCTTCACCTGGACATCCTGGTGACGTCCATCCTGGTGCTGCTGGCCTTCCCCCTGCTGACCTCCGCGCTGTTCGGCCTGGCCGCCGACCGACATCTCGGTGCCCACATTTACGACCCGGCCAATGGCGGTGTGTTGTTGTGGCAGCACCTGTTCTAGTTCTTCGGCCATCCCGAGGTGTACCCTGCCGCTTACCCGCTGCCTCAGGGGAGTGAAAAATATGATGCGGCACGCGGTGTTTTACCGACCGGCGGGGAGGTCAATTCGGCTGATGGCTTGCCGAGGGTGTCGCAGAATGTCGAGAGCCGACATTCCAATTCCGTACGTGTACAGGGTGCGGCGTGGCCGAATCGCGATGAAGCACATGTTGGCGCCCTCGGTGACGATGTGCTGCTCAGTTCCCAGGATCCGGCGGTGAAACCACGATGCTTCAAACGCGTGCAACGCTGCGGTGTCATCAGCACCCACAATCGTTGCGTCTGCTTGGAATTGAACGGCGGCGGGCGGGAATAGCGGGATGCCACGATGGGGTACGGGGATAACGAACGCTACGCCGGGTTCGGTCCGGATGTTGGCGACCTTGACGGTAGTGGTTCTGGTCGTCACGTAGAGCATTAGCGGCTGCGACGGTGGCGAGACGGCGTAGACCACCCCGGTAGCGTGCGGGCTACCCCGCCGGGTCAGGGTGGACAGGGTGCCGAACGTGCGGCGGCGGATGGTGCGCTCGACCACTCCGAATGCCCTGTCCGGCTCCGTCATCGCTATCAGCTATATTGGTGTCGAGCTTAGCTGCGCAGCAGCTGACGCCGGTCACGGTATTCGGACTCGGTGATTTCGCCGTGCGCAAATCGGGCTGCCAGAATCTGTTCCGCGGCCGCCGGTGGTTGCGGTCGCGCCGTCGTGTCGGCGGTGGCGAGTCGGACAAGCAGAACGAGTCCGCTGATCAGCAGCGCCCAAAAGAGCACCATCCCAATGCCCATTGCGGCGTAACTCCACCAGCCCGTGTCGCCGTACCAGATCATCACAGCAACTCTCCTTGATCGCCGTGGCTGCTGTTGCAGCAGCCGCTCTCGGGATGTCAATGGGTTAAGAGATCAGATTAGAGGCCACGGAAACTGCACTGGGGGTCTTTGGTCATCAATACCGGCCGCCTGTCGGGCCGGATAGATCGCGCGCTGGCCGGTTGATTGTCGCTCATTGCACTGCCTCGCTGCCGCGAGGTTGGCGGGCCACGATGACCGGTATGCGTGCCGCCTGGACCACAGCCGCGCTGACCGATCCGAGCGGCATGCCGCCGAAGCCGCCTCGGCCATGGCTGCCGACGACAAGCAATTGCGCCGATTCTGCCGCTTCAATCAAGTGATGCGCTGGCTGCTTCAGCACGACCACACGGCGCACGTACACGTCGGGGTAGCGTTCTTGCCAGCCTGCGAGGCGTTCGGCGAGCCGTTCTTGAGTTGCCGCCACGATCGTTGACCATTCCATGTCGTAGGTGCCTGACAGGTCCGTGTCGTCGTAGGCGTGCAATGCCAGCAGTTCGGAATGCCGCCGCGACGCTTCGTCGAACGCGATGGCGGTGGCGAACTCCGACGCAGGGGTGCCGTCGATGCCCACCACGACTCGGGCTGATGCTCCGCGGTCAGCAGACCCCGGCAATTCGTCGTGAATGACCGCAACCGGGCAATGCGCCCGATGCACCAACCCCGAGCTCACCGACCCCAACAACACCCGACGCGCCCAGGTGCGGCCGCGGGATCCAACGACAACCATGTCGGCTTCTTTGCTGAGCTCGACAAGTGTGGGGAGGGTCGGTGATCCCAAGACTTCACCGCTGATCTCCGGAAGAGCTCGGTGCTCCCCGCTGTCGAGCGCCATCGCAACGGCATCGTCAACGATGCCACGGGCCTGTGTTTCGTGCTCGTCGATAACCTGCGCGGGCATCGGGATCCCCGGCCAGGTAGCCGACGCCCCCATCTGCGGCGGCGCAGGCAACACGTGGACCACCGTTAGCGGAGTGTTTCGCAGCGCGGCCTCATGCGCCGCCCAGCGCAGCGCCGCGAGCGACGAGGCGGATCCGTCGACGCCAACCACGATTCCCCGCCGAATGTTTGCCGCTCGCCCCATCGGGTCCCTTCATCGGTCGCTCTGCCCCGGTCACCGGCCAGCCGCAGCGCGAACCTCGGCGAATGGCGGCTCACCGCAGTGTCGACATTAGGAGGTGCGTACCGATCTCGTCGTGAGACTTGGGACCCCACCGCATCGGGTCGTAGGTCACATTGCTTGCAACCGCCCGCGTGGGCTTCATCAGATGGCGTGGGGGTGCCTATGGGCGTGTTCCCCCGATGGGAGATTTGGTCGGGTTGCTGGAAGCGCGAGCCAAGGCCGGCACCGGGGAGGCGATCCGCGCGCTACTCGGGTTGCATGCCCGCGCTGCCCGCATCCTGCGTGATGGTCAGGAGGATGAAATCCCGATCGATGAGGTCGTGGTCGGCGACGAGATCCTCATCCGCCCCGGCGAGAAGATCCCGGTCGACGCCGCGGTCCTGGCCGGGCAGTCCGCGGTGGACGAGTCGATGGTCTACCGGCTCCCTGCGGGTGCGGGCGGTCAAGATCGGCGCGGACACGATGCTGGCGCAGATCATCCGCATGGTGCAGCAGGCACAGGCGTCCAAGGCTCCGATCCAGCGGCTGGCCGATGCAACGTCTGCGTACTTCGTGCCGGTCGTCATCGCGATCGCGATTGCCACCTTCGCGGTCTGGTTCGTGGCCGGCCCGGCCCCCGCATTGACGCTGGGCTGGTGTCGGCAGTGGCGGTGCTGATCATCGCCTGCCCCTGCGCGCTCGGGTCTGGCGACCCCGCCCGCGCCGCCGTGGCGATCACCCGCCAGGTCGGCGTCCCGGCTAGTGCTTGCCGAGGTACTGCCCGAGCACAAGGCCGGTGAGATCCGGCGGCTGCAGGCGGAAGGTCGGCGGGTCGGCATCGTCGGCGACGGCATCAACGACGCGCCAGCCCTGGCCGAGGCCGCCGACATCACACTCATCTCGGGCTCGTTGGCCGGCGTTGTCACCGCGATTCGGCTCTCCCGCGCCACCATGCGCAATATCCGCGAGCACCTGTTCTTCGCCTTGATCCACAACGAGGAGTGGCGAAGGTCCCTTCAACGTGGTGCTAATGACTCTGCGGTACCTGCGGTCTCAGCGACCAGACTGTACTTCGGTTCAACAGCGAGTTGGAGGAGGAGCCGTGATGTTTTGGTACGGCCCTGATATGGGTTGGTGGGGTTATGCAGGAATGGGCGTGGGGATGGTGCTGTTTTGGGCCCTGCTCATTGTCGGAATCGTCGCGCTGATCCGATACGCCATCGGCGATCAGCGGAATCGTCCACCGCTTCGGCCCGATGCGCCGTCGCCAGAGCAGGCTCTGGCCGCCCGGTTCGCGCGGGGGGAGATCAGTGAATCGGAGTTCCGTGATCGACTGGCAGTCTTGCGTGATCACGCACGGCCGTAGCAATGCTCGACCGTCCGTTGCGGCCCTCTCCGACGCCGAACAGCGTTGAAAGCAGCGCAGGGGTTCGATCGGGTGGGTGGTCTCGAACGGGCCGCATGGGGGGATGGCGTGTCTGTCGTAGCGCGTCGCCCGCCTCACCAGATCTTGACGGTGTCGAAGATCGTTCAATCCCGTTGCACTTCTTGCGTTACGAGGTCTCAAACCGACTGGGAACCCGCTTTGTGGCCCATCGTCTGCGATGACCGATCAGATCAGAACGCTCGTGGAACACCGCGCAGATACCTTGGGGCCGCGGCGTGCTGATGGGCACGGCAGATCGTCGAATCCACAACCACCGACCAATCCGGGGCCCGATCACCCCAGTAGCGTATCTACTATTGACATGCGTAGATGGCGTGACAGGCAAGAGCCACTCTAGCGAGATGTGAGGAGTCACCGCAGTGAGCCGCAAGGACGTTCTGGTCACCGCCGAGTGGGCCGAGCTGAACCTCGACAACCCAAACATCGTGTTCGTCGAGGTCGATGAGGACACCACGGCATACGACGGCGGTCATATCGAAGGCGCGGTCAAGCTCGACTGGAAGGCCGACCTGCAGGATCCCGTGCGCCGCGACTTCGTCAACCAGGACCAGTTCTCCGAGCTGCTGTCCGATCGCGGCATCTCCACCGACGACACCGTGATCCTCTACGGCGGCAACAACAATTGGTTCGCCGCCTACGCCTACTGGTATTTCAAGCTGTACCGCCACAACAAGGTCAAGCTGCTCGACGGCGGCCGCAAGAAGTGGGAACTCGACGGCCGCCCGCTGGCCACCGAGACGGTGAACCTCCCGATCACCGAATACATGGCCAAGGAGCCCGACAACACAATCCGTGCGTTCCGCGACGAGGTCCTCGCCGCGATCGGCCACAAAAACCTCGTCGACGTCCGCTCGCCCGATGAGTACTCCGGCAAGATCCTCGCCCCCGCCCATCTGCCGCAGGAACAGGCGCAGCGCGCCGGCCACATCCCGGGCGCGATGAACGTGCCATGGAGCAGGGCCGCCAACGAGGACGGCACCTTCAAGTCCGACGACGACCTGACGGCCATCTATACCCACGTCGGGCTGGATGGATCTAAACCGACGATCGCCTACTGCCGCATCGGTGAACGGTCCTCGCATACCTGGTTCGTGTTGCGGGAGCTGCTCGGTCACTCCGACGTGAAGAACTATGACGGAAGTTGGACCGAATACGGTTCGCTCGTGGGCGTTCCGATCGAGCTGGGTGACGCGACCTGACGGGGTGCCCGCGGGGGCATGGGTCGATGACGAGCGTGGAGTTTGGATGCCCGCGTCCCGTGTCGACAGCGAGGTGTCTACTCGCATCAAACTCGCCGCCCCACATGCTGTACCGGCCACTCTGGGTAGTTCAGCTGACGGGCGTGCTCGGAGCACCGGGCGTCGTCGCGGTTGTCGCGTTGGGCGCGCGCAAGTTTCGCCTCGCCACGGGCCTGATGCTGCTGGTTCCGGCGAAACTGATCGTCGAGCGGGACATCCTGAAAGCTCTCGTGAAGCGTGAGCGGCCCGGGGCAGGCATACCTGGGGCGGTCCTGCGTGACATGCACGCCGCGGGGTCGTCGTTCCCGTCGGGCCACGCCGTCATCCGCTTAGGCATGGCGGCGTTACTAGTCCATATCTGAGCCGTCGTTGGCGGATCGTCATGCTCGTAATGGCGGTGGTGGCTGTCTCTGTGCGCGTCTACCTTGGGGCGCATTCGCCGCTCGATGTGATCGGCGGGGCCGCGGCCGGCCAGGGCGTGGGCGCCCTGCTGAATCTCCTTGTCGGTGTTCGGGGCGCGCGGATTGGGTAGGCGGAGCTTCGGAGTGAGAATCCAAGGGGTACATCGTCATTGTCGCCGGAGCCGAAATCCCCTAGTCCGGGTGTAGATGCCCCTGTAATTGTTCGGTCGATGACGTGGGAGGCAACACAAAACTTGGCGTCGCCCGCAATGGTTGCGGGCGGCGAGCCACCGAATGCCACCGTCATCCAGCGGCATGCGGGTGATGCTGTCCGGGTTGTCCTCGGCGTTGTGGCACTGGTGATTTCGGCGTTGGTGGCGCGCTCCACCGACGTGCACGTGCCTCGCCTTGAGGTGGACCTGTTCCGGGTGATCAACGACTTGCCGTCGTGGGTGTCGCCCGTCCTGCTGGCGGTAATGCAGTTGGGCTCGATCGGCGCGGTCGGCGCCGCGGCCGGGGCGGCGCTGCTCGCGCGGCGGATCGGTCTTGCCCGTGACCTGGCGGCCGCAGGCGTGCTCGCCTACCTCCTCGCACGTGTGGTGAAGACGCTCGTCGGGCGTGCACGGCCCGACGTCCTGCTCGATGAGCTGACGCTGCGCACTCTTCAGGGCGGGTTGGGGTTCGTCTCGGGGCACGCGGCGGTTGCGGCCGCGATGGCCGCCGCCGCGGGACCATGGTTGCCACGGCCATGGCGCCGGGTCGCATGGGCGGCCGCGGCCGTGGTGGCTGTGGCGCGGGTTTTCGTCGGGGCCCATTTCGTTCTCGACGTCTTCGGTGGCGCCGCGCTCGGCTGGACCGTCGCGGCAGGTCTGCACCTGCTGTGGGGTGCCCCGGTGCACCGTGCTGAGGCGCCCGCGATCAAGCGGGCGCTGGCCGCCGCCGGTCTGTGCCCGATCGGGGTCGCTCCCGTCGCCCTGGATGCGCGAGGCTCGCGACCGTTTCTCGTCACCACCGAGAATTGCGGCGAATGCACCGACCTGTTCGTGAAAGTCATCGGCTACCACGAACGCAACGCAGACCTGTTATTCAAACTGCTCCGCCACATCGTCTTCCGGAATGTCGAAGACGAATCTCCGTTCGCCACACCCAAACAGGAGGCCGAACACGAAGCCTTCATCGCGTTGCTCGCACAGAAGGCAGGTGTGCGGACCCCGACCGTCGTTTCGGTCGGAGTCGCCGATAACGGCGACGCCTGGCTGGCCGAGGCGCGGATTCCGGGACGCAACCTCGCTCGCTCGATGTCTGAGCCGGTGTCCGATGAGGTGCTGTGCGATGTGTGGTGCCAGGTTCCGCTGTTGCGGGCCTCCCGGATCGCGCACCGCGACCTTCGCCTTGCCAACGTGCTCATCGATGAGCTCGGAAAACCGTGGATCGTCGACTTCGGCTTCGGTGAGTCCGGCGCCTCCGACCACCGGCTCGACGCCGATGTGGCCGAGCTCCTTGTATCGATGAGCCTGAACGTTGGCGTGAAACGTGCTGTGGCAACCGCACTTCAGATCATCGGTCCCGAGCCGTTGCGCGGCGCGGCGCCGTTGCTGCAGCCACTGGCGTTTGCTTCGGCGACGCGCAAGGCAATCCGACATCACCCGGGCCTACTCGACGAGCTGCGCTCCGCTGTCGCCGATGCCACCGGCGCGCAACTGGCGCAGCGCGAGGTCCTGCTGCGGTTTCGCTGGCGCACGCTCGGGTGGATCGCGGCGACGTTATTCGCGACGTATGTGCTGCTGCCCCAGGTCGGTCATCTAGGACATACGATTGCTGCTCTCGACGAGGCGCAATGGCAATGGCTCGTAGGCACATTCGCGATGTCGGCTGCGACGTATGTCGCGGCGGCCCTTGTTCTGATGGGGGCCAGTCCGCGTCCGCTCGCGTTTGGCCGCACGGTGAATGTGCAGCTGGCGACCTCGTTCGCCAACCGGTTGATGCCCTACGGGCTGGGCGGGGCCGCCGTCAATGAGCGGTATCTGGAGCGATCGGGGCTGCCGCGCGCCACCGCCGTTGCCGCCGTGGCTGTGACGGTGACCGTGGGCGCGGTCCTGCACATCCTCGAATTGGTCGGTGTCGGATTGTGGCTCGGCCAGTCGCGTGTGTTGCTCGCCTCGGCACTGCCGAGCGGCTGGGGCCTGCTGATCGGATTCGTCGCCGTCATGACGGTGCTCGGCGTGGCGATCGCGGTGTTGATCCGGCGCCGGGACTGGCTGGCCGATGTGCGCAAAGCCGCTGCTTCGATGGCCGACATCGTGCGCCACCGGCGGCGGGCAGGTCTGGTTTTCGGCGGGCAACTGGGCACGAACGTGGCCTATATCGCGGCGCTGGGCTTCGCGGTGCACGCATTCGGCGGTCACGCGCCGGCCGCCTTGGTTGCCGCGGTCTTCCTCGGCGGTTCGGCACTCGGGGCGGCCAGCCCCACGCCTGCGGGCCTCGGCGTGGTCGAGGCCGCCCTTGTCGCCGGCCTCATAGTGGGCGGTGTCGCCAGCGCACCCGCCGTCGCGGGTGTCCTAGCCTTCCGGCTCGCAACCTTCTGGCTCCCAGCGGCGACCGGCTTCTTCTCCTTAAAATCACTACAACGCCACCAACTGCTATGAGTGGCCACGCTTGCGTCGGCTCGTGTTAGCCGCCGACGTTGCGGCGGCGGACCCTCGGAGGCAACAGGTTCGGGTAGAGTGCGATCGCATTGCGTGTTCGCGGCTCTTGTTCGTGCGGCCGGTGACGCGGGTCCCGAATCCGCGATTCCGCACAGCTCCATGGTGATGGAGACACTAATAATCGAATTCCGACGGCATTCTACTATCTACGTACACAGGCCGGGGATGCTGAACGGAGAACGCGGGGGACCACGTCCGAGATCGCGACGAATGCAGTTCACCGCGACCTTGAGTCATAGCGTGGCCTGGCGGGTGACTGCCTCGTGACTGTGGGTGTCGCGGCGGGAGTCGGCGCCGCTTCATGCCGGATGCCGTTCGTACTCGTCAGGGTCGCCGCTCGGCGGCGTGTCGGTGTTGGTGTCGGTGAGCCGGAGGGTGCGGTGTCCACGGCAGTCCGCCGCACCCGCAGGCCCAAGACCTCGGTCTGACCGGCGGGCTGTTCCGCGGTGTCGACTGCACTGCGGTTCCCCGGTCTCAGCGGCGGGTCGGGTCGTCGTGCGTGTGCGGCGGCACCTGCGCGCTGGCCGGGTGCTGGTCGCCAAGCTGTTGGGAGGCCGCGCATCCGCCGTGACCTCCGTAGCCGCCACCGTGACTTCCGTGGCCGCCGCCGTGCATGAACACCATCGCCACGATTGCGGCGATTAGCAGAAGGACCGTCACAGGAACGCCCGCGAAGATCAGGCCGGCGCCGATCACAGCGGTGGCCACGGCGGCTATGAGCTTGTATTGACGTGTCATCACCGTCGCCCTTCGGTGCTCTCCAGTTTGGTGCCGGCAGCCGCCATGGACATCTCTACTAGGTCGCTTAGTAGTGGGCCGAAAGTCCCTTGGGTAGTCCGGGATCGACTGGCTGTGTTGCTGCTCACGGCAGAGCGGTCGGTGAGGTTGTCGAGAAGGGGTCCATATGAGCGTGGCGACCCCACGACCGACAGTCGTCATCGAAATCGCTGATGTGGTCGCGATGCGGTTGGGCCGCCCGATGTACGCGGCGTTAGCCGCCCCTCCACGTCCACTGGCGTGGAGGTGGCAACGGGTGAGGTGCAGGTTGGGTGTCGCTTGTGGTGCGCACTACTAGGGTGCATAGGACTTTGGGCACCGACCCAAAGTGACCTGATGCCCTACCGAGGAACGGCCGGCCCGAGGACAGTTGGTGGGAGTTTCAGGGAAGGGGAAACGTTATGCACCGCAATAACTTAGCGCTCTACGCGGGCTCTGGCCATCCTGATGAAATGGTCGGCTTGGTAGCCCTACCTCGCCAAGAAAGTTCGTGACGCCATGATGCTGTGTGGGGAACCGCCCAACGGCGTGTCGCCGCACCGGGACACCCACGATTACGCGATGTGGGACGCCGCCTACGTGCTAGGTGCTCTGTCCTGTGCCGAGCGGCGGGAGTTCGAAGCGCACTTGGGCATATGCGCTTCGTGCCGGGCGGCTGTTGCGGAGCTCAGTGACTTGCCTCCGCTACTGAGGGTCCTCGATGTTGACGAAGCCCGCGCGATCGGCGTAGGCGGCACGCCTGCCTGCGGTGCGCCTTCATCTGCTGAATAGCGGGCCTCGTTCGCCTGGGCTCGGTGCGAGCGCCTCTGGCGCACCTCTCACACGTGCGCTGGTCACGCGCCGACGCCCGCGCCGCCTAGGGACGGACCCGCCCGATCGCGGCCCGAATTCTGTCGGCCGTCGCCAGCCACCCGCAGATCGTCCAGCCGGACAGGCGAGGACCGGCAACCGTTACCCACGCTGCGAAGCCAGCCAAAATCGAAGCTCCACACGCTATTTCGTGCAAGCGGCACCGGCCACGGGCCGACTCTGCACCGCGCGTGTCAGGCGATCCTCGGAGCTGGGCTGGCCGCGGCGGCCACTTGGTTGTATTGAGGTTTTCCTCATCGTCTCCCTTCGGCGCTCCCCATCTTGGCGCCGGGACGGCGCCGCCTCCCGACATCTCTACTAAGTTATCTAGTAATTGGGTCTAAAGTCCCTTGGGTACCTGATGATCCGCTGGCAGTCTTGCCAGGGACCACACGCCGGCCGGCGAGGCGATAGACGGGGATCCGATGAACATAGCGACCCACGGGATAGGTCCCACCGCGGTGGTGAGTCGGCAGTGGTGGGTGCTCTCAGCGGTGGCGGTCGCATCGTTTCTGGTTCTGCTCGATGACACCGCCGTGGCGATCGCGCTGCCGTCGATAGGCCGTGAGCTCGGTCTGGGCCTGTCGGGGCTGGAGTGGGTGATCAACATCTACACGGTGCCCTTCGCCGTGCTCACTCTGGCCGGTGGCCTGCTGACCGACCGGTTCGGTGCACGACCGGTATTCCTGGGCGGCGTGGCGGGCTTCACCGTCGTTTCGGTGCTGGCCGGATTCTCCTCGACGGGCGCGATGCTGCTTGGGATGCGCGCCGCCCAGGGCGGAGCGGCGGCGCTGATCGCGCCGTCCGCGTTGACTTTGCTCATCACGTCGTTCTCCGGGGCGCGGCGCGGCTTCGCTTTGGGCGTGTGGTCCGGCGTCGGCGCCGCAGCACTGGCGGTCGGCCCGCTGTTGGGGGCGCTGCTGACCGACGCGTTCGGCTGGCGGTCGATCTTCTTTCTCAATCTCCCGACCGGGGTGGCGATGTTGATTCTGGCCCGCACCGCGCTGCCCAGGCCGCGGCCTGCTCGGCGGCCGCTGCGTGCGCCGGTGGATGTGGTTGGGCTCATCGCGTCCGCGATCGCCCTGTTCGCGTTGGTGCTCGCGCTGACGCAAACCAACAGCCTTGGGTGGGCCTCGATCCGACTGTGGGCGATGCTGGCGATCGCCGCGGCTAGCGCTGCGATCTTCGTGGTGGCGGAGCGGCGGTCGGCGGCGCCGCTGGTGGATCTGTCGCTGTTTCGCATCCCGAATGTCGCGGCGGCCAATGTGCTGGCGTTGCTGAACCTCGCCGTCATGTGCAGCGTGTTCTTCTTTCTGTCGCTGTACCTGCAACTGGTCACCGGCTTCTCCCCGACGCGCACGGGTCTGGTGTTGCTGCCCATGACGGTGTTGATCGCCGTCCTCGCGCCGCTGGCGGGATGGCTGGTGTCGCACGTCGGCGCGCGCGTCCTGATCGGTGCGGGCATGGTGCTGGCGGCGACGGGGTTGGTGCTGCTGGCCGGCGTCGATCCCGGGTGGGGAATGTGGCGGCTGCTGCCCGGGCTGCTCATCGAAGGTTTGGGTCTCGGGCTGGCCACGACCCCGATCACCACCGCCGCGATGCAGCAGGTGCCTGACGAGCGCTCCGGCATCGCCAGCGCGACGCTGAACGTCTCCCGGATGGTGGGGCTCTCGTTGGGCGTGGCGGTGATGGGGGCGGTGGTGGCCGCCCACTGGCCTGGAGACCTGACGCGATCGGCCGTCGACGCCACCGCGTTCACGACCGGTATCGCCATGGGTTTCTGGGTCAACGCGGTCCTGGCGGTCGCCGCCGCCGTCCTGGCCATCGTCGCGATCCGCGCGCCGAGCCGAGCCACCTCTACCCAGCTGCCGAATTCCCAATGACATGAAGGGCTTTGCGATGACCGAACAGCCGAAAGATCGCAGCACTGCCGTGCTCGACGTGCGGGGAATGCAGTGGGCGTCGCAACAAAACCGGATCACCGCGGTGCTGGGCCGCCGCCCCGGTGTCCTGCAGGTCCATGCCAACCCGGTGGCGCAGACCGCGACGGTTGTGTTCGACCCGCGGGTGACGTCGCTGGCGCAGCTGCGCGATTGGGTGCGCGACTGCGGCTTCCACTGCGCCGGGCAGTCGGTGCCCCATCACGTGTGCGACCCGATGGAGGAACCGGATCCACCCCCCACCGCACACGCCCACCCCACCGAGCAGGCCCACGACCACGCGGTGGCGGTCGCCGACGACCACACCGGACATGAAGCCCAGGCGGGGGCGGCGGCGGTGCGAACCCCGCAGGAGGCGATGGGGCACGGCGGACATGCGGGGGCGTCGATGCAGGACATGGTGCGC
This sequence comes from Mycobacteriaceae bacterium, assembly GCA_019749805.1. Classification (GTDB taxonomy): domain Bacteria; phylum Actinomycetota; class Actinomycetes; order Mycobacteriales; family Mycobacteriaceae; genus Mycobacterium. The sequence continues at coordinate 60,543 of JAIEPH010000045.1, read as the reverse complement.
GATATGCGGAATCGTTTCCTGGTGGCCGCGGTGTTGTCGATCCCGATCCTGTTGTGGTCGCCGATCGGACGTGACGTCCTCGGATTCACAGTGCCGGCACCGTTCGGGCTGCGCGACGACGTGTTCACGTTGCTGTTGAGCTTGCCGGTGATCTTTTACTCGGCCTGGATCTTCTTCGACGGCGCCTACCGGGCACTGCGGGCGCGGACCCTGGACATGATGGTGCTGGTCGCGGTGGCCGTCGGCACCGGCTGGCTTTACAGCCTCGCCATCACCGTCACCGGCGGCGGCGAGGTGTTCTACGAGGCCGCCACCGTGCTGACCGCGTTCGTGCTGCTCGGGCACTGGTTCGAGATGCGGGCCCGCGGCGGCGCCAACGACGCCATCCGCACCTTGCTGGAGCTGGCGCCGCCGATGGCGGTGGTCGTGCGCGACGGCGAACCGATCGAGATCCCCACCGCCGAGGTCGTGGTCGGAGACCTGCTGCTCATCCGGCCGGGCGGAAAGATCCCGGTCGACGGCACCGTCGAGGAAGGCAACTCCGAAATCGATGAGTCCATGGTCACCGGGGAAAGCCTGCCGGTAACCAAAGCGCCGGGCTCGGCGGTGATCGGCGCGTCGATCAACACCACCGGCACCCTGCGGGTGCGTGCCACCAAGGTCGGCTCCGACACCGTGCTCGCCCAGATCGTGGCCATGGTGCAGGAGGCCCAGAATTCGAAGGCCCCCGGCCAGCGGCTGGCCGACCGGGCCGCGTTCTGGCTGGTATTTGTCGCGCTGATCGGCGGCACCGGCACCTTCCTGGTGTGGCTACTGGCGGGTGACAGCGTGCAGATGGCACTCCTGTTCGCGATCACCGTGGTCGTCATCACCTGCCCCGATGCGCTCGGTTTGGCCACTCCCACCGCGATCATGGTCGGCACCGGACTGGGCGCCAAACGCGGGGTGCTTTTCAAGAACGCCACCGCGCTGGAAACCTCGGCGCGCATCGACACCGTGGTGATGGACAAGACCGGCACCCTGACCAAGGGCGAACCCGAAGTCACCGACGTGGTCACCGACGGCATCGGCGAGGACGAGCTGCTCGCCCTCGTCGCCGCCGTCGAACGCGAATCCGAACATCCGCTGGCCGGCGCGATCGTGCGCTACGCCGCCGACCGTGGGGTGCCGCGACTGTCGCTGGACGGGTTCCGCAACGTGCCCGGGCACGGCGCCACCGCCGACGTGGCAGGCCGCCGCGTTGCGGTCGGCAACCGCAAACTCATGGCCGCCGACAACGTCGACCTCGGTTCGGTGATCGATCGGCGCGACGAGCTCGCCTCGACCGGCCGCACCGCGGTGCTGGTGGCCGTCGACGGGCGCGGGATCGGGGTGATCGCCCTGGCCGACGCCGCCCGAGAAACCTCCGCAGACGCCGTCTCCGCGCTGCATGAATTGGGCGTCGAGGTGGTCATGCTCAGCGGTGACAACGAGGCCACCGCCCAGCGCATCGCCGGGCAGCTGGGCATCGACACCGTCATCGCCGAAGTGCTGCCCGGCGACAAGGCCACCAAAATCGCCGAACTGCAGCGTTCAGGGAAGAAGGTCGCGATGGTCGGTGATGGCGTCAACGACGCCCCCGCGCTGGCGCAGGCGGATCTGGGCATCGCGATCGGTGCCGGCACCGACGTGGCAATCGAAACCGCCGACCTGGTTCTGATGCGCTCGGACCCGCTCGACGTGCCCATCGCGCTGCGGATCGGGCGGGGCACGCTGCGCAAGATGCGGCAAAACCTGGGATGGGCGGTCGGCTACAACGTCATCGCCCTGCCCATCGGCGCCGGCGTCTTCGAACCCTCACTGGGCCTGGTGCTTCGCCCAGAGATCGCCGCCCTGTCGATGTCGGGGTCCAGCCTGATCGTCGCGGTCAACGCCCTGATGCTCAAACGGCTGCGACTACCGCAACCACCACAACCCGATGCCGCCGCGGTGAAGCCATCCGGAGAGCCATCACCGGTCGGCGTTCAGTAGCCCCGCCGGCGCGGCTGGACGCGCGCCGAGCCTGACCCGTTGCCGACACCGCGGATGCGTCACACCCGTCTCGTGTCTACCGCCAATACAGAGGAGCAACCCATGAGCGTCACCACCCCGACTTCCGACCTCAGCACCGCCCGGCCAGGCGCGTCCGGCCCGCTGTCACCCGACGATCTGCGTCTGTTGGATGCGTACTGGCGGGCGGCCAATTTCTTGTCGGTCGGGCAGATCTATCTGCTGGATAATCCGCTGCTGCGCGAACCTCTGCAGCTCGATCATGTCAAGCCGCGGCTGCTCGGGCATTGGGGGACCACGCCCGGACTCAACCTGATCTACGCCCACCTCAACCGGGTCATCCGCGGGCGCGGGCTGAACGCGATGTATGTGATCGGCCCGGGCCACGGTGGCCCGGGACTCGTAGCCAACGCCTACCTGGAGGGCACCTACAGCGAGGTCTACCCCGGCATCAGCCGCGATGCCGACGGCCTGCGCCGACTGTTCCGGCAGTTCTCCTTCCCCGGCGGCATCCCCAGCCACGTCGCCCCGGAAACCCCGGGCTCCATCCATGAGGGCGGCGAGCTGGGCTATGCGTTGGCGCACGCCTACGGTGCCGCGTTCGACAACCCCGACCTGCTGGTGGCCTGCGTCGTCGGGGACGGCGAGGCTGAGACCGGGCCGCTGGCGGCGAGTTGGCAGTCCAACAAGTTCCTCGACCCGGTCCACGATGGCGCCGTCCTGCCGATCCTGCACCTCAACGGCTACAAGATCGCCAACCCGACGGTCCTGGCACGCATCCCCGACGACGAGCTGATCGACCTGCTGCAGGGCTACGGACACCGGCCGTATGTGGTGTCAGGCCACGACCCGGCACAGGTTCACCAGGACCTCGCCGCAGCGATGGACGACGCGGTCACCGAGATCGCCAGGATTCAGCGGGCCGCTCGAGAAGATGGCGACACGCAGCGGCCGCGCTGGCCGCTGATCGTCTTAGCGACGCCCAAGGGATGGACCGGTCCGAAGGAGGTCGACGGCCTCCCCACGGAGGGGACCTGGCGCTCGCATCAGGTGCCGCTGGCCAATCTGGCCGACAATCCCGAGCATCTGCGCCAGCTCGAGGAGTGGCTGCGCAGCTACCGGCCCGAGGAATTGTTCGACGAGGCCGGCGCGCTGATCGCGGAGCTGGCGGCGCTGCCGCCGACCGGGTGTGCGCGGATGAGCGCCAGTCCGCACGCCAACGGCGGGCAGCTGCTAAAGCCGCTGCGGCTGCCCGACTTCGGCGACTACGCCGTCGCGGTCCCCGCGCCGGCCACGGCGCTGCACGAGGCGACGCGGGTGCTCGGGGCGTTCCTGCGTGACGTCATCCGGGACAACCCCCACAATTTCCGGCTGATGGGCCCCGACGAGACCGCCAGCAACCGGCTCGGCGCGGTGTTTGAGCAAACCGACCGGGTGTGGCAAGGCGAATCGCTGCCCACCGATGAGCACCTCGCGCGGGCGGGACGTGTCATGGAGGTGCTCTCCGAGCACCTGTGCCAGGGCTGGCTGGAGGGCTATCTACTCACCGGCCGGCACGGCCTGTTCTCCTGCTACGAGGCGTTCATCCACATCGTGGATTCGATGGTCAACCAGCACGCGAAATGGCTCAAAGTCACCAACGACATACCGTGGCGGGCGCCGATCGCGTCGCTGAACTACCTGCTGACCTCGCACGTGTGGCGCCAGGACCACAACGGGTTCTCCCACCAGGACCCCGGGTTCATCGACCATGTGGTGAACAAGAAGGCGGCGATCGTGCGGGTGTATCTGCCGCCGGACGCCAACACGTTGCTGTCGGTGGCCGATCACTGTCTGCGCAGCCGCCAGTACATCAACTTGATCGTGGCCGGCAAGCAGCCGGCGCTGTCCTATCTGGACATCGAGGAGGCGGTCGCGCACTGCACCCGCGGGCTGGGAATCTGGGAATGGGCCGGCAACGACGGCGGCGACGGCGCCGACGGGCTGCCGGACGTGGTGCTGGCCTGCGCGGGCGACGTCCCGACCCTAGAAACGCTCGCGGCCGCGGCGCTGCTGCGACAACACCTGCCCGCCCTGCGGGTGCGGGTCGTCAACGTGGTCGATCTGATGCGGCTGCAGCCCGATACCGAACACCCGCACGGGCTGCCCGACGCCCAGTTCGATGCACTGTTCACCCCGGACCGGCCGGTCATCTTCGCCTACCACGGCTACCCGTGGCTGATCCACCGGCTCACTTACCGGCGGGCCAACCACGTCAACATCCACGTCCGCGGCTATAAGGAGGAAGGAACCACGACCACTCCGTTCGACCTCGTCATGCTCAACGACCTGGACCGCTTCCACCTGGTCATCGACGTCATCGACCGGGTACCGGGCCTGGGCGCCGCCGCGGCGGCGCTGCGCCAGCGGATGGTTGACGCGCGGCTGCGCGCCCGCGCCTACACCCGAGCCCACGGCGAGGACGACCCCGCCATCAGCGGCTGGACCTGGCCCTCTTAGACCAGATCCCGACTGTCGCCGCCGGGTCGAGCCGCCCGGAACGTCGGCATCCGAACCCGAACCCAACCACCAAGGAGGAGAAACCATGGACAGCCATCGCGATCAATCTTTCGACGACCCGGCCAGCCAAGCCGCTGCCAGCGCCGAGTATCGGGTAATAGCCAGCTACCGCGACTACACCCAGGCGCAGGGCACCGTCGACTATCTCTCCGATGCGGATTTCCCCGTGGAGAATCTACGCATCGTGGGCCACGGCGTGAGCACCGTGGAGGCCATCACCGGCCGCATGACCCCTGCACGCGCCGCCCTCACCGGTGCGGCCGGCGGCGCATGGTGGGGCTTGTTCATCGGCCTGCTGTTGGGAATGTTCGCCGCCGGCGCCGCATGGTTAGGCGTCATGCTCGCCGGCCTGCTCATCGGCGCCGTGTGGGGGGCGATCTTCGGATTCGTCGAACATTGGGCCACCCACGGCCGCCGGGACTTCACGTCCGTCTCCACCCTGGCCGCCGAGCGTTACGACATCGCATGTACACCGGCCCTGGCCGCCAAGGCCGCCGATCTGCTCACCACCAGGCGCTAACCGACGATCAGGGGAGTTGCGTCATCACGGCCGGTGAGGCCAGCACCTCGCCCGGTATACCGCCGCTACGTCGTAGGGCCCCTCACCGCGGCGCCCCTTGACCAACCTATACCCCATGGGGGTATAGTCTCCGATAGGGGTACTCCCCATGGGTATCTGTAGGAAAGGGGCGACGATGGACACCACCGCACCGGGTTATGTGGACTCCAAGAATGCCTACGTCCTGCGGCTGCGCCGAATCGAGGGTCAGGTGCGTGGGCTGGCTCGGATGATCGAGGAAGACACCTACTGCATCGATGTGCTCACCCAGGTCTCGGCCACCACCAAAGCGCTGGGATCGATGGCGTTGATACTGCTCGACGAACATCTGACGCACTGCGTCAGCGACGCCGTCCAGGCGGGCGGGAACGTGGCGGAGGAAAAGATCAACGAAGCTTCGGCGGCCATCGCGCGTCTCGTGCGCTCCTGAACAACCCATTTCCTGACCGACCCGTACCGCGGAAGGACTCAACACCATGGACCTGAAGCTCACCCGCTCGCTGCCGCCGGCTGCGACCGCAACCGCCCGATGCAGTTGCTGCTCCACGCAACCGCAGACCGCATCCATTCCGATCACTCCGTCGAAGGACAACGCCATGAGCACCACCACCACCACCGCCAGCTACCCCGTCACCGGAATGACTTGCGCTCACTGCGTCGGCGCGGTCACCAAGGAACTCACCGCGCTGCCCGGCGTCACCTCGGTGAACATAGAGCTGGTCTCCGGAGGCGCCTCAACCGTCACCGTCACCAGCGACACCCCGATCGGCAACGACGAGGTCGCCGCCGCTCTCGACGAGGCCGGCGACTACCGCCTGGCCACCGACTGACAAACCCCGGCACCGCTTCGCTAATGCGTGAACGTGAAGGAGAGGACAGCACATGAGCACCACCGATCACGCCGCCGAACTTGACAACCCGCGCAGCGTCGAGCTGTCGATCGGCGGGATGACCTGCGCCTCGTGCGCCGTGCGTATCGAGAAGAAACTCAACAAACTCGACGGGGTCAGCGCCACCGTCAACTTTGCCACCGAAAAAGCGAAGGTCACCTTCGCCGACGAGGTGGCCCCCGAGGATCTGGTCGCGACAGTGGAGGCGACCGGCTACACCGCCACCTTTCCCCGGCTGCCCGACGCGGCCCGCGAGGAGACGGCCGGCCCGCCAGAACCCGACGAGGCCGCGGGCTGGCGGCAGCGGCTGATCGTGTCGACGGTGCTGACCGTGCCGGTCGTGCTGCTGTCGATGGTCCCGGCGCTGCAGTTCGACAACTGGCAGTGGCTGACGCTGACACTGGCCTCGCCGGTGGTGGTGTGGGGTGCACTGCCCTTCCACCGCGCCGCGTGGACCAACCTTAAGCACGGCGCCGCCACCATGGACACCCTGATCTCGGTCGGAGTTACGGCCGCATACCTATGGTCATTGTGGGCGCTTTTCTTCACCCACGCCGGCATGACCGGCATGACAATGACCTTCGACCTGCTGACCACCGGCAGCGCCGAACCGCACATCTACCTCGAGGTCGCCTCCGCCGTCACGGTGTTCATCCTGGCCGGGCGTTACTTCGAAGCCCGTGCCAAGCGGCAATCCGGCGCGGCGCTGCGCGCACTCCTAGACCTGGGCGCCAAAGACGTCGCCGTGCTGCGCGATGGATCGACCGAGACCCGAATCCCGATCGGCCAACTCGCCGTCGGCGACCAGTTCGTCATCCGCCCCGGCGAGAAGATCGCCACCGACGGAGTCATCACCTCGGGCACCACCGCGGTCGACGCGTCGATGCTCACCGGCGAACCGGTACCCGTCGAGGTCGGACCGGGCGACAGCGTCGTCGGCGCCACGGTTAACGCCGGCGGCCGGATCGTCGTGCGCGCCACCCGCGTCGGAGCCGACACCCAACTCGCGCAGATGGCGCGCCTGGTCACCGAGGCGCAGAACGGCAAGGCGCCGGTGCAACGCCTCGCCGACCGGGTCTCGGCGGTATTCGTCCCCATCGTCATCGGGCTCGCGCTGCTCACCCTCGCCGCCTGGCTGTTAACCGGAAACTCGGTGACCGCCGCATTCACCGCCGCGGTCGCGGTGCTGATCATCGCCTGCCCGTGCGCCCTGGGTCTGGCGACCCCGACCGCGCTGCTCGTGGGCACCGGTCGCGGCGCTCAACTGGGAATCCTGATCAAGGGCCCGCAGATCCTCGAATCGACCCGCCGCATCGACACGATCGTGCTGGACAAGACCGGCACCGTCACCACCGGGCGGATGGCCGTCGCCTCGGTGCACGCCGCCGGCGGCGAATCCGAGGCCGAGGCCCTGCGCCTGGCGGGCGCGCTCGAACACGCCTCCGAACACCCGATCGCCCGAGCCATCGCCGCCCACGCCGCCGCGCTGGGCCCGCCGCCGGAAGTCGAAAACTTCGAAAACCATGGCGGCCAAGGCGTTTCCGGTGTCGTCGAGGGCCACGCCATAGTCGCCGGCCGGTACAGCTGGCTGCGCGAGCAGTGGGCGCTGACCGCCCCCGAATCGCTGCAACTGGTCGTCGACGAAGCCGAAACGGCGGGCCGCACCCCCGTGTGGATCGCTTGGGACGGCGCGATCCGCGCGGTGATCGTGGTCTCCGACACCGTCAAGGACACCTCGGCCGCGGCGGTCGGCGAGCTGCGCGCGCTCGGTCTGCACCCGGTGCTGCTCACCGGGGACAACCACCGCGCCGCCCAGGCCGTCGCCCACCAGGTCGGCATCGACGAAGTCGTGGCCGAGGTTCTGCCCGCCGACAAGGTCGACGTCATTAAGAAGCTGCAGGGCGAGGGGCGAGTCGTGGCGATGGTCGGCGACGGCGTCAACGACGCGGCCGCACTCGCCCAGGCCGACCTCGGCCTGGCGATGGGCACCGGCACCGACGTCGCGATCGAAGCCAGCGACCTGACCCTGGTGCGCGGCGACCTGCGCGCCGCACCTGATGCGATCCGTCTGGCCCGCGCCACCCTGCGCACGATCAAAGGCAACCTGTTCTGGGCGTTCGCCTACAACGTCGCAGCACTCCCGTTGGCCGCCGTCGGGCTGCTCAACCCGCTGATCGCCGGCGCCGCGATGGCCTTCAGTTCGGTGTTCGTGGTGACCAACAGCTTGCGACTGCGGCGATTCACGCCTGCTCGGTAGTGAAATGAGTTGGGCAGCAGTGTCTTTGGCGATACATGGGGCCTGCGGCCGTTCATCATCGGGAAGCGGAAGAGGTGGGATATGAAGCTCAATAAGGTCGAGCGGGCCGCAATGAACAATCCGGTGCGGGCCGCCTACCAGCACCACCGGGAGGCGGCGTGGTTCCGGCGGCTCGCCGGCGGCGCATTGGCGGGCCAGCATGTACTCGAGGTCGGCTGCGGTCGCGGGGTGGGTGCGGAGGTGATCCTGGACCGGCTGGGTGCCGCCAACGTCACCGCGTTCGACCTCGACGAATCGATGGTGGAGCTGGCGCGCAAACGACTGCACGGACGTCCGGTGTCGCTATCGGTGGGCGATGTCTGCGACATCGGGGAGCCGACCGGCGGCGTCGACACGGTCGTGGATTTCGGCATCATCCATCACGTGCCGGACTGGCAGCAGGCCGTCACCGAGATCGCTCGGGTGCTTCGGCCCGGCGGCCTGCTCTTGTTCGAGGAGGTTCCGCGCCACGTGCTCGACAGCTGGGCGCTCCGCACGTTCACGGTGCATCCACCCGACAATCGTTTCGAGGCCGACGAATTCGCCGCCGAATTGGCCCGCCATGGGCTGCACGGCACCGGGCGGATCGAAGACCACCTCGCCGGGATGATGTTCGTCGGGGTGGCACGGAAGGCCTGAACCGGCGTGTTGAACCGGGCGTGTTCTTCGGCACCGCGCTCACCAGGCGATTCCGACCAATCCGGGCCCCGCCCTTGGCAGGACTGACCTGGCTGGCTGCAGACCGGTTCCTGCGACGTGAGGGCGACCGACCTCATGACGTGCGATTCGGCGAGCCAATCGATGGCGGCCTGAAAGTTTCGTGGTGACTTCGTCGGCCACCGGTGCCAGACCCGGTTCCCCGGTCACCGGCAGCCACGAGCGCCCCAGCACGTCTGCAACCAGCCATTGTAAGCACGGGCCTGCGCCGCAGGGAGGTCCTCCATCATCGTGGGCGACCGCGGTGATCGGCACGGCTCGCCGCGGTCGACTTTCGCGAAGTATGGACCAACTGCGTAGATCCCAGATAGGTTACGAAAGCGGCATCACGATCGTGCATGGTGGACGTGAGTCCAGATGTTCCCTGACATACGGCTGCAGGGAGTGTTGGGGTTTGGCGCCGACATAGAGGGGCCCGATGGGAGATATTCCTGAGCGTCGATCAAATAAGCCTCCGAACACCCGTGGCGCTGCTGCAGTGGACGGTTTGCGTGGGCGGCGGCACTATCGCAAGACTGCGCGCCGGGCATCTTCCCGGAGCGAAGCCGTGTCGGCTGGGCCCCGGCTTAGACCTCAGGGGAAGCGCCTACGTGGGCAACCGACACCACGAGGGTGTCGGCGCCCGACGCCGGGTCAACGCGGACTTCAGGCGATGCGTTCAGCGGTAATCATGGGCGGTCATCAGAAGCAGCCGTTCGGAAGGAGTGATGACAGTGAATAAGCACATGCATGGCGGGCGGGTTCCACGGCGTGTGGTTCGCGCGGCAGCAGCTGGCGTGGCGGCGGGAATCGTGGCATTCGCAGCAGCGGGTGCGGCGGCGGCGCAGCCACCGCCGGATCCGTGTTCTCCGGCAGCGGTGATGCGGGCACACGCCGCCGCGATGACCCAGATGGCCGACTATCTGGACTCCCGTCCAGACGTCCAGCAGGTGTTCATTGATGCCAGGAGCCAGGGCACACCCGAGGAGCGGCGGGCCGCGATCAAGGCCTACACCGACACCCACCCAGACGTGGCGGCCACGTTCCAGAACATCCACCAACCGGTCAGGGATCTGAGCGCCAGGTGCGGCCTGCCCATGCACCAAGGCATGATGCCCGGGGGTATGGCGCCCGGGGGCATGGCGCCTGGAGCTATGTCGCCTGGAGCTATGGCGCCCGGGGAAATGGCGCCTGGCGGTATGTCGCCCGGGCAGTAAGCGCTGCGCGATAGTGGTCTGAGCAGCGAGGCACCCCAGAAGAGCATCGCGGGCGACGCAGATTCTGTTTGTGCTCGACAGTCAGGACCTCGAGAGGGAGCACACGGTGTTCATAGACATGCGCGCCGGGCCGGCCCGCTCGAGGTGGCCGAACCGGATCCTCGAGGTCACTGTGGAGGCGGCCAGGCCGGCGGGTCTGCTGGGCCGCAAGCGGGTGCTGGACTCCACTCCGCTCGATGACGCATTGGATCGGTGGACACCGTCACATTGATCCCCGAAGTCGCGGATTGGACCTGGCCCGGGTGAGCACACGCATGCGGCACACGCGATCCAGCGATCAATCCCGTCAAGATCGTTGGTGACGACATGCCCACCGGATTTGATCCGAACGTGGGGCCGTGCTCGCCGTGCGTGGCTCGGCTACAGTCGCCTGCCGAACGGCTGGAAACTCTGCGGGAAAGGGTCCTCGAACAGACAGACCCCTTGGTCACACTGACGCACCTGCTGCATCTGTGCCGTGACGAACACCAGGTGTTATGGGCGCAAGCCACCGATCCGCGGATGCGGGCGATGCTCGCCACAATTCTTCGTCCGATTGAGGCGATCGCCGTGTCCCACCCAGCCGAGTCAACCCTCGACACGCCCACGCGTAGTGCGCTGGCGCAGGCCCTGATTCCTGTCGACGGCGTCGCGCCGGTGATGATCGCCCACGCTCTGGCGCGGTTCGTGGACGAACACTACGGGGATTTTCTTGCCGACTCGTTCCGACGGCGCAGTCCGTATCAGCCGGCAGTTGGTGACCCGATCCCCTTGGGAGTGCCCGACATTCGTGCCGTGATGGACATGCGGCCCACCGCGCCGCCGTGGCTGTTGGCCAACCGCCTCGACGAAACCCGCCGAGTTCGGCTGGCCGGCGGGTGGGCCACCCAATTTCGAATCGTGTTCGACTACAGCCTGTTTGACGCATTGGCGGATCTGGTCACCATCGATACCATCATCGCCACGTGCCACCCGAACACGGCCTTAACGGAGTTCACGCTGCCCGCGGATCCCGCGCAGCCCGCATTCCCCATCCGGCCAACTAATGTCCGCCAACAACACCGCATCCTCGATGAGCTCATCGGTGCCGCCGCCGACGCCGGCGCCTCGATCGTGGTCCTACCAGAGTTGTGTGTCACCGAGTCGCTGTCGCGACGACTGCAGGCGTGGGTGCGCCGTCCGGACGGACCCCGCCTACTGGTCGCCGGCAGCTACCATCACAGCGATGGTTCACCGCGCAGGCGGCGCAACACCGCGATCGCCTGGGTGCGTGGGCATCCAGACCCGCTGATCCACGAAAAACACTCTCCCGCACAGCATCCGATCGTCGAAGACATCCAACCGCAGGGTTGGCCGGAGTTACGGGTGTACGTCACCGCCGCGGGCTGGCATATTGTGATGGCCATCTGCCGCGACCTTCTCAACCCGCAGGCAGTGCACGCCTTAACGGAGGCCGGTGCCAACCTCGTGCTGGTTCCCGCGATGAGCGAACGCCTGACCCCATTCACCGGCCAGATCGCCCATCTCGTCGGTTCTTCTCAGGCGCTGGTCGCGGTGGCCAACAACCCTGCGGACTGGGCCGATCCCGACAACCACGCCGTGCACCGTCCGGCGCGCGCGCTGTTCGGGCACCCCGGTCTGGGACAGCAGACCCGCCTGGTCGCGTCCGCGGACGCCGCGGCCGGTTTCACAACCATGCACGTGCGGTCAGCACTGATCGGCTGGACCAGCACAGAGGTCCAGGCCGGGCCTGACCGGGCACCGCATTCGGGTTCACCGTCACCGGCGGTGCTTCCGCAATGGGCGCAGTCATTGGCCGCGGCAATGGCCCGGCGCTACCCGCAGCTCACCCAAGAACCCCAGCAGGTCGTCACGCTGCGGCCAGCGGCAGTATTGGTAGTGCTCACCAGTGGACCGGCGGGGCCACGGGTGCTTCTCACCGAACGCGCCACGGATCTGCGCGACTACCCGGGTCGACTGACATTTCCCGGCGGCGGCCAAGATTCGGGCGACACCGGCCCGATCGACACCGCCCTGCGCGAGGCGGCCGAGGAGATCGGGCTCAACCCGCACAGCGTGCACCTCCTCGGCGCCCTGCCCGCGATGACCGACCCGGAATCGAAGTTCTTGGTGACCCCGGTACTCACCTGGTGTGCCCGCCCGGAATACAGCGGGCCAGTCAACCTCGCTGAAGTCGCCTCGATTCGCGAGCTGGACGTGTGCGCATTCGGTACTCGATTAAGCGACGCCAATCCGGCCCAGCAACAACAGCATTCGAATAGCGGCACGGAGCCAGACCTGAACCGCCTCGGTGCGCTGACCGCTACGGTGATCGACATACTGAGCGGCTTGCTCGGGGCGGACACAACACCAGATAAATCCGCCACGGATCCTGCAACGACATGAACTCGATTCGCACAGCGCGCAGGCGTGAACGGCCATCGGGCCGGCACGCGGACCGGTCAGTACATCTTTTTCCTCGAAGGCACAACACTTTTGGTCTTCCCGCATGCGCGGCCAGCCACGAGCCCTACCTTCGGCGTGGGCGCGACGTCAACGCGAGGTAGGCGCCCACCGATCCCAGGCCGGCACCCACGACAGAGACGGCCCGGGACCGTCGGTGGCGCGGATCGGCGACCATGACGTCCCCGATAGAACGCACCAGAGCGGCGATTATCAGCGCCGCACCTAACCGGTGACCGGTCGCCTCGAGCCTGCCGACGAATGGCTCCAACTCGGCTGCACGAAGGTGAACTTCGGGTCCACCGGCATCAAGCACGTCTCGCAACCGGCGCAACTGGTCCGGTAGTTCCGCGGTAAAGTCGAGCACGTCGACGCCGGCTTGGCCGAATCGGCGGGCCAATGCGTCCAGCGAATACCGGCCGGCGACAAGGCGACGGGCGTAGGGACCGATGATCGCGGCCAGCTGAAATGCCGGATCGAGTTCTGCCCCTAGGCCTTCGGCCATGACAAGCATCTTCAACTGCAACGCCAGTTCGCGCTGCAGTTTCAGGTGGTGCTGGCGGACCACCGCGAGTACATCGTGGATCAACGCTGCGATCGGGATGTTCCCCAGCGCTCGTCCGGTGTAGCGCTGCAGGATGGGCGCCAGGTCCGCGGTAAGTGCGGACACGTTGATCGTGCCCTTGGTTGAACTCAGTTCGGCGACAGCCGAAGCCACGCGGCGAGGATTCTGCCCGGCCAGCGCGATAAGCAGCGCGGCGAGTTGCTCGCGCAGGCGTTCATCGATCTCACCCGCCATGCCGAAATCAATCAGGCCAATGCGGCCGTCAGGTTCGACGAAGAGATTGCCCGGGTGGGGATCGGCGTGGAAGAACCCGTCCTCGAAGATCATTTTCGCGACCGCCCGAGCCGCGTTGTCCGCCAAGACTCGCCGGTCTATACCGGCGGCGTCGAGCGCGTGCACGTCATTGATCTTGATTCCCCTGATGCGCTCGATGGTCAACACGCGCGAGGTGGTGGTGTCCCAATAGATTCGGGGGATCCGGATCGTGGGGCTGGCGGCGAAGTTGGCGGCGAATCGCTCGGCGTTGCGGGCTTCGTGCAGGTAGTCGAGTTCGGCCCGCAAGGTATCGGCGAACTCTTCGGCGATGCCCACCAGGTCGTAGTCGGCGGCCGCCTCCCAGCGCCGACTCGCGCGTGCCGCGAGATTGCGTAGAACCTCCAAATCCTGCTCGACCTGTTCGACTGCATGCGGGCGGCGCACCTTGACCACGACTTCGGTCCCGTCGTGCAGGGTGGCGGCGTGCGCCTGCCCCAGTGAGGCGCTGGCCAACGGTTCCAGGTCGAAGGTCGCGAAGATCTGCGACGGGGGACCTGCAAGCTCACGTTCGACGAGCTCGGTGATCACCGGAGCGGGAACTGGTGGGGCCGAGTCCTGCAGCTTGGCCAATTCCTGTCGGTAGGGCTCGGGCAGCAGATCCGGGCGGGTGGACAGGATTTGGCCCAGCTTGACGAAGCTGGGGCCGAGCTGCTCAAGAGCCAGCCTCAGGTGGTCGGGGTTGGAATAGGGCTGTTCGCGGCGTTCATGACCCAGCAGTCCGTGGTGCAGCGGCACCCAACGTTGCAGACCCGCCACGCCGATGAAGAATCCAAAACCATGGCGCGCCAGGGTTTCCGCGATCTGCCGGTACCGCTCACCGTGGGCCATGGCTTACAACTTCAGCTCAGTGGGGGAGGGCTCCGGCGCCGCAGACGATAACGGCACTTCCCAGAGTTCTCCCGCGTTCAGTGTTTTTTCGATGCCCTCGACGCAGAGTTGGACCGGGGCTGCCGAACACGGCGGCAGATGTAGTCGTGCCCGCTGCTGGGTCAGATCGACGCTGATCGGCTGACCGCGGTAGCGTAGCCGAAACGACGCCTCGGTGAGCTCTGCGGGCAACACCGGGTGTAGCCACAGCACATCGCCTCGGGTCTCCACGCCGCCATAGCAGCGGATCACCATGTCGGCGGTGCCAGCCATGGCACCGATGTGGACGCCTTCGCGTGTGGCGCCTCCTTGGGTGTCGGCCAGATCGGCCTGCAGCGCCTCGGTGAACAGCGACCACGATCGTCGCCGGTCGGTGCGCGCCAACACCCACCCGTGGGCCAACCTGCTCAACGTCGACCCGTGGCTGGTGCGGGCCAGGTAGTAGCGAACCGTGCGAACAATCAGCTCCGGCGGCAGCTCGTAGCCGAGCTCGGCGAACACGGCGCGCAGTTCCTCGGCCGAAAACAGGTAGAACAACATCAGCACATCGGCCTGCTTGGAGAGCTTGTAGCGGTTGGTGGTGTCGCCCTCGGCGTGCAAGATCAGATCCAAACGTCCGATGTTGCCGTAGCGGCTGCGGTAGCGATCCCAATCGAATTCGGCCAGCTCACCGTAGCCTTCGAACTGGCTAATGACGCCGTCGTGGAAGGGGACACGCAACCTGCTGCTGACTCGGCGCCAATGGGCCGGCTCCTCGGGCTGGAGGTGGAGTCGACGCCAGAGTTGCTCACAGTCACGATGTGCCAACAGCGCCACCGTCTCCTGCGCGCGGGCCAGCACCCAGGCGGCCAGGACATTGGTGTAGGCGTTGTTGCGCAGTCCCTGCCCGGGTGTGTCGGGGTAGCCGTCGTGATATTCGTCGGGTCCCATCACCCCGACGATGTCGAAGCGGTCATCGGCCGGGTCGTGTGCCGCCAAGCTGGCGAACAGCCGCGCCACTTCGACCAGGATCTCCGCCCCGTAGTCGGTGAGAAATCCGATGTCGCCGGTGGCCTGGTGGTACTGCCACACGCTGTAGGCGACGGCCAGCCCGACGTGGCGCTGACGGTGCGAGTTGTCCGGTACCCATTGTCCGTTGCGGACATTAAGCAGTTGTGTGGGTGTTTCTTCGCGGCCCTCGCTGCCGGACTGCCACGGGAACAACGCACCGGCCAGGTCTGCGGCGCGGGCAGCGGCGCGGGCGGCGTCCAGGCGGCGATAGCGGTACATCAACAAGGACCGGGTCAGTTCGGGTTGGCGCAGGGTCAGCATCGGATAGACGAACAGTTCGTCCCAGAAGATGTGGCCGCGGTAGCCCTCGCCGTGCAGGCCTCGGGCGGGCAGGCCGGCATCGAGGTCTGGGCTCGCGGCCGAAATGGTTTGCAGCACATGGAAAATGTGCAGATTCAATGCCAGCGACTGCTGCGGGCCCGCGGCCAGATCGATCCCGAATCGCTGCCACATCTGCTCCCACGCCTGCTCGTGGTCCTCGAACAGTTCGTCGAATCCGGGCGCCCGGCCGACGCGGTTGCATGCGTCCGCGGCGGCGGTCGAGATGGCCCGGTCCCGAGAGGTGGCCACCGCCGCGACTTTCTCTATCGCCACGTGTGAGCCCGGCTCGAGGTGCACAGTCAAGGTGTGTCCGGCGTAGGCGGGCGCCAGCACAGGCTCGCGGTTGATCACTGCGTCAACGCCGCGGACACGGGTGCGCGCGACGGTGGCGATGCTGATGTGAGACTGGCTTGTCGCAACGTCGACGAGCACCGTTTCGCGGTCGACTTCTGTTGCGGCTGTGGGGATGAGATGGCGGTGGGCCAGCTCGTGGTCGGCGGGCACATTCCGGTTGGCGACGTCGGCGTTGATCCCCGACTCGACAATCATGTCCCCGGACCAGTTTTCGGATTCGAGCAGCACTTCGAGGGCGGCCAGGTGTGGATGGGTCAGCGACTGTATCTGTCGTGACGTGATTCGCACGGTGCGGCCGGCCGTGTCGCGGTAGCGGTTGGTACGCGTCAGGACGCCGGCGCGGATGTCGAGTGTCTGCTCGTGGCTCACCATGTCCGGCGATCCTGGACGCAACGGCGCCCCGCCGGCGAACCGTACCGTTAGATGCGTCCAGTCCGGGGCGTTGACCAGGTGTTCGGTCTCGACGGTGGCTCCGTTCAGATCGGTGGTGAGCCGGTTGTAGACCCCCGCGAGGTAAGTACCCGGGTAATGGACGTTGTCGGCGGTGCTGCCGGCGACGGCGCCGCGGGTGGCCCAATAGCCGTTGCCGAGCGTGCACAGAGCCTCCCGGGTCCCTTCCTGTGCTGGGTCGAAGTGGTCGTAGACCAGCTGCCACCCGGCCTGGGTGGGGACCGTCGCACCGCCGCACCATGCCCGGTTTGCGTGGCCGCGGCCCGTCGGAGTCGGCGGTATCTGGGTGAGGTCGGTTACCACCACGTCCGCGCCCGCGTCGGCCAGCGCTGATCCGGCTCCGATGCGGTCGACCCCCACCACCAGACCAAAACCTCCCTCTGCGGCGGCGCTGACACCGGCGGTGGAGTCTTCGAACACGATCGCATCGCACGGCGGCACGGATAGCCGGTGTGCGGCCTCGATGAACATCGCGGGGTCGGGTTTGCCGGACAGCGACAGCCGCATCGCGTCGATGCCATCGACACGCACCGAGAAGAAATGCGTCACCCCGCCCGCGTCAAGAACCGCCTGACTGTTGCGGCTGGAGGTCACCAGCGCCGCGGGCACATTGCGTGCCTGCAGTTCGACGAGCAGTTTTCTCGCGTCGGGAAACACCGACACCCCTGCCTGGGCAAGCAGGTCCTCGAAGATCCGCTGTTTGCGTGCGCCGAGTCCGTACACGGTCAGTTGCGCCGGGCCATCATCGGCGCTTCCGACCGGCACCTCGAGACCGCGCGAGGCCAGCAATGCGCTAACACCGCCTTCGCGGGTGCGCCCGTCGACGTAGGTGCGGTAGTCGCGATCCGCGTCGAAGGGCGGCTGGCGGTCACTCCCGATGGCAGGAAGGACCTTGTCGAACAGCATCTTCCACGCCGCGGCATGCACGCTTGCGGTGTCGGTGATCACCCCGTCCATGTCGAAGATCGCCGCACCGTAGCCGTTGCGGGTACGCCCGGCAGGCACCGGCAGGTGGTCGAGGTGCATCAGCAACACCGACCGGAACTGCAGCACCCGGCCCCGTCGAAGCGGGTCGCGGTGAACCGGCTGTCCCCGAGCCAAACGTGCACCGACATAGGGCCCAACCGGGGTCCTGCCGCACGCGGCGGGAGGAGGATCTCGGCAGCCGGTTGAGGCCGGTCCTCGCGAAAGACAGCCATCGTCGTTATCGGTCCTTGATCGTGGCGTGCGCCATCTACTAGCGCCAACAGTACTGGGCAGGTGCGCATGAGCGTAGGTGCCCGATCCGCTGGTTGGCGGCAGACCGACAAGTTCAGGGACCTTCGTCAGTCGGAATTGGACCTTTCGGTGGGCCGAAGCAGACGTTGTCCTATTGGGCTGCTCGCCCGAGGGGTGCAACGTTGGCGACGCAATGCGCTACACCCTTAGCTACACGGAGCTTATCGCCGACAAGATCGACGAGGCGCTCGGCGCCGAGGACACGGCCGAGGAGCCTGAACGTCGTCTCGCTGGTGGCACAGCGACATCGAACATCAGGAGACCGAGCACACCAAGCCGAAAGGACAACATGCCATGAACATTCGGCTTGTTGCCGCTGCCGCAGTTGTCACGCTTGCTGCAGCGCTGGCGGGCTGTTCCGGCGCAACGACGGTTTCGCCGAAGCAGCCACAGACGACAACAGCGCCGACAGGGACGAGCAGAACCGTCTCCGGGTCGGTATGGGTGGCCGACGAGGGCGGCGAAAGCCTGACCGTCGTCGACGCGGCCACCAACACCGTGGCGATGACCGTGACCGGCATCAAAGGACCGCACAACGTTCAAGTCGGCCGCGCCGGGGCAACCGTGTACGCCGTCAGCGTCAGCAACACGGTGATGGCCATCGACGCGGCCACATACACGGTCGCCGCGGTTGCAGCCACAGGATCAGCTCCGGCCCATGTGATCGAGGCACCGAACGGCAAAGTTTATGTCTCCAATTCCAGGGATGGCACCGTGTCGGTGTTTCAGGCTCGGGGCCTTGAGGCGACGGGCCGGATCGACCTCGGCGGGATGCCTCACGGACTACGCCCTGCCGCCGGCGGCTCGCTGATCGTGGTGGCCAACACGATGGCTGGGACGGTCGATCTCATCGACCCTGCCGACGATGGGTTATTGGGCCCTGTCCCGGTGGGCCCCGGCCCGGCGCAGGTTGCAGTCACCGCCGATGGAGGGTACGCCTACGCCGGTATCACCGACCCTCCAGCAGTGGTGAAAGTGGATCTGACCGCCCGCAAGGTTGTTGGCACCGCACAGGTGTCCGCCTCTCCGGTCCAGGTGTACCTGACACCGGACGAGTCAACTATGTTGTCGGCCGATCAGGGCACTGCAGAAAAGCCCGGACATGCGCTGTCGGTGATCGATACCGCGGCAATGACAGTTCGCGGCGCGGTCGGCACCGGGCTCGGGGCCACACGGAGTAGTCATCGACACTTCCGGAACGCGGGCATGGGTCACAAACACCTACGACAACACGGTCTCCGTCATCGACCTACCCAGCCGGTCGATTGGGGCGACAATCGCTGTCGGCACGGGTCCCAGCGGGATCAGCTACACGTCGCGCCCCCCGGCCGCATCCGGCACACGACCGCCACGCTGGACGTCCCCGCACAATCCCCGAGCGTCCAAGACCACACTGCGCACCATTAAACGAAGGAGCGCATGAGCAGACGCAGCGCCTTCGAGCGGCCGTGATCGCTCACAAAGCGAACTTTGGTCGGATAGGTTAGCCCGGTCGGTCGTGGCCACCTCTGATCCGGCAGCCCACCCGACCAACAGACACGATTCCCGCAGCGCAGGGCCGAGTCGTCGTTTGCCGAGTCGCTCGGCTTCTCGCCTCACCGACCGAGCCGGGACAAGTGCTAGCGTCGCGTCCGTGACGGGAAATGCGGCCTCCCCGCTGCGGATTGGCATCCTGGGCGCAGCGCGTATCGCACCGATGGCGCTCATCAAGCCGGCCAAACGAAACGACGAGGTCGTGGTCGCCGCTGTGGCGGCGCGCGACGTCTCGCGTGCACGGGCCTTTGCCGCCAAACACGGCATCGCCCGAGTGCACGCAAGCTACGAGACGCTGATCGCCGACGCGGGCCTCGACGCAATCTACAACCCGCTGCCCAACAGCTTGCACGGCCGGTGGACCCGCGCCGCACTGGGCAGCGGCAAGCACGTGCTGTGCGAAAAGCCGTTCACCGCCAACGCCGCCGAAGCCCGTGAGACCGCCGAACTCGCCGCAAAGTCCGACCGGGTCGTGATGGAGGCCTTCCATTACTGCTACCACCCGCTGGCTGCGCGAATTCGGCAGATCATTGCATCTGGCGAATTGGGAAAGCTTGAGCGGGTGGAGGCGGCCCTGTGCTACCCGCTACCGAAGTTCTCCGACATCCGCTACGACTACTCGCTCGCCGGCGGCGCGACGATGGACGCCGGCTGCTATGCGGTCCATATGGTCCGCACGTTCGGCAGTGCAACCCCGGAAGTTGTTTCGGCGCAGGCGAAACTGCGTGATCGGGAGATCGACCGGGCCATGACGGCCGAGTTGCGGTTTGCCGGCGGGCACACCGGCCGAGTCCACTGCTCGATGTGGTCGTCGGATCTGCTGCAGATCAGCGCCAAGGTGGTTGGCGACCAGGGTGAGCTGCGTGTGCTCAATCCGGTAATGCCCCAGTTCTGTCACCGGCTCTCCGTCCGATCAGCCGACGGCAAGCGGGTGGAGCGCTTCTCGCGCCGCGCGTCCTACGCATATCAGCTCGACGCTTTCGCCGCGGCAGTGCTGCGCGGCGAACCGGTGACCACGACGCCCGATGACGCGGTCGAGAACATGACCGTCATCGATGCGATCTATCGCGCCGCTGGCCTCCCACTCCGCGAACCCAGCTGAACGCGCCCAACGCGTTACACCGCTTCCCGTGCCTGTCTTCCACTCCGCACCTCTTTCTTCTGCGTACGAGCCGGGCCAGCTTGGCCGGTGCGCAACCACGCCTCAGATTTGACGGGGCTCTCAATGGATGTTCGGGTGTTCGGCGCGTGTGCGACGGTCGACCGTGACGCGGCAACACAGGTTGTAAGCCACGACGAACACGACCCCGGTGTAGACGCTATAGACGATGCTCCAGCCAAGCCCGGTCAAGAACCCGGTGACGCTCCAGCTGAAGCCGGGAAACGCGGCGACAAAGGCACTGTCGGTAAACGACGTGTGCGCAAGCGCATGCCAGATGAAGCAGACCGCGTAGGTGATGACGCCGAACACCGCCAATGCCGAGCTGACTCGCGTGACGCTCAATCTGTTCATCACTGATCTCCCCTCGTTGCCCGTGGCGAATCGTGTGTACGAGGAACGACTGTTGTCGTGAATTGCCGGAAGGGCTAGAGGCCATCTGACCACCACGCGCGGCCAAAAGTCCTCATTCCTTCAACCGCCACGGGCTCTCGCCGTAGGCTTCAAACAGCACGGGTAGCACAGAACCACACGCGCCCAGGTGTACATCAAACCCGGGATCGACCAATCATTGTGCGCCGCCGGAATTTTGAGCCGGGATGTGGGTGATCGGCATGCTGATTCGCTCGGCCGAGGCTCGGCAGAACCGCGCACACGTTGGCCCGCCGTGGTCACTGTGGTCCAATTCGCCATCTCGAGGGTATCCGCATCGTGCTGGCGGTCCAATCGACCGGGCGATGACGGCCGAGTTCCGATTTACCGGCGGGCACACGGGGCGGATCCGCTGATCGTTGTGCTCGTCGGATCTGCTGCAGATCAGCGCTAAGGTGGTTGGCGACCGGGGTGAGCTGGGTGTGCTCAATCCGGTAATGCCCCAGTTCTTTCACGGCTCTCCGTCCGATCAGCCGACGGCAAGCTGTGGGCGTTTCTCGCGCCGCGGTCGCGGCCCGATGATGGCTGGCGCGCGTGGCGAGCAGCGACACCCCACGGGTTGTTATCGAGACCACTGACCACGCTAGACTGTAGATCCTCGAGGCAGTGCCGTAGGAGTCCAGGATGCTAGGCCCGCGGCGCCTGACTGTCGACGCCGTGATGTTGTCCAGCAGGACCGATCCGCCACGAATCGAAACTACTTGTGCGCACGCCGACAGCGGAGTCATCCAGCAACACGGTTGGGGCCCTGCCGGCGTAAACGCGCGAGCACCAACGAGGCAACAAGCAGCAGCCCGCTGAGCCAGGCCAGTCCGGCCAGCAGGGGAACCGTCTGGTCGAAGTGCGCCGTAAGCCCGGTGTCGAAAAGTACCTTGGTCCAGCCGTATCCGGGCAGCAGATTTGCCCATTGCGCGGGTACGGGACGAAGCATGGGGCTTTGGGCGATGCCAAGATCGAGGAAGGGGACGAGGAAGGCGATGAAAACGCCTGCGACACGGCCGAATAGCGGTCCGATGATCACACCGACCAGCGCATAGGTCATCCCGAGCAGGAGATTGGCGCCAGCGTATCCCGCCCACTGCTGGGCATCGAAAACCGTTGCCGTGAAGGCCAGTGCGGCCACCGTGATGACGACGACGGCGACAGCGACCACGCCGAGCCGGGCCGACACGACGATGCCCGAACGGAAGCCGGCCAGCCGCAGCCGTCCATCGCCGGCCGCGGCGTCGATGACCACGAACATGCCGGCCAGGGCGGCCAGCCCCGCGATCGCGATCGGAGCCATCGTTCCGGCATGCACCTCGGGGAACCAGAACGACGCGGCGCGGGAGGCGCCATCCTCGACGACCGTGAGGACCAGGTCGCGAGCCGGTGTGGTGACCTCGGCGAGCAGCACGAATAACACCGGCACGATCACCAGAAGCACCAATAGCACGGGGTTTCGGCGCAGATCGACGAAACCGAACCGCAGTGCGGTAGCCAACTGTCCGGAAGAGCGATGGCTACGTCGGCCCGTGCGGGAGCCCGCCGCCAACACCGCCGCGGCGACCACAATGGCGCCCACGACCCAGACAAGGGAAATCCCTAGATCGCCCAGCCGCCCACCGTGACGGGACGGCAGGTCGACCATCCACAGAGTGACGAAATGAGTTGGGAAGAACCGTGATATGACGTAGTCGCCACCGCTGCCCCCGGGACCGAAGAACACGTCGATCATCCAAATGAGCAGGATCACCACCGCGCCGTTGACCGGATTGCCAACCGCCACACCCACGAGCGCGCCGATCGCCAGATAGATGACGGCGAACATCAATGTGCCAGCGATCACGCGGCCCGGATCGTCGATTCCCGTGCGCGCCGCCAGCGCGACCAGCGCGACCGCCGACGCCAGAAGAGCCAGCAGAAGCCCGGTTCCCGCCCGGGCAGCAATCAGACGTGGCGACGGCAAGCCGGCCAGCAGCATGCGCCTGTCCGCGGCGCGGGCCGAACGGATTTGGAAGTACATTGCCAGGCTGGAGAGGAAGCCGGCCGCCCAGCCCGCCGTCGTCGTCTCCAGCGCGGGCCCGAGATCCCCGCCCAACAACTCCATCGCATCGGCCAATGAGCGTGCCGCCACCATGACGAACACCAGCGGCACCAGAACCAGGACTATCAAGTTCACCGGATTGCGCACATAGTCGGCGACGAACGATCGGGTCAGCAGCAGCATCGGCCGCCATTGCTCGTGCACCGCGGTAGTCATCGCGGGACAGCCTGCCCCGCGCACACCTGCCCGCCGCACAGCTGAACGATGCGGTCGAAGCGATGTTCGTCGGCCACGAAGTGACTGATGATCAACACCGATCGTCCAGCTTCGCGACGATGGCCCATCAGCTCCCAGAACTTCAGATAGGTGTCCCAGTCGAATCCGGCGTAGGGCTCGTCGAGCAGCAACGCGGGCGGGTCGGCGAGCATGGCCAGGGTCAGGTTGAGCTTGGCCAACGTGCCGCCCGACAGGCGGTCCGCCCGGGTGCCGGCATAGCGTTCAAAGCCAAGCGCTTCGTACAGATCTCGTCGCGCGCGCCGCTCCGCCTCATGGGTCATGCGGTAGGCGCGGCCGAACAATTCGATGTGCTCATCGCAGGTCAGCCGGTCATAGACCACCGGCTGCTGCGGGCAGTACCCCAGCACGCCGGAGCGGGTCACGGTGCCCGCGTCAGGGGCCAACTCGCCGACCAAGATCTTCATCATCGTCGACTTGCCGGAACCGTTCTCGCCCACCAACCCGACGACCTCACCCGGGGATAGGGTCAGGTCGGCCCCCCGCAGCACCGGTTGGCGGTGCGACGCGGGCCACATGCCCTGCCGAAACGACTTTTCAATCCCCTGTGCCGACAGCACAGACTGGGACGACCCCGTCAGCGGCTCATCGGATGTCGCTGTTGCGGTCGCCTTGTGATTCATGATCGATCGGTGCTCGATCGGTTAGGAGCGTCCGGAGGAGTCGTGGTGTTGATGCGTTTCATCGGTACTGCCATCGGACCCATGACCGTGGCCGCCCATCATGAACATCATCATCAGCGGGCACGCCAACACCACCAGCAGGAGTAGGAGCGTCGAGATTGGCACTCCAACGGCGACTGCGGCGACGATGGCGGCGGCCAAGGCTATTGCGTACCACGGGTAATACTGGCGTTTCATCTTGTTTCCTTCCGTTTAGGCTTGGGTTAACGGTGCGCCACTAGCGTGGCGAAGCCAATGGGACTACGTACTTGATCCGTAGAACAAAGGTCATCGTCTGTAAGGACCAAAGTCCCTAGGGTGCGCGGCCGTATCGCCGTTGCCGGGATGCGGTAGCCGACAACGGGCGCGGCAAGCGCGACGCCCAAAGCCAGTACTTAGCGTGCTGGGGGCGCCGATGACGGCGCCTCACTCGAGTTGCACTTTCAGATCGAAGTGCTTGGCGACCCATCCGTTCACGCGGCCTCTACGCCGGCTGGGTCAAAGTGGCTGGTGGGCACCGCTATGCACAGGTCTCGGGCTCACATCGGCATGACCGTGGTCGTCACGAATTGGTCGCGGATCCAGCCGACGAAAACGGCCCATTCTCCGGTGACCAATGCGATACCAACGGCGATCAGCATGATTCCGCCGGCAATTTGTATGCGCCGGGTGTGGCGCCGGAGCCACCCCAGCCAGCGCTGCATCGCGCTCGTGCCCAGCGCCAGCAGGACAAATGGCACGCCAAGGCCTAGACAGTAAGCAACGATGAGTAGCACACCGCGTGCCGCGGTTACCCCTTGCGTGCCGGCGGCCACGGAGAGGACGCCGGCCAGCGTGGGTCCCAAGCAGGGCGTCCAGCCGAGCCCGAATGTCGCGCCGAGCAGCGGTGCTCCCACAATACCGGTCACCCGGTACGGGTGAAACCTGATGTCGCGCTGCAGCATTGGGATGAACCCGATGAATACCAGGCCCATGACGATGGTGATTACGCCGCCGATCTGCTGCAGCAGATTGCTGTTGAGTGCCAGTGCGCCGATCAATCCGAACACTGACGCCGTCGCTGCAACAAACACCACGGTGAACCCGGCGACAAACAGGAGGGCAGCACCGGCTGCACGCCACGAATCCCGCGCTGTCGGCGGCTCATCTGGTGAGCCGTTCGCCCCTGCGGCGCCAGCAAGGTAGGACAGATAGCCGGGCACCAAGGGGATGCAACACGGAGACGCGAACGAAACGGTGCCGGCCACCGCGGCCGTGCCTAGCCCGAGGACCAGCGGCCCTGAGGCCGCCGCCGCGCCAAACATGTCCCCGATGCCCTGCGCGTATGCGGTCACGGCTCTGCCGCGATCCGCTGCACGACGGGCCGCAGATCCTCGGCCAGCAGCGCCCTCAAGAAGACGGCAGCGACGTGATGCTTGCGGTCGAGCACTAGCGTGGTGGGCACGACGCTGGTGGGGTAGCCCTTGCCTAGGGCGATCAAGCTGCGCATCGAGGGATCGAAGATCGACGGGTAACGGACGTTGCGGTCGGTGACGAAATCCTTGGCGGCAGAACGATCGTCACGCACATCGATGCCAAGAAAGGCCACCCCGAGGGGTTCTGTCTCATCGAACACCTTCTCGAGCTCAGGAGTCTCGGTGCGACACGGTGCGCACCAGGACCCCCAGATGTTGACCACGACCACCTTGCCGGCGAAATCAGATAGATGGATCGCTCGATCGTCCATCAGCGCGGGACCAATGAGGTCGCCGATACTGCCGCGGGTCTGCGGTGGATCGTAGAAGAGGTCGGTCTTGCCCCCGGGTGACACGAACTCAAATGTGCCGCCCTGCGCGACGGCATCGCGTCCAGTGGCACATCCCACCACGATGAGGGCCGCGATGGCGCACACCCCGAGTGCACGGAGGCGATTGGGCATCGGTTCTCCACTGGTGATGGATTTCCATCGGGTCTACTATGCGTGTACGTAGATCGTAGGCCGACGCGTGCGAACGACGGCGCGCAGGGTCCTACGCGCCGAAGGGAGTCCCGAATGGAGCAGCTACTCTTGGCCGCCGCCGCGCTGGCCTGTCCGGTTGGTATGGGCCTGATGATGTTTCTGATGATGCGGCCCAGTCACGGGACGGACATGGCTGAGCGTGAGGAAATGACTCGGCTGCGGGCAGAGGTCGACCAGCTGAAGTCTGAACGACAGCACCACATCTGAGGTTGCCGGATTTGTTACCGGCCTGGATGCGGCCCCATTGACGCGTCCTGCGAAGAACAATTGGGCCGGGACTAGCTACTAAGCTATGCAGTAGCTACATATGAGGGCGTGTCTGCAGACGAACGGAGTGTGTTCATGGCGGCGAGGAAAAGCCCCCGGACGACGGTGAAGTCTTCACGAGATGGACGCAAGGCCATCGCGCGTGCGCAGTCGAGCCGACGCAGCGGTTGGCTGTGGCTCGCCGCGGGTGTGGTGTTCGTAGCTCCCATTGTGGTGATCGTGATTATCAGCATCATGAAATCGCCCGGACGGCCCACACCGGACACGGAATCGGCGAGCCTGCAGAGTCCACCGGCCACCGTGGCCGTGGGCGCCGAAACGATGCCGCCGTGGCCGGCGCCTGCGGATGCGAGTGCGGCGGTGGCCGCAGCCGGGTTGCCGATGTTAGGTAGCGAAGGGGCCGTGGAGCACATTCACGCCCATCTGGATGTGCTCGTTGATGGTGAGCCTGTGCCGGTTCCAGCCGAGTTGGGCATCGACACCAAGCGCGGCACTATTAGCCCGCTGCACACCCATGACGGTAAGGGCGTGATTCACGTGGAGTCGCCGGTGAAAAGACAGTTCAGCCTGGGGGAGGTTTTCACCGAATGGCAGGTGAATCTGTCGGCGGACAACATCGGGGCGCTGCGCGCCGCCGAGGGTAAGGCCGTGCGCGTTTTCGTCAACGGCGCACCGCAGACCGGAAACCCGGCGGCCATCATGCTGGGCGATCGCGACGAGATCGCCGTGGTCTACGGCGTCCCCCGTCCTGGCGAAACCATTCCCTCCACATACGACTTCACCGAAGGCCTGTGACGCCGGCCCCGCCAAAAGGAAAATCGCACAGGCACACAGCGAAGGAGGCGACATGGCGGATCTGTCCGAATTCCAGCATCCACGGTTTGCGCGCATGTATGAGCGGATCAGCGCCGAGTCGGAGCAGCGTGGCACCGCGCAGCATCGCGATCGTGCCCTTGCTGGCCTGTCCGGCCGGGTGATTGAGGTCGGCGCCGGCAACGGCATGAACTTCGGCCACTATCCCACTACGGTCGCAGAAGTCGTCGCGGTCGAGCCCGAGGACCACCTGCGGACACTGGCTGAGCGGGCTGCTGAAACCGCAGCTGTGCCGGTACACGTGGTGGCCGGTCACGCGACCGCGCTGCCGGTGGAGGACGCCACCTTCGACGGCGCCGTTGCGTCGTTGGTGCTGTGCTCGGTCGCGGATGTGCCGGCCGCATTGGCCGAGCTGCGGCGGGTGCTCAAACCGAACGGCCAGCTTCGGTTCTTCGAGCACGTGCGTTCGACCAAACCATGGTTCGCGTTGCTGGAGGACGCCCTCACGCCGCTGTGGTCACGGGTTGGTGGGGGCTGTCACCTCAACCGCGACACCGCCGCGGCTATCCGCGCCGCCGGATTCGACATCGAATCCCTTCAACGGTTCCACTACGCGCCGCTGCGGTTCTTCCCCTCCCAGGCCCACATTCTGGGAATCGCCCGCCCCGGCACATGAGTTACTCAGGACCGGGATAGACGATGCGGCGCGTCACGAGATGCTTTGGGTCGGTGAGGATTTCCTCGGTGATACGGCCGCGGTCGTCGAGAATGAGCTGAACGTTGACGGAGGCGGCGGGATAACCCAGCGCTAAGCGCACCACCGCGCCCGGGGGCGAGGTTCGCGCCGCGATCGGCGCGGTGCCATCGGCATAGGGTTCCTGGGAGAGGAAGAAGCCGGCGTCCAGGTCGAGCCGGTTCGGTTCGGGTCGTCCGGCGGTGGTGTCGCTGGTGACGGTTTCATAGACCACGAGACTGCCTGCCGCGCGGGTCGCGGCGACGGCTGCGGCCAGATCAGCGGCGCCGGGACGCGGTGGCCACGACACGATCAGCCCGGTGGCGCCGCCGGGCCAGCCGGTGGCTCCGGCGCGCAGCGAAAGCACATTGTCACCGTCACGCCACACCGGCCGCCCGAAATAGCATCCGCTGCCGCAGCCGGTCAGCGCGAGCGCCGACTCAACCCAGTGAGGCCGTCAAGCTGTAGTCCTGGTCGGGTTCAGCAGCGTAGTAGTCACCGCGCCGCGGTGTGGACAGCCGGACCACGAGCAGCCCTTCACTCGCAGTCAGGCTGATCCCGACCTGGCCGGCCAGGGCGCCCAGGGACACGACAGGACCGGTTGGTTGCGGCGGCGGCGCCGCCGACGCCGTCCCGGTGGGCGGCGGTGTGGACACCAGCACCGCGCTGGCTGCCAGCACAACGACCAGCAGCGCGGCTTCGATGGCCATCGCCCTCCGTAGCCGCGTCGCCTGACGGGTATCGCGGTGGATCAGCCTCGAGCCCAGCGCCGCCGCCGACACTGCCACGACGAGCCCGAGTTTGATCAGCAGCACCTTGCCGTAGGTGGTGGAGACCAGTTGCGGCAGCGGGACTAACACCAGCGCGCTGATCACACCCGTGGCCACCACCACGAGATAGGTCACCAGCGCCAGCCGGACATAAGAGGCCAAGACCCAACGGACCGCGTCCGACACCGCTCGCCACGCCACCACCGCCCGCGCCGTGTGCACGAGCGCGCCGACCCAAACCGTGCCCGCCGCCAGGTGCACCCCGGTCAGAACCGCGCCCCAGCCGCCGAATGTTGTGCCCGCATGCGAGCGGATCCCGTCGGCGGCGATCACCACCGCCAGCGGAACCAGAGCCCACCGACCCCGACTCACAAGGGCCAACGCAGTCAACAGTCCACCGATCTCAATCAACAGCAGCACACCCGCGCGGCCATCCCACACCGCGGTGACGGTGCCGGCGTCAATGGCCCGACCAGCGACCAAGGCCATCGCGGCGATGAGTGCAACGACCATCCCTGCCGGCGCCCACGACCGCACGGGTGACAAATCCGGGCGTGCGGCACGTGCAGTATCGGTAGCACGGCGACCAATCAAGCCACCGACTGCGGCGGCCAACCCGACGAAAAGGAGCCAGCGCAACGCACTTTCACCCCAGGCCGGCGTCGCGGAAGCGGTTGGCGCGGCAGCCGACACCGCAAGACCGACCGCGAACCGGAACTCCTGCTCGACCTGATCACCGTCACCGCCGGTGACGCGCCAACGGACCGCAGAGGTCCCCGGCGCTAAAGCAGAAACCGGCGCGGCGGTGACGAAGCGGCCGTCGCGCGCGAGGCTGGCCAGCCCGACCGGTACTTCGCGGCGGGATTGATCCAGCACCACAATCGCGCGCGTGCCGATGGTGACCGGTTCGTTGAACAGCAGTGTGATCGCCTCGGGTGACGTCGCAACCGCGGTCTCTGCTGCGGGTTCGGTGAACAGCAACGTGGGATGCGCCTGCGCGGTGCCCGCCCCCGGACCCACCGATATCAGCACGGCGATCGCAAACGCGATGACCCCACACCGCAGCCAGGTCATGATGTGGGGACACCGGCTCGGCCATTGGGCGCCATCGACGCAGAGGGCGCCATTGTGCCGCCGATATCTGCAACCCGCGCGAGGCGGCCGTCTGACATCAGGGAACGACGCGTCCGGCGCGGTGGCGGGTAACCTAGCATCGGCTGATGGGCCATGGCTTTCGTTCTGCTGCTAAGACAACGGTTTTCGCCGGTTGCACGGACCGGGCACGCCGGATTCTAGGCCCTTGTCGGGCGCAATCGCGGCCACGCCGTCACCGTCGCCTTCATCCCGTAATCGTCGCGTGACGCTGGCGGGCATCAGCATCTGCCGATCAGGGCTTTGCTGACCGCGCGAAGTCTGCGCGCTGCACCCGTGCCGTCGTTGATGCTATCCATGGGAACAGGCCCTCGGTTTCCAAACCGTATGGAACGGCATTACGCTCTTGGTACGTAGACAATACGCATTCCGCCGAAGGGGCGCACCATGCGTGACACAGGCTCGACACGGACAGCCGGGAGGCCAACGGTGCGCACACGCGGATTTGGCGAACTCGAAGCCGTCATCATGGACCGCATCTGGAACCGTGGATCCGACACGACCACGACGGTGCGAGAGATTTTCGACGAACTAGCGGCAGAACGCGACATCGCCTACACCACAGTGATGTCCACGATGGACAATCTGCACAGCAAGGGCTACCTGGCGCGGGAGCGCGACGGCAAAGCCTACCGGTATTGGCCGACCCTGACTCGTGAGCAACACAGCGCAAGCCTTATGCGTGAGGCCCTGACTCCGGCGGCCAACCCGATCTGGTGCTCACCTACTTCCTCGAACAGATCGGTCCCGAAGAGTCGGCGCGACTGCGCGCCGCGCTCCGTCGACCCACGAAGCGAGCGGCCAAGCGCTAAGCGCGGGGGCCGGCAGAGAAGCAAAGTCGGCAGGCGGGCTCATGCGAGTCACCTCGGGCCTGGTCCAGATGGCCCAAGCCGAGTTGGAGAGGCGCAGCCAACGCTCATCTGACGGCATATCAACATTCACAGAGAGGGATTGATTATGGCACTGGCCATTTCAACCACATTGCACAGCACGTTCGACGACGCTGTTCAAGATACTCGCAAAGCATTGGCCGATCAGGGCTTCGGCGTGCTGACCGAAATCGACGTCAAGGCCACACTGAAGGCCAAATTGGGCGAGGACATCGAGGACTACCTGATCTTGGGAGCCTGCAATCCGCAATTAGCCCATCGGGCAATCGATGTCGATCGCCAAATCGGACTGTTGCTTCCGTGCAACGTCGTGGTGCGCACCGATCCCGCCGCGAAGGGCACGGTCATCGTTGACGCGATGGATCCGCAGGTGATGGTGCAGGTCGCCGACGAGCCAGAACTGCGCGCCGTGGCCGATGAAGCCGCGACCATGCTGCGCGCGGCAATCCAATCGCTCTCATAGACCGGCGCGGGCCAGTTGACCGGGCCAACTGTGTGCTGTCCTGGATCAGGGAGTCTGAAGTCCACATCCGGTCAATGGTGCGCGACGCGAGAGATGTGGATTCGGCGGATGCCGCGAGACGAGTTCTTGCTGCAGCCCGCGGTGACAGCGCCGGTCAAGGGATCCGGTTGCGCGCCGGAGAGAATCGCTCTAGCTGAACGGGTGGCCCTCCGGGCGGCGGCGGAGGCAAGACGCGGGGCTGCCCGTCGGCCACCATGGTGACCGCACCGTTCTCTCGATCTATGTTCAGCGTGCCGTGCTGGAAGTTCTGCACAATCCATTGCGGCTGTTGGATCTGGCCGCTTGTGGGCAAGCCGAGCGTGCTGCGCTCGTAACCCAGCGTCGCCCAGGCGTCATAGATCGCTCCGGTCAAAGGTTGCGCTCCGGTGGCCGGTGACCAGTAGATCGCTCCCTGGGTAAAGATGACGTAGCGCGCTGGGCCAGCACCGGGGGCTTCCGGCGACCTCACCGGACCCAGCACACCGCTGGCGCCACCGAGCGCTTGCCATCGCGCAAAAATCGCCCCACCCCGCATCGACTCCTCCACGTCCTCTGCGGTGGGAGGTTGGTTGAAACGCGCGGCGATCTCGCGGATCCGATCCAGGAACGCGTAGGCGGCGTTGCCCGGGCATGCGGTATCACCGACATCGCGGTGAGCGAAGATGCTCGGCAGCATGCGGGTCATACCCTGCCGGAACCGGGTGTAGGGGCCACCGGCAGATGTCAGCGCGACGGCACCTCTGGGATCGACTGCTCCGAGCGCCAGCCGCCATCCCAACAGCCGGCCAACCGATCGCAGCTGCGCTGGCGTCGGTACTTCTCGGCCGTAATCACCGATAAGGCACACCGCCCACGAGTCTTTGTTGAATCCACCGGTATGCGATCCCTCGACCGGTTTATCAAGTCCGCCGAACCTGCCTTCGAAAACTTGACCATGCTTGTCGACGAGCGCGTTGTAGGCGATGTCGGCCCAACCCATCGAGCGTGTGTGATACGCGTAGATCGATTCGTTGGGCGCGTAGTTGTTGCCCGTCGCGGAGTGGTGGATGATCCCGGCCCGAATCGCGTTGTCGTACACCGGCGCTGCTCGCCGCAGCGACTCTTCGGCGCCCCATTGACCACGGCTGATAATGGGAATCGGTGGTGTCGCCGTGGCCGTGTCCGCCGACAGAGGCGGCTGCGCTGGCGCGCGCGGTGTCCCGATGAGCATGGGCGCGGCGCTTGCCAGACCGACAACCGCCGGCGCTGCGGCCGCCAATCTCAGGACGGCCCGCCGCGAAACGGGCCGACTTGGCCCGCCCGTGCATCGATCACACACGGCGACAGGCTATCCCGTGTCAGCAAATAGACGGCTGCGACCCGCCGCGACCGAGCTCCATTCTGGCGCAAATAGAGTCGCAGACAGGCCGGGAATTCCGTCGCAACAGGGCTCCATATCGACTGAAACGGCGATACCGCAACGACATTCCCCGCCACCCCTGGCGGGCGAGGCAAAGTATGCCGTCGGATCCCGAAAGGTGAAGTCCTGCAGGGCTAGTACCGTCGCGTCGTGGCGTATTGCTGGCATGAGGCCGGCAGCTGATTGATCGTCCTCAAG
This sequence comes from Mycobacteriaceae bacterium, assembly GCA_019749805.1. GTDB lineage: Bacteria > Actinomycetota > Actinomycetes > Mycobacteriales > Mycobacteriaceae > Mycobacterium. Next base: position 27,767 of record JAIEPH010000045.1, on the reverse strand, counting down.
CTGTCAGACGCGAACCATCCCTTTTAGTGCCGAAAACGATTGGCTAAAGATTGTTTAGAGTTGGGTCGGCTAGCTGCGCCGAGCACACCACGATATACGCCCGTCCTCACACGGTCCTCGCCGCGGGACGCACCGTTGGCCACATAGGTCAAGCGGGACTGCTGCCGCCCGGCGTCACTCGCCTGACGCGGCCGAGCTGGGGATCGCGACGTCGGTGAGCGGCTTCAAGCTGGTGATCTGGCGGGGGAGGAGTCGCGTTCCCCGCCAGATCCTTGCCGCGGGGGGCCGGACCCCGCAATGCAATCTGGTTATCGCCCCGAGCCAGCGAACTGTTAGCAACGGGAGGAAGATTGGTCTGCCGAGGGCAGTACAACTTCTGCGAACGCACTCATCCGCGCGCAGCGGGCGGACTTCGGACCTGTGATGCTAGATGCTGAACTGGGCGAAGACTGACTCGATTGCGTGGCAGGGTCGTCGAGGTGCGGCATATCGGCGTCATTGCCGGAGGTCGGCACCTGTACAGTACTATTCGCCGTAGTAGATAAGTAGGTAGCCCGCGAGCATGCGAACCCACTGACAGCCCGAACACGAGTGATTGCCGTAGAGGAGTATGTCTGTCCTTTGTGAGACGTCAACCGGCGCTGTCGTGCCGCCGAGGCCGCCGTGACCACCCTGGTCGCCGTGACCACCCTGGTCGCTTCCTTCCCTAGCCCGCCCCAAGGGGTGTGGCATCTTGGCTCGCTGCCGATCCGGGCTTATGCGATGTTCATCATCGCCGGCATCGTCGCCGCTCTGCTGATAGGAAACCGCCGCTGGATCGCCCGGGGCGGCGAACCGGGCGTCGTCTATGACGTCGCGATATGGGCCATACCGTTTGGGTTGATCGGTGGCCGGCTCTATCACGTGATCACCGACTGGCGCACCTACTTCGGCGACGACGGTCTTGGGTGGGCCGCCACATTGAGGGTCTGGGACGGCGGCCTGGGCATCTGGGGTGCGGTGGCCCTCGGTGGCGTCGGCGCATGGATCGGATGCCGGCGACGCGACATTCCGTTGCCCGCCTTCGGCGATGCCGTCGCGCCGGGCATAGTGCTCGCCCAGGCGATTGGCCGCGTCGGCAACTACTTCAACCAGGAGTTGTACGGCAGGCCCACAGACCTGCCGTGGGGCTTGGAGATTTACTACCGCCGTGAGCCGTCGGGCGTCGTCGACGTCCATGCGGTCGACGGTGTGTCGACAGGGCAGGTCGCGCAGGTCGTGCATCCCACCTTCCTCTATGAGTCGCTGTGGAACGTATTGGTCTTCGGCATGCTGATTTGGGTCGATCGCCGATTCAGAATCGGCCATGGACGGCTGTTCGCGCTTTATGTCGCCGGCTACTGTGTCGGCCGTTTCTTCGTCGAGTTGATGCGCAGCGACGCGGCGACCCAAATTGCCGGCATCCGGATCAATTCATTTACCGCAACGGTGGTATTGATCGGCGCCCTCATGTACTTCTTCATCGCGCCGAAGGGTCGCGAGGAGCTCGCGATCAGTGCAACAGGCGAAGCCGAGGCGACGCGGGATGCTGCGGTCAGTCGTGACGACGCCGGCATGCGGGCCGACAGCGGCGTGGATTCAGGTGACGCGGCACCCGCGGACAAAGGGCTCACATCAGGCGACGCGAAAACGCCCGATAACGACCGCAACAGCCAGAGCGAAAAACCTGATGGATAACGATTCCTCAGCTACTGCAGGTTGAGTAGGTGGTGGGAAACTCAGGCTGGATTGTGGCGGCGCCGCACGATGCGCCGCGTTTGGATGAGGGCTAGGGCGAGCAGGATGAGACCGAGGGCGTAGATCGCTGCGCCGCTGGCGATTTGCGTAGCCGTTGGGGGCTGCGTGCCGGCGGGCACGTAGAGCTCACGCTCGGCCGAGGTGGTTCCTTGCCAGCCGGAATCGACGGGCAGCCACGCTTCGACAGTCTCACCGGCGCGCCCGAATTGGACGTAGACGAACCACCGTCCCTGTTCGGGCAGGCGAATGGTGCCGGTGAACTTGCCCGTGCCGATCTCATTCAGCCGCGCGGTGAGCGTCTGGCCACCTCGGCGAGCCACGACCCTGTCAGCCATGAGCTGGGAGCCGGCATCAGGGGCAACCGCGTCGAGCCGCACATTCCCACGGCCATCCCCGGCCACGGTCAGTCGCACCGACGTAACGGGCTGTCCCTGTCCAGGATCGTGGGCGACGGCCTCGGGAACCGGCCCCAGCATCAACATGCCGGCACCCGCCAGTAGCGCAGAGGCGGTCGCGCCAACCGGATATGTGCGCCAGGAGGTTGCCAGCACGAGCGCGACGCCGACCACGATGACTGGCGCGGCGACCACGCCGACAGCGGCGGCGGGCTGGCTGGCCACGCCGAGCGCCGAGGCGGTCCAGGCCAGCGCGGCGACCGCGGCACCGGTTGCCCCATAGCGTGCGGCGTGTCCGCGCCAGGGCAGGTCGGCCACGACCAGGCCAAGGACAGCCACCGGAAGGTCGGGCGTGCTGCGGCCGAGCAGGATCAGAGCCGCGACGACGATGAACCGCATTGCGAGGTAGACGGCGACAGCCCGAGTGACGGCGTATGGCCGCGCAACGAGCGCACGGATGATGTACACCGCGAACAGGCCGGTGACCAAAACCACCGGCAGATAAAGGGTTTGGCTGAACTGTGGAACATCGGTGTCGTACTCGAGGACGGTCATCATTGCGCTGCCCAGCACCAATGCGGACAGGGCGGCCTCGACCATCCCGTGCCGTGTCGGTCGCAGGCCGGCCAATAGTCCAATGGCCATCGTTGTGGAGGCGAATACGACCAGCATGTGCGGCGGGCTCCACAGGACGGCGTCGCGGCCGAAGGCGTCATGCCAGAAGGCGTCGAGGGGGGCTGCGGCGAGTGTGACCGCGCCGCCCAAGCCGGCCAACAACAGGCCTGGCTGCCTGAGCGCGGCGCGGATCGATCGAGTCCGCGCCAGGGCAACCAATCCCCAGCCGAGGACCACGAGTCCGACGGCGGCAACGCTGCCGTACAACGCCAGGTGCGGCGGGATCAGGGCTGTATCTCGGCCAATATCAGTGTGCCAGGCGTCGTCCCAGTAGGTGGCGAACAACGACACAGCGCCACCGGCGGCGGCAAGCGCACCGCCGGCCGGCGAAAGGGTGATACTCGGCGAGTTCACCTCTGAGACTGACACGTCTCAACTATGATGTTCGTGTGGTTCAGAGTCAAGAGAAGCCCGGAAACCCCGCTGAGGTTGATCCTCGGCTTATCGACGCGACCGCCGCGGCGATCGCTCGATGGGGCCTGACCGAGACGACGCGAGAGCGGATCGCGGCCGAGGCCGGACTGTCGCGGGCGACGATCTACCGTCGGGACGTCACACGAGATCAACTCGTCGCAGCGCTGACTGCACGCGCAGCCCAGACGTTTCGCAACGCGATATGGCCCGCGATCACCGGACGCGGAACCGCGGCGGAACGGCTAGAGGCCGCACTGGAGGCGATGTGCGCGGCCGCCGACGAATACCTTCCCTTGCTCGCGGGAATGTTCCTCGCGCACGGCGAGGTCTTCCACCGGCCGGGCCCGGATGCGCTGACCGTCGATGTTTTCGCTGAGCCGTTCGAACGCCTCCTCATCGACGGTGCTGCCGATGGAACCCTGCGCCATGTGCCCGAGACTGTGACCGCGACCGTGCTGTTCAACATGGTCGGCTGGGGCTATATCCACCTGCGCGCCAGTCACCACTGGGACGCAGAAGCCGCGCGCCGCAGCGTCATTGGGTTGGCCCTGCACGGGCTGATCACGAAGGAGAGCTGACTCGGTCCCGCGTCTGGACTGAGCCGGTGAATCATCATCAACTTTCGATAATCCGCGTCACATACGGCGTCATTCCACCGGTTCGTACCGGTGAAATCTTGATCGGTACGCCGCTTTGCTGGGCTTCGAGCATCTGGCCACCGCCGAGGTAGAGCGCTTCGTGTTGGCTGCCGCCCGGACCCCAGAACAGCAGGTCGCCGCGCTTGGCTTCTGAGGGCGGTACCTGGCGCCCCGCGGTGTACTGGTCCCCGGAGAACCGCGGGAGCAGTACACCGACGCCGGCGAACGCATAGCGCGTTAGGCCGGAGCAGTCGAAGCCCACCGTGTCAGCGCCGCCGTCGACGCCGCGACTCGGACCTGTCAGGCTGCCACCTCCCCAGGAGTACGGCACACCGATCTGGGAGCCGGCGCGACGGATCACGTACTCGATCGCCTCCCTGCCGTACACGCGGCGTCCGGGAGCCACAGTCGTTGGCTTGCCTCCAATGCCGAGGCTGCTGAGGAACTTTCGACCGAGGTCCAGCGTGGTCGCAGTGGCGACGTTCGTCGCTCGCAGCGAGGCGTTCGCGATCGCGACGGGATCGCCTGGTGCGCCAGCGCTGAGGACTTTTGGCAATGTCGGATCCCACAGGTTCTCGTCGGCGACGGCCCGCGAGGGCAGGGTGAGGCCGACCAGCAGCCCGACAAGACCAAGAATGATTCCCAACCGGGACAAAATGGTCTCCACCCGTTAGCAATTAGTCGTCGTCTACGACGTACGTAATAGGTACGTACCAAATCGCCGTAAGTCACTTTAGTCCCATAAGTAAACAAGAATCACAAATTTCACTATTGTAACTATGGCCTTGCAGCTGTTATGCGGGCGGCGGCACCGTTCTGATAGCTTCAGCACGCAGTATCGGGAGGTAAGGAATGGGGAGTTCGCCACTCACACCCCGCAAGAGCTGGAGGCGTGCGTGGTTGATGGCGGTCGGGGCGGGTTGCGTGGTGATCCTGGCCGTAATTGCCGTCGCGACACGCGGTTTCGGCATCGCCGAATCTGGGGACCGTCCCTCGAAGGAACTTACGGCGCAGAACCGCTGCGAATCTGACGTGCTCAAGCAGTTGGCCTCACCGTCAATGGCGAAACTCTCAAACGTTGAGGTGGCAAGCACGGACCTGGACCCGGACAGCCAGGATTTATTCTCACTACTCGACGATCCCCTAAAAGGGGTCGACCACTCCCGCATAACGGTGCTTAACGTTTCTGGTGTCGTGGATGTCGAGGGCAACGCGTTCGGGGACACGATCCATGACACCTTCAGCTGTCGTGCTTACTTCATCGACGGCGACCTGGCCAACACCCTCGTTCTTTTTGACCACGACCATTAGTCCTAGGCGCCGGGGTTAAACTCGTTCTATCGCTACGGTGGACGGCCTGGCGGATCCTGGAATGGCATGCACGGAAACGGCAGCGCTGCTGAGGCTGGGTGCTGTCACAGTTGTCGCGAAGAATCCGAGCGTCTGATGACGGACAGCGCAACGCTTATCACCTAAACGCTGCCTTGATGACCAGGTTGAGCTCCACGACCTGATCGCGTTCCTAAAGGGCGGGCTGCCGATCTGGGCGCAGACGGTGTACGGCTCAACGGTTCGCATGCTGTGAGTCACTGACTGACTGGCAGACAGGCTCTGGAGAAAGTCACTGATTGACGGGGCGAACTCCTGCCCCATGTCTTCGGCCGTGCTAGGCGTCCGGGACATGCTTACGGGCGCGACTTGAGCAGTGGGCATCAATCGCTGATGCGGTGAGCAAGCTCGGTCGGGCGCCGGTCGTCATCGCCCGGGATGATGAGCGTGAGGGTTGTTATGGCAGCGAGTTCGGCGGGCGACCGGAATGCGCGGTCGTGGCCGATGTCCGCTGCCGCTGCGACGCTGGTTGCATCGGCTCGCGGGATGCGTCGCGGACGAGGTTGAACCGTTCCGGGTTTGATGCCGGCTTCATGGTTGAGGTGTCGCCGGCTGGGACCCCTGGGTTTGAGCGTAGTAGGCGCTCTCGTATTCCTCGGGGGGCACGTAGTCGAGCCCGCTGTGCAGTCGGCGGTTGTTGAACCAGTCGACCCATTCCATCGTGGCGTACTCGACGTCGTCGATGATGCGCAGTGGGCCAGCAAGAAACGGGCTGCCGCGGCCGACGGCTTCGGTCTTGAACAACCCGATCGTCGTCTCCGCCAGAGCGTTATCGTAGGCATCGCCGATACTGCCGATGGACGCCGCGATCCCCTCCAGGACGGGGGTTTCCGCGAACGCTATCGAGGTGTATTGCGATCCGGCGTCGCTGTGGTGGATCAGCCCGGCGCCGACGCGGTGATCGGCGTGATCGCGCCGCCACAACGCCATCTTCAGGACCGTGGTGACCATCGCGGTGTCCTTGACCGTGGTGGCATGCCAGCCCACGATGGCCCGCGAGTAGCAGTCGATCACGAACGCCACGTAGACGAATCCCGACCACGTTCGGCAATAGGTGAAGTCGGTGACCCACTTGCGGTTCGGCGCGGTCGCGGTGAAGTCGCGATCGAGCAGATCCGGTGCCCGCTTGGCATCCTTTCCGCCGGGGATCGTGGTGCGGTGCTTGCGGCCCCTGATCACACCGGACAGGCCTTCATCACTCATCAGACGGTCGACGGTGCACGCGGCGACCTGATGGCCCTGGCGGCGAAGATACGCGGTCATCTTCCGGCGCCCGTACATGCCCTCCGGCGTGCCGATGGTGGCTCGTAGAGCGTCGGTGAGCCCGGCATCGGTGATCGTGCGCGCCGACGGCGCGGCCTTCTTCCAGTTTCGGTACGTGCGTCCGGCGACCGCCACGCCTTGCTCAGTGAGCACGCGGCAAATCGACTCGACCCGGTAGTTTCGTGCACGCATCTGATCGATGACGAACAGATCAACGGTGGCGAGGGTCGAGTTCCCTCGCGAAGAAAATCGAGGCCGCCTTCAGAATCTCGTTGGCCTCCTTGAGATCTCGATTCTCGCGTTCGAGCTGTTTGATCCGTTGCTGCTCGGCCGTGGTGACACCCGGGCTCTGCTGAGCGTCGACCTGGGCCTGCAGCACCCACTTGCGCAGGGTCTCCGGGCCGACCCCGACCTTCGGGCCGATCGCCTGAGCCGCGGCATACACCGACCGATACTCGCCGAGATGATCGAGAACCATCTTCACCGCACGCTCACGCTGATCGATCGGGTAGTGCTTCGACATAATCTGCATCCTTCTCAAAGAAGGAAGCGGCATCAAACCCGGAACGGTTCAGGTTGACGATGAGCGGCTGTAGGTGGGGGAGGTACGGGTCCCATCCGGCTTCGATCACGGGTGCGAACGCGGTCGGCGAACTCATCCATCATTGCCGTTTCGGCAGCCTTTGCCTCGTCGTCCTCGATGTCTTTCGGGTAGGTCGTCACGTCAATCCTCGTGAAAGGGGTCCGCTGTGCGCTAATCGCGATAATTGTCTCGCAGGCGACCGACATGCCATCGCCGTGGCGGTGTGACGAAGCCAATGGTAGCCACGGCTATAGCAGCTGATACCCGCTGAGAAAGATCTCGCCAGTTCGTCCGGCATGCTGTCGTTTTCGAATGAGCAGCTCTGCCAACGGTATGTGATCTTCGAGGCTCAGGCTAAGGTCAGCGCCGTCCATCAGGATCATCACCGGACGGTTCTTTGAATGCAGCGATATCGCCGTTTCCAGAAAGCCGTTCATTGACAGGAACAGACCCAGAGTGTTGTCGAGCTTGCGGCCAATCTTCGCGGCGAAGGTGCCCAAGTCCGTTGCGGCAGCCTTGGTCGGCACGCGCCGGGCTTCTAGAAGGAAGTCAACGCCTTCAAAGGTGAACGCACCGTCGATCTGTTCGCCGACTATTCGGAATGGACCCTTCGCGTAGATATCGTAGAGACTAAAGAGCTTGTTCAGAAGATGCTCCAGCGAATAGCCACGCTTTTGAGGTTCTTGCTGGTGCAACGTAATGAATCCTTCGCGCAACTCATTTAGCTTAAAACGCGACTCCCTGCTGTGCTCTATTCCGTGCGCGGTGTTGCTCGCGCCGCACCTTGGCAGCTTCCACCTCGGACCACATACGACGATAAGGCAGCACTTGAACGCGTCAAGAGGCGAGGGCAGCCGTGGCTTCTTCGTACTTGCGTTCGCCTCATCGAGACGCTTCGAATGGGCGGCGGCGGTGACCTCTGCGGTGCTCAGGATGAGCGTCAGTAGCGCATCGAAATACTAGTGCTGATCGCCCGGAGGGTACCGACGAGCTGGTCGCCAGTGCTGCGTTTGTGTTCGGTCCAATACAATTGGGCGGCGAGTGCATGGTCTGGCAGGCACGAATTGAGGTGACGACCGAAATCCTGGCGATACCAAAACGCGAGCGTCAGCGCCTCCCGACGGAGCGACAGGATCGCTGGACTGACTCGCTTCGCCATAGCCTCTGAACGCTAACTGGTCGGACGGCGTCTTCCGCATACCTGTGCGGCGAGCCTTCTCAAGCTCGCATCGCATCGCTTACCCAAGCCCTCATCACGCAGCGCCAGCGCGAACGTTTGTTCGGCGTGTCCTAGCGGTGTCCTAAGACGCTCGATCACCCGCAAATACGGACGGGACGCATGAGTACGCACGCCGACGGTTGAGCTGCAGAGATCGGGACGTCGTGGACGTAGTGATACAGGACAGCACAACGAGTTTCACACTGGCAGTGTGGGGGTCAGGGGTTCGAATCCCCTTAGCTCCACTTCTTGTACCGCGTTTGAATCTGAAGCTGCTCACAGTTCAGGTCAACGGGCCGCCCGTCGACGGGCAGTCCGTACCGTCATCTTCGGACTCTAGATGTGAGTTACTCGCGCAGTCTTCGTCTGTCAGCGTCGCCCCCCACGGCGAATTGAATGTGCGAGCTCGTGTGGCGCTCGGTGGCGAATCACCCGCTCGAGCGCGCCAATGTCGGATTCGATCAACCGCGACAGCCAGTACGCGAGCACGAACCCGGCAATTCCCCCAATGCAAAGCACCCTGATCGGAACGATGACTGCGGCGATCTCGGGGGCGGTCAGGAAGCTGACGGCCACAATGCCGAGCAACGGCACTGAGGCCGCGATTGCCAAATAACGCGACAGTCGACGGTTGAGCGCTCGAAGTTGCTCGGCCTCTTGCACATTCGTCTGTCCGTATGCGACCAATTCTGGATAGACGCTGCGCACGATGAAAAAGGTCAAGAGGAAGAACGGGTATGCGATCGCGATCGCGCCACACACCGTTATCGACCCGAAAAAATGAATTGCAGACCTAGCGGAAATCCCACCCGCGGCGAATTCCATAGCGAGTGGAAAATTCAGGGCGGCCAGTAGCCACAGGCCGAACACAACGAACACCACTCGATCGGCTGCAACGAGACAGTCGTGGCGCGTTTGGGCCAACACGTGGGCGGGCGGTGCCGGTCCTCGTCGCAGACGCCGCGGAACCAGGATGACCCGGCGGCACCAATACAGCAGCACCGCACCGCCGAGCGGGAAGGAGATCAGGTTGGACAAAGTGGTGACCAACACGAACCGATGCTGGGCCTGCTCCGAAAGCTGGCTGACGATCAGCAGGTGATTGTGCTGGATGTTGTAGATGCTGGCCAGCAGATTGGGAACCAAGATGGCCACCAAGGCGATCGTCAGAACGAACGGCCGCAGCCGCAGGCGCCAACTGTTCGCCGGCGGATCGACCAAATCGCGAGCTTGAGGGTCAAGGCACAGCTGGAGCTGCTCGGCGAATTCAGCACCGGTGGCCCAGCGTTGCTCACGGTCGGCGCTCAGTGCCTTCAGCAGAACTCGACGCAGCGCGGCAGGACAGTCGCTCGGAAGGCGGGCGAGTGTCGTTGACGAAAGCCCTTCTGCGCGGGTGGTCAGCATCAGCTCGAGCGCGGTGCTGTCGCCGACCAATCCTGCCGAGCCCGCCCGAGCGGCTTGCGCGGCGGAATCGTCAAATGGCTTCAGGCCGGTCAGGATCTCCCACAACACGACCGCGAGCGAGTAAATATCGCTGCGGGTATCGAGGTCAGCTGCCTCCAGCGTGTGCCCGGGTCGGCTAGCCATTAGCTGCTCGGGAGACATGTAGGAGAGTGAGCCGCCGAAATACTCGAATGGGCTTGCGCCCGAAACATTGCGGGAGAAGCTGATGTTGAAGTCCGCGAGTTTGGGGGTGCCATCGGGTGCGAGCAGTACGTTGGCTAACTTGACGTCGCGGTGCAGAACGCCTTTTGAATTCGCATAGTGCAACGCTGCAGCCAGTCGTTTACCCAGCCACGCGACAGTCTCGGGCCAGGAAAGGGTCGCTAGCTCAGCGCGAGTTATTGATTCGGTGGGTCGGCTTTCGCCGCGTGACTCCAGTGCGATGTCTACAGCGTCGAGCAGCGCCTGACCGGAGTTGGGTCGCCGGTCCGCATCGAAAACCAATCGACCGAGGTCGAGCAGCGTCCCGCCGGGCAAATACTGCATGTACAGAAGCCGCCAGTCTCGATCGCGGAGAATGCGCTGGTCGAAGACTCGGACGATGTAATCGTGATCAAGTTGAGCGAGGGTTTGTGGTTCGTGGCCGCGATTCGCGGAAATCTTGACCGCCACCAGTCGCTGCAGCGACAGTTGCCGGGCTAGGAAGACGCGCGCGAATGCGCCGCTCCCGAGCTCGATGAGCAGATCGAAGTCGTCGAGCCGCTGGCCGACCTCGATCTGAGTGAGCGGCGCGGATGGGCTGATATCGGCAAATGTTGATTTGAATGCGCCGGGGCGAACGTCTGTCATTTCGCCGGTGTCGGCCCTCGCCTGAGTTTGAGTGAACTCTGCCGGGCTGTTGGCAGTCGGGTCTGTCATGGCAACCTCGTATTAGGTCACCTAAATCGTAGCGGCTGTGGTACCTGAAGCCTGGGAGTTCCTGGTGTTGAAACTGGTTGCGCTCCCCGCGCATCCTCAGCGGGACGCTTCAGGCGGCTCGGACTCCGGAAAGCCCAGACTCCAGCCGCGGTAGGTGTAGTTCTCGTCCCCCACACTCGGACTGGGCAGGATTTGGATGTTGCTCCCGTCGCCGTAACCCGGTGAGAGTCCCTGGACGCCGCCGGATATATAGGTCCCATCCCCGCGGGCGATGTCGATATGGGGGCCGACGAATCCCCTGCTGAAGACAAGCGCTCCACGCGGGGGATTCCTGTCGGTGTGGATCTTCCCTTGCTCGAGCAGGGTTTGGTACATCGTCTCCGACGCGCCGTCCCAACCGTATTGCTCCTGCGGCACGCCGAATGCGTAGGCCACCAGCGCTTCACATCCGTAGATGCCGAATTGGTCTGTCCCAAGGATGCTTTCGGCCTTGGCGATAGCGGCATCGGCTCCGGGGATCGTCGGCCGTGGCTCAGCTGGTGCACTCGCGGCGAATAGGAGTGCCGCGGCCAGGCAAGTGACTAAGAGAGACACACATTTTCGGATGTTCAACTCGTGGCTCCGGTTCTTGGCCTGACGGTGCGTTGGTACGGCAAGGTCAGAGCTTGGGTCGTCGCTGACAGTCAACCCATGCCCCTTCCTCCGCCGGCTAAACGCGATCAGCAAAGTTGATCACATTCGTGGGGGACCGACCGATGATTGTGGTTACGCGAGGGCATCACTCGCGTGTCCCGTCGAGCCACGATCACTGCTTCGAATTTCCGTCATTGCACGTGTCCACACGGTGCGAGACTGGCTTTGTGGACCATGTACCTCCAGTAGGCATTCTCGGAGATCTACCTGCGCGGGACTTCGTGCTCTCGCCTGGCTTTGCCGGTTTAGCGGCACTGTTGGCAGCGGCCATCGCGGCGTGCGCGGTGCTCTACGCGTCAAGACGGGCCCGTCAGCGGTTCGAGCAGCAGCGTGATCGAGACGAATGCCGTCAGGAACAAGCTCGTCACGACGCGGAGAACGCTCTGGCCTGGGAGCGCTGGCAGTGGGTGGTCGACACCGCCGGGATCGAGCCTGCCGCGAGCGAGGGGGCCAGTCTGGGGCTTGGGCCCGCGGTGACCCTGGAGTTGTTGAGTGGGTTGCTTCGTGATGCCGAGCGACTCGGCGATGAGACGCTCGCCAGGGCTGTGGCGGTGTACCAAGAGCAACTCTTGTTGGTTCTGGCACAACAGGCCGGTCCGGTTTCCGACACCGCGGGCGCAACGACCACGCGCGCGTCCGATGAGACTCGCGGCAACAAACATGCATCGGCGCACCGGCAACCAAGCACGCCGGCACCGACGGCCGCGGCTGAAAAGTATTCCACCGAAACGCCTTCCGCCACGGTGGCGGAGACCAGCGGAGGGCGGCGTCGCCGATGACGACGACTCGCCAACACATCGAGGACCTCGACGTCGACAGATGGGCGGCGTTGACACGACGCGCGGCGGCGGAGTCGGTCGCCGCCGCGCAGCGGTTGGGGTTACAACCACGGGCTGAATCCCTCGCACTGGCGGGGATGAGTGAGCGGGAACTCGCCCAACACCGCGAACGCAACGGGCCACCGGTGCCACGCCGATCGCTGGCGATGCAACTCGTCGAGGCCGACCATCTGCGCCGGGTGGCCGAGGAGCAGGCGCGCGTGGCGCATCAGGGCAGGCTCGACGCTGAAGCGGCGGCCTCGCTGGCGCGGGACGAAGCCGAAGAGTCAGCACGCGTTGCCACGGCGGCGGGTGAGCACGTCCGCGCGGTGGAGGCCGAGGCCGAGCGCAAGGACGCGGAAAGAAGAGCCGAACGGGCGGCCGATCAAAAGGCGATGCAGCAACTGCAGGCCGAGATCGAGCGGGTGCGCGCCGGTGCGGCGGCTGAGGTGGCGGCGGCCGAAGAACGTGTTCGGGCAGCCGAGGCGCGTGCCCTTGAGCGGAGCGCCGAACGGACGACCGAGCGCGCGGCCGGCGAGCAGGCGATGCAGCAACTACAGGCCCAGATCGACCGGGTCCGCGCCGATGCGTCGGCTGAGGTGGCGGCGGCCGAAGAACGGGTTCGCGCGGCGGAGGCGCGTGCCGCCGAACGGAGCACCGAGCGGACAACCGAGCGGGCGACGGGCGAAGAAGCCGTGCAGCGGGTGCGCCGCGAGTTGGAAAAGTTGCGCTCAGACACTGCCGCCGAGGTGGCGGCAGCGCGTGGGCAGGCGAGTGGCGACGTGGCCGCCGCGCGGGCGGCCGCCGAGGCCGAGATCGCCGCCGCGCGAGGAGCCGCAGAAGCGGAAGTCGCTCGCTGGGAGGCCCACGCCCTGAATATGGAGCGATGGGCGCGAGGCGAAGTGTCGACCCACCTGTTGACGATTCCCGTTCCGCCGCCGGAGCTACGTGCCCAGATCTGGTCTGTCGAAACCACGATCGACATGCTCTACCAGATCTGTCATGTGCTGGAGGTGGTACTGGTTGAGGATGTCGAGTCGCCGTTCGTGCCCGATCTCGACTTCACGCGCAACCTAACGGGGAAGGTGCTCGAGCAGGCCAAGGATCTAACCCAAGAACTGGCCACGCTAGCCACGCGGTACTCCGACCAATCTCAGGCGGAAGCCGCCGCCGGCTACGCCGAAGCCGCCGGTGACGCCTATCGTGCGCTTCTCCAGCGGATAGACGCTGGTGTCCAGCGGCTGGGTAGGCGCTTCCACAGCCCAGATGCTGAGATCCTCGCGACGATCACGGCCATGCTCGCTGACCTTCGAGCGCAAGGTCGGCACTAGAGCGGCGTTTGCTCCACGCGCGGTCGCGGATTGTTGTCATCGCCGAACAGTTCTCAGCGCGACGCCGGGGTAAGTTGCGACGTGTGAGCGAAGACAGCGGTCGTGGATTTATTAGAGAGCCCAACCACCTCGTCACCGTGATCGCCGGGATGTCCGGAGAGAAACCGGTTTTCACCGACCGGGTCAACGAGACGGCGAGCTGACGGTATGGGTGTGCTGGACGGCCGTGTCGCTCTGATCACCGGCGGCGCGCGTGGGCAGGGGCGCGCGCATGCATTGGCATTGGCCGCCGAAGGGGCGAACGTCGTACTCGCCGATGCGCCCCGGCCGATGAACTTGACCTATCCACTAGGCACCGAAGACGACCTCCGCGACACGGCAAAACTGGTCGGGGAGCTCGGCTCCGCCTGTCTTCCGATCGCGATGGACGTGCGGGATCCCGCCGCAGTGAGCGCCGCCGTCGAAGAAACCGTCAGCAGCTTCGGAAGTCTCGACATCGTGGTGGCGAACGCCGGGGTCGTGAGCACCGGACCGCTGCAAGACGTGACCGACGAGATCTGGCACCAACTCGTGGACACCAACCTGACGGGTGTGTTCCACACGCTGCGGGCCGCCATTCCGGTGATGCGACGGCAGCGGTTCGGCCGGATCGTCGTCACCTCATCGATGGGTGGCCGAATGGGCATCCCGGAACTGGCGGCGTACAACGCCACCAAGTGGGGAGTCATCGGGCTCGCGAAGTCATTGGCGTTGGAGGTCGCGAAAGAAGGCGTCACCGTCAACGTCATCTGCCCCACCACGGTGCACACGCCGATGGTGCAGCCAACCGGCGCTGACGATGTTCCTGACGAGTTGGTTCAACGGATGATGAGGGCAAACCCGATACCGCGGCCGTGGATTGAACCCGAGGACGTGAGTCGCGGACTGCTCTATCTCGTCACAGATCCGGGCGTCGTCACCGGCAGCGTGCTCGAAATCGGTCTCGGTGGCAGCGCGCGAATTCACTGACGGCAAGAAGTTCAGTGCGGTCTGATCTTTCAATTCCGTTGTGTCGTCTGTTATCCGATGGGCCGGCGTATGCAGCACGTCGATGACGAGATCGCGAGTGAGCAGTCGGCACCGGCGGTGTGGTGCTGGAGCGAAACAGCGGCGATACCGCACGGTGCGAACTGGTTGAGCGACGGGGCGGCGACCGATGCAGGTGCGAGCGCCGTGATCAGCATCGCCAATCCGATTGCGGTGCTGAGGCAAATCGATACGAGCAGCAACACGATTACGCGCATCCCCGTCGCTGGCGGTGGCATGCCGCGGTCGTTGTCGACTTCCATGGTGAACCTCCGATTTGGGGCCAGGGCATCATCGCCGACGGCCTTTACCAGTTAAGACACCGCAGGCGGCGAGTTCGTGACCGTGATTTAGGACACGGTTCCACTCAGGTTTCGGTTGTCGCGCGCGAATTCACAGACGACGTTGGATCCATCCTCGGCCCACGCGACATGTCCATCGAAGCCAAGCGATTCCGCCATCGCGCCATACCGACGGACCAACTCGCGGTATGCGGGGTCGTCGCCGTCCGACCGGGCAATCAGCGCCCGCAACCGCAGCAGCATGAGGTCCCGCATCACCGAACCGCCGTCGGACGCCAGGTTGGCGGGCATCGAGTTGAACTACTTCCGCCGGACGCTGACCGACGCCGGCCCGCGCGCGGCGACCGCGGCAACGGTGACGGTGCTGGCCGTCGGCCTCGTCGGGGCGCTGTCGACGCTGCCCTGGGACGGCCAAGGTTGCGATGACGTGCTCTCCACCTGGCACGAGTACTGGCCTTCCTGTTCGCGGTGCAAGCCATCTTCACCGAATTGGCCACTCTCGTATGGTTACTCGTCTCCAGTACGCCCGACACGCAGCCGAAACGACACCCGCGTCGCCGTGATCGGGACGAATGTTTGTCCGCCCCCGCGCCGGGTATTGCGTGTGACTGCACGGCCCGACACAAGCGGGCGCAGTGCTGAGGAGGTGGACGTGACGAGGCGGAACGACTACACAGGCGACCAATGCGACCTCGGGCACCCGATGTACTTCCGCGTGGTCACCATCGGGTCCGGGGCGGAGTCACGTCGCGGGCCGTCATGTTGGTTCGACCACTGCCCGGTTCATCGCGCGTGGCAAGAGGCCGCCGGCCAGCGCAACGCCCGCGCGTGACACCGACCTAACGACCTGCGTTACTGGCGAGCTCGATGACGTACGAGTTCACAAAGGTCCCCGCAGGCGGATCACCCTTGTCACAGCTGCCGTCGGATTCGCCGGGACGCTTGATCCACAGGTAAGCGTCGGCGTGCGGCCCGGCGGTCGCGGTGGTGGGCGGCACGCCGAGTGCGCGGCCGCTGGGGTTGCACCAATGCAGCGGCGAGTCCGGCGCGGCTCCGTTGCCGTTGCGCGACGTGTCGATGACGTAATTTTTGCCTCCCGTGAGGCCCGAAATGGCTTCGCCGTAACCGATTTCCTCCTCGGTGGTGAAGAAGTTCGCGACGTTCAGGCTGAAGCCGCGGGCGCGTTCGACACCGGCCTGGCCGAGCCGCGATGCCATCTCTTCCGGGCTGTGCCAACGTAAGTGGCCCGCGTCGACGTACACGGCCGCGGCCGGATTGCGTGCCAGTGAGTCGACCGCATACCGAATCAAGTCGTAGCGTTCCTGGCGCTGATCGTCCGACAGGCAGTCGGCCATCGCAAGCGCATCGGGTTCGAGGACGATCGCCGCCCGCGCCACGCCGATCTGGGCTGCGATCCCGTCGATCCACCCGCGGTAGGCATCGCCCGACGCCATGCCGCCGGCAGCGAAGCTGCCGCAGTCGCGGTGCGGGATTCCGTAGATCGCGAACACCGGGATGGCGCCGGCAGCCGCCGCGTCACCGGTGTACTTCGCGACCGTCGATGCCGACGAGCCCGGGACGAGCCAGTACGCCTGCGGCGTGTCGGCGACGGCTCTCAGCTGCGGGTTCGGGGGTTCGGCCGCGTTCGCCGCGCGCA
Source organism: Mycobacteriaceae bacterium (assembly GCA_019749805.1). GTDB lineage: Bacteria > Actinomycetota > Actinomycetes > Mycobacteriales > Mycobacteriaceae > Mycobacterium. Next base: position 11,188 of record JAIEPH010000045.1, on the reverse strand, counting down.
TCGCCGCTGAGTTCGGGTTCACGTAGAACGGCGCCCCGACCAATGGGTTCGCGTCACTGGCCAGCCGCACCGACGGGGTCTGACCGACCGGATCAGCGAGCAGACCGATGCCGGCAACGGCGGCAACCGCCAGCAAGAACAACCGTGCGACTGCGTGTGCAGCTGAGGACATCACGCGAGGAAATTAGCAGACCACGCTCCGGGTCATCGCTTCCTCCATCCCCCGGGTGGCCAGGACGTCGGCCAGCTCGTTGTCGGCTACACCTGCGTGTCCCTTCACCCAGAACCATTCGACCTGGTGCTGCGCGCAGGCCGCCTGGAGCCGTTGCCAGAGGTCGACGTTCTTTACCGGCTGCTTCGCCGCGGTCATCCACCCGTTCCGCTCCCAGCCGAGGACCCATTTGGTGATGCCGTTCCGGACGTAGGTGCTGTCGGTGTAGAGGTGCACCATCACGGGTCGCGTGAGCGCCTCGAGAGCCATGATCGGCGCCGTCAGCTCCATTCGGTTGTTGCTCGTCATACCGGGCTCACCACCGCACATCTCACGGACATGCTGACGTTGTCGTAGCACCGCGCCCCAGCCGCCGGGGCCTGGGTTGGGCCGGCACCCGCCGTCGGTGTGAATGACCACCGGGTCGTTGATGGACTTGTTCAAGTCGTCCATTTCAGCTCGCCCGTGCCTGGCGGAGCAGACGCACAGCTTTCGGTCCGACGCCATGGAGGGCCAACAGGCCGTCGAGATCCGCAGGCAGATCCGCCAGCGTGCGGTAACCGGCGTCGATCAGGGCGCCGGTCGCAGGCCGGCCGAGGTTCAAACCGTCGAACAGCGGTCCGCGATCCGATGCGTCGACCATGCGCCGAGGATAGGCACTCCGTGCGGCGATTTTACTGCGCGACGCGCGGCTTCAGCCGGCCTGGGGAACGACGTAGGTCGGCTGGTACGGGTTGAGCCCCTGCTTGATCGCTTCGGCACGCAGGTAATCCTCGACCGAGGGGTAGCCCTTGACCTCGGCGGCGCGTTTGAGGGCCTCCTGTTCGGCGACCTTCGTCTCGGCCACGGCGGCGGCCAGATCCGCTTCCGCCTTGGCCTTTTTCGCGTTGGCTTCGGCGACTCCCTGCGCCTGCGTGGCCTGCGCGTTCTGAATCGCGGCCTGCTCGCGTTCGATCGCCGCCTTCAGCTCCGGGTTGACGGGCGTCGGCTTGAGCACCGTCACCTGGAAGTTGGTGAAGAAGTCGACGCCGTTGGTGCGGGCTTTACTGGCGTTCGGCAGCGATTTGAGGAGCGCATTGCGAAATTCGGTTCGCGCTTGCTCGTCGTTCCAGATCTGCTGCCATGTGTACTTCTGCGCCACCCCATTGAGCGTGTCCTGCAACGGTTGTCCGATCACGTAGTTCAGCAGTTCAACCCACCCGTCGCTGACCGTGCCGTCGTCGTTCAACCAGCCGTTGTATTTGGTGCCGAAGTCGCGATGGAACTGTTTGAGTTTCTCGCAGTCCGAGGTCAGATCGAACGTCACCACCACCGGGACGTTCATGTCCGCCGGCGCCTTGGCGTTGGACACCACGACATAAGGTCCGCGCTCGGAGCCGGGGTCGCCCGTCGCGTCCCAGGAGATCTGGCGTGCCGGGTAGCGGTAGACGTGGTTGGTGATCTCGTTTTGCGAGTTTTCTGGTTCGATGCATCCCTTCACCACCGGGTCGGTAGGAATCATCCAGTAGCCATCGACGACGACGGCCTGCTCGCCGGCTCCTACGCTGGCGTACGAGCAGCCGGACAGCAGAGCCATGGAAATCCCAAGGGCCACAGCACATTTCTTCATGGCTTTCACCTTTCGTTCATGGCTGTAGGTGCCGCGCCGGACCGCCGCGCCGGCACTGCTGCCTGACAAGACTCGTCAGAACTGTACTGGCGCGATCACGCTGTCTCAGCGTGATCTTCGATATCGTGGCGTCAGTGTCAGCGGGTGCCCGGCGGGGTGGTGCACAAGCTGCCCTCAGATCTGCGCGCGCTGATCGCCAACGACACGGCGCTTGCGGCGTGGAAGGACATCACGCCCTTGGCGCGCAACGAGTTCATCTGCTGGGTCGAGGACGCCAAGCAGGAGAAGACCCGGGACCGCCGCATTCGCCGCACTCAGGAGGAACTCGAAGAGGGACAGCGCAGACCGTGCTGCTGGCCGGGGTGCAAGCATCGCGAGCGCAACGGCAAGTAGCGGACGTCAATCGCCGTGGGCGGGGGCCGCCTGCAACGCCGGCGCGGCCGCGGCGAGGAGTGCGGCGCGGTTGCCGGTAAGCGGGGGGTAGATGCGTTCACCGTTGATAACCTGCTTGGTCGCCTTGGCTTCCGCGCCGGTGCTGACGACTTTGCGATCCCAGCCCTCGGTGTATACCGCGCCGGCCGGACCGAGGTCGAGAACGGTTACGTACCAAGGGATTCGCAGCGACAGCATCGGTGCACCGAGCAGGTTGCCGATCACGTTGTAACCTGCGTAACGTCCCATCGGTCGCCCGTGCTGACACGACATCACCGACATGTGTTCGTCGTCCATGCGCGCCGCGGCCACATCGCCTGCCGCGAACACCCCGTCGACCCCCTTCACCCTCAGGTAGTCGTCGACCGGAAGTCGCCCCAGACGGTCGCATTCCACCCCGAATTGCGCCGTCAACGGATTGGCCCGCATGCCCGCGCACCACACGACCGTCGCCGCGGGAACCACCTCCCCGGACGACAGAGTGACACTCCGCTCGTCGACGGCGGTGACGCCCACCCGCGTCAAAGTGTCGACGTGGTTGGCGGCCAACGCGTCCTGGATCACCGGGCGTGCCGACTCACCCATGTCCGATCCGACATAAGGGTTGTGATCGACGAGGATCACCCGGGGTGTGGCCTCGGGGCCCAGCGCGTGCGAGAGCATCCGGGGCAGCTCACAGGCGGTCTCGATACCTGTGAGTCCGGCGCCGACGACAACGGCGGTGGCGCTCGCGGGCTCCGCTGCGCGGTCGGTGAGACCACGGATGTGAGCCTGCAGCCTCATCGCACCGTCATAGGTGTCGACGTCGTAGCCGAACTCGTCCAGGCCGGGCAAGCCGGGCTTGGCTACTCTGCTGCCAAGCGCGAACACCAGGCGGTCGTAGCTCATCGTCGTGCCATCTGCGGTACTCACGGTGGCCCGGGCCGGGTCGATCCCGGTCACCTCGGCGGTGATGTAACCGATGCCGACCGGATCAAGCAAGTCGTGCAACGGGATTCGGCATGCGCTGAGATCGGCCTCGTAGTTGCGGACCCGGATGTCGTGGAACGGTTGCGAACTGACGACCGTGACTTCGATCGCTCCCCGCGAAGCGCCGAGTTCGTCGAGTCGTCGAGCCGCTCCGAGGGCGGCCCACAGCCCGGCGAACCCGGACCCGAGAACGAGAACGCGTGAAGTTCGCCGCACCGCACAATCGTCTAGCCCACGCGACGGCCTGGCAAGTGCAGGACTTTGCTCGCCGGGCGCAATTCTTGAGCCGTGAATGGCGCCGACGCCGTGGCAATCACTATCGATCTTGAATCGCGGGCCGCATCTCTGGGCATGTACAGCTGCCTGCCCAAATCGCAGGTGGCCGATTTGCGAAAATTCGACGGAAGCGCCGTTGAAATACGAGCGTTTACCTATGTCATCTGGCGAAGAACCGACCTGTGATCTTGACGGCCGCCGATTGCCTGGTCAAGCGGAAAAACCGCTGGTTGCGGGGCCGGGCTGCAGGGGCCGCCTTTTCGGATTACACGGCGACGCTCGACGACCGCGACACTGGGCGCTGATACAGCGCCCATACGCAGGCGCGATGCGCCGAGACGGGGCCACTTTCCAGGCGTCAGATTTGTAGTTCACATAGGCACCTCTGTGCGACAATGTCCTGCGGAATCAGCATGTGATTTTGCTGAATGGAGGGCATCATCGTCACCACTCATCTGCGCAATGCAGCGGGTGCATGCGCGCTTTCGATCGGCCTCCTCGTCTGCAGCAGTGGAGGGGCAATCGCCTTCGCCGATCAGACTGACGCGGGTGGTGCTGCCGCCGGCAGCCCCGGAGCCACCACAGGTGACGGCACGACGACAGCCACCTCCACCGGTCCAACCAGCACTGTCGGCAGTCAGCCCACCGACACCGATGCGGTCGAGGGCAAGGTCACCACCGTCGGCACGGAAACGACGACCACAAGCGTGACCAACAAGAACGGACCAACCTCGACGGTCCGAGCGCAGACGAACACATCCACCAAGACCGAAGAAGACACATCCAGCAAGACTGAAGAAGATCCGGACCTCGTCACCATCGCTGTGTTGGATCTCGACGAGGTCGGCATGACGCCGGGCGCAATCTTGCAAACGCCTCTGACGCGAGCGCTTACACGTTCCGGTGTTGAGCACAGCCCACCGTCGGGATCGAACTCCGCCGCCGAATCGGCGAAAACGACTGAAAACGATAAGTTCGTGGCTGCAACCACTGGCGCGGAGGAGGAGAAGACCTTCGCGTTCGGGCTGACGGCCCGAGAGGTGGATCCGATCTCCAACGCCGTCGTTGTGCCCTTGTCGAACGCGGCGGTCACCCTTGCGCGGGGAATTGGGCAGGGCGTTTTCACGCTCGCACAAGTGCCGACGTCCGAGACACCGCTCGCCGACGCCATCGAGGGGGTGTCGCTGATGGTGGGCGGCGTGGTCGGAGCTGTCGTCGAGGTCGCCAAGGTGCCCGGAAACCTGGTCACGTTGCTCGGGGTTGATCCTGGCGATGTCCAGCCGCCGCTGATCGGTGCGAACGGCACTGTCGTGACGACAGTGCGCACAGCTGTGGACGTCCCGCTGCTCGGGCCGGTGTCGCAGGCGCAACTCCCGGTCGCGACCGTGGGCGCACCGCTCTTCGGCCCCGCGATTCGTGCGGCCAACCTGGGAAGCGCTCCCGCGACCGGCTTGAAGAACGAACGGACGCTGTCCGGACTGGCCCCGGTCCCGTCGGGCGTCAACCCCGCGACCACATCGTTCCTCGATCACGTGGTCAGCTCGGTTCTGGTGCCTGCGTCGTTGACGGCGCTCGCCGCCATCGCCGTGCCGGGTCTCGGTGGTCTGCTGATCGTGTGCGCCGCGGGTATCCGCGTCGGCTATCGGCAGGCGAAGGCGGGTCTGGCGTTGCGGGCATCGGGGATCGCACGGTTCGCAGGCCCTGGTCCGATGGGAATCGTCCGGTCGGGTTCGCTGATCGCGCTTCACACGCGGACCGCGCGGCGCGACGCAGCGCACACGACACCGGCTGTCCGCGCGACGGCGGGAACCGGACCGCGCCTCCTCGAGAGCGTCGCCTAGCCGACGCGGGATCGCGCCGCGTCCAACGCCTCTTCGATCTCGACCCACGTCTGGCGGACTATATCGGCCACCGGAAGGAGATCGGCGATACGCGAAGACACCTGACCGGTGTTCGCGACGCTGGCTTCCATATCGCCGCCGAAGTAGAGCTCGGTCACCTTGCCAAGCAGCTTGGCGTTCGGATCATGCTCGGCTACGCGTGCGGCCAGGCCCGTGCGCAGGACACGCATCGTCGGGTTGCCGGGGATGTCGAGCAACACGGTACCCGCGTCATTGGCGGCCACGATCGCATCCTTGAAGTTCATGTGCACCAACGACTCCCGGCTCGCCAGCATCCGCGTGCCCATTTGAACGCCCTCCGCGCCCAGGACCAAGGATGCCGCGGCGGACTGCGAGTCACACATCCCGCCCGCGGCGATGATCGGCAAATCGACATGGGCCGCGACCAAGGGGAGCAGCACCATGGTCGAGGCTCCCAGCGCGGATTTGAAGCCGCCGCCCTCGACACCCTCGACGACCAAGGAATCGACTCCGGCGTCGACCGCCTTGCGTGCCGCCCGCAACGATCCGACGACGTGCACCACCGTCATGCCGGCGTCGTGCAGTCTCGTCGTGAACAACGCGGGATCACCTGCGGAGGTGAAAACGTGCCGCACCCCCGCCGCGGTGAGCGTTTCGACGATCGAGGGGTCGTCCTTCCAACCCTGGATCATCAAGTTGGCCGCGACGGGCCGGTCCGTCAGCGTGCGCACCCTCATGAGGTCCGCACGGCCCTCTGGGGTCAAGGTCTCGATCATCCCCAGCCCGCCGGCCTCTGAGACCGCTGCGGCCAATTCCGCCCGCGCGATGTACGTCATGGGAGCCTGAACAACGGGAAAGTCGACGCCGAGAAGGGTCTGTACTCGATTGGGCACGGACCATTAAACCGCGCTGAGCGGGCAGGCAGGCGGGCTGTCGCCTTTATACATTGAGTGCTTTATCATTTTTCGCATGGCCAAGCCACCCCTGTCGATGAAGCCGACCGGCTGGTTCCAAGTTGCGTGGTCTGACGAGATCAAGATCGGCGACGTGCATCGGATGACGTACTTCGGCACCGAGATGGTCGCGTGGCGAGCCGAGTCCGGCCAGCTCACCGTGATGGACGCATACTGCGAGCACCTCGGCGCGCACCTCGGTCACGGTGGTCACGTCGAGGGCGAGGTCATCCAATGTCCGTTTCACGGCTGGCAGTGGAACCACGAGGGCCGCAACGTGTGCATCCCCTACGAGGACCGGCCCAACCGGGGGCGCCGCATCCGCACCTATCCGGCCGTGGAGCGTAACGAGGCCATCTACATCTGGTACGACGTCGAACGCCGCGACCCGTTCTTCGAGGCTCCCGACGTTTTCGCAAGTTTCAACGACGGCAGCAGTGCTGACGGCTACTACCCGCAGCAGCGGTTGTACCGCGAAGCCCTGGAGATGCATCCGCAGTACGTGCTGGAGAACGGTGTCGACTTCGCGCATTTCAAGTTCGTGCACCAGACTCCGATCGTGCCGATCTTCACCCGGCACGATTTCGACGACGCGGTGTCCTACGTCGATTTCACGATCACCTTCGAAGGCGACGAGCAGCAGCGCATCGAAGACATCGAAAGCAGGGTCGAGGCGATCAACGGTGGTCTTGGCATCGCGGTGACGAAAAGTTATGGGATGATCGACAATAGGACCATCTCAGCCGTCACACCTGTCGACGACCGGACATCCGACGTCCGGTTCATGGTGTACATCGGTCGGCAGCCGACACGAAATCCGGAGCGCGCCGAGATGAAGGCTCGCGAATTCGGACAGGAAGTGATCCGGCAGTTCGCTCAGGACATCGATATCTGGAAGCACCAACGCTATTCGGACCCGCCGGCGCTGGCAGGGTCGGAGCAGCAGGGCTTCACCGCCATTCGGAATTGGGCCAAACAGTTCTATCCCGACGGTATAGGTGGCAGCACCGCCGACGTTTACGCAGCCATGAGAGGGCATGAGAATTGAGCGCAAATCGTAAGCCGATCCGCGTGTTCCAAGTCGCGACGGGCAACGTCGGCAGCGAGATGATCAAGCGAATCGCAGACCGGCCCGACCTCGAACTGATCGGTGTGCACTGCTACTCACCGGAAAAGGTCGGGAAGGACGCCGGCGAGCTCGCTGGGCTGGCGCCCAACGGGGTGATCGCGACCGGGTCGATCGAGGAGATCATCGCCGCCGAGCCCGATGTCCTGACCTTCCACGGCGTCTTCCCCGACGAGGACCTCTACGTCAAGATCCTCGAGGCCGGCATCAACATCGTCACCACCGCCGACTGGATCACCGGCTGGCACCGCGACACCAACCATCCGCATCCGTCGGGTAAGCCTGTCTCGCAACTGCTTCGGGAGGCATGTGAGAAGGGCGGTTCCACCTTCTACGGCACCGGGATGAATCCAGGCCTGAACCAGATCCTGGGAGTCGTGTGCTCAGCCGATGTCGCCGAGATCGAGAACGTCACCACGATCGAGTCGGTCGACGTGTCGTGTCACCACTCGAAGGACACCTGGATCGAGGTCGGCTACGGCCTGCCCGTGGACGATCCGAGCATCCCGGGCAAGTTGGAGAAGTACACCCGCGTGTTCGCGGACAGTGTCCTGATGATGGCGGACTGCTTTGATCTGACACTCGACGAGGTCAAGTTCAGCTTCGAGCTCGGGGCGTGCACCAAGGATGTCGATCTGGGCTGGTACGTGCTGCCGAAGGGTTCGCTCGGCGGCAACTACCTCAAGTACCAGGGCATGGTCGACGGCGTGCCCAGAGTCGAGACGCATCTGGAGTGGCAGATGACTCCGCATACGGATCCGAGCTGGGATATCAAGGGCTGCTACATCACACAGATCAAGGGTGATCCGTGTGTGTACAACAAGCACATGATCTTCCCGAAGCCCGGAGTCGACCTGTCCGATCCGGCGAACTTCGCGTCGATCGGTATGACGGTGACCGGAATGCCCGCCCTGAGTGCGATCACGTCGGTGGTCGACGCGCCGCCTGGGCTGGTGACGAGCGCCGATCTCCCGTTGCGTGCGTTCGCGGGCCGCTTCAAGTTGTAGCGACAGCCAACTCGAGTCGCTCGAGTCGCCGTACCAGCAGGCTCGGCAGCCATCGTACGGTGTCCACCGCCTCGATCCACGTCGTGCGGTCGACGAGTTGGCCGATGACAATCTTTGCTTCCAGCCTCGCGAGCGCCGCCCCGACGCAGAAGTGGGCTCCCTTACCGAAGGTGATATGTCCCTTCCTGCCGGGGCGGTCGAGCCGAAATTCGTTGGCGTCGGAGAAATGTGAGGGGTCGCGGTTGGCCGCGCCCCACAGCAGCACGAGACGGGAGTCGGCGGGCAAATCGACCCCACACAAGCTGGTGTCTTTGACGACATGGCGGTAGTGCCCCCGGAATGGCGGCTCGAACCGAAGCACTTCTTCCAAGAACGCCGACAGCTCATCCGGATTTTCACGAACCTCGCGCTGCACGTCGGGCCGAGAGGCCAGCACATGCGCGGCAGATCCGATCAACGATGCCGTCGATTCACCGCCTGCACTGAACAACGTGGCCATGATGTTCAGTGCAGTGGCGTCCGTCAAATCCCCTGCGGCACGGGCGGTTGCGAGATCGCCCAGCAGGTTGTCCTCGGGATCCTCGGCGGCGGCCAGAAAATGTTCGTTGATATAAACGGCGAGCTCCATGACTGCCGCTCCGGCTTCGGCGAGCTCGGCTTGGCTGACTAGCCCTTCCACCGTTTTCGTACCTGCGTAGCCCCAGCGCATCAGCTGTTCGCTGTCCACGTCGGGTACGCCGATGAGGCGCGTCACGATCATCATCGGCAGGCGGTTCGCCACCGCCGACATCCACTCGACGCGTCCGTCACGAACATGCTCCTGCCACAGTCGGGCTTCGATCTCGCGGACATACTCTTCGACTGCATTGATTCGCCGTGCGGCGAGCTGTGGCAGCAGCAACTTGCGATGCGCGGCATGCGCGGGATCATCGGCTGTCGCCAACGCCTGCAACTCGCTGCCGAGCTCGCTGAACGCGAATTGGCCGACCGTGCCGTTCTCGTACGTCATGGTCGCGGTGAGGTTCGAGGAGAAGTCCTCGGGTCGGCCGATGGCCTCGTTGACCGCGTCCCACGTGCACACCGCATAGAACCCGGATTCGCCGATCCGCTGGACTGGCCCGGTGGCGTGCATACGCGCATAGAGCGGGTAGGGATCCTGGATGAACTCGTCCTCGAACAACGCGAGACCGAGTTGGCCGTCGGGCACCGTCATTCGTCAAGGTTGATTGGGACTACGCACCGCGTCAACGGGCGCGCGCGAAGTTGAAAAGTGCAGGTAGGAACGCGTCGACGGCGCTGTCTCACATCGCGGTTCGGACCAGGAACGATGGTGAGAATTCTTCGGAATTTTGTCTCACTGTGAGAACATCGAGGTTATGTCTCGCAACGACTGGCTCGTCGGCGGTGATCGGCGATCCGCGGCCGCCGCGCGCATATACGACGCGGCGACCGAGCTCATCGCGCGCGACGGGCTGGACGCCTTCGATGTCGACATCTTGGCCGCGCGCGTGCACTGCTCCCGGGCGACGATCTATCGCCATGCGGGCGGCAAGGGGGAAATACGCGACGCAGTGCTGCTTCGTTCTGCGGCAAGCGTCGTCGAGACGGTCGGGAAGGCAGTTGACGGGCTATCCGGGGCTGACCGGATTGCCCAGGCAATCGCGGTGGCGCTCACACAGATTCGTTCCCATCCGCTTCGTGAGTCGATGGTCGATTCGCTTCGCAGTGGACGGGGGATGACATGGCTGGCCGAATCTCCTGTCGTGGCCGGGTTCGCGACCGACCTGAATGGACTCACTGAAGACGACCGGGACGCTGTGCAGTGGATCCTGCGGGTTGTGTTGTCGATGCTCTGCTGGCCTGTCGACGACGTCGACGTCGACGCCGAGCGCCGTGTCGTCGAGCGTTTCGTCTTGCCCGCCTTCGCCGATAGCGCTGAGCAGTAGCATTGGACCGAATATGACCGCCAACGTCACCCCGCGTCGTCCCGCCAACGGCAAGCAGGTTCGCGCGGACCGCACGCGGGCGACGGTCATCGATGAGACCGTGCGCTGTGTCCTTGAGGAGGGCTTCGGCGCGGCGAGCGCGAAACACATCACCGAGCGCGCCGGTGTGACGTGGGGAGTGATTCAGTACCACTTCGGTGACCGCGACGGGCTGCTGATGGCCGTCGTCGACAGCGGCTTCAGCGAGTTGCTGGCCAAGCTGCGCGACGTCGAGCCGAAGCTGGGCTCGCGCGAGGGTCGGGCGAGGACCGAACTCCTCGTCAATACGGTGGCTGAGGCGTTCCTCAGCCCGACATCGATTGCGGCACTGGAGATTCTGATCGCGACGAGGGCCAGCCGGGCGGACGTCGATCAACGTCATCTGTTGGATCTGTTCGCGACGCTCACCGGCCTCGGTCGTTATGTCGCCGAGGGACTAGAGCCCGAGCGCGCAGATGCGGTCGGCAATCTCGTGTGGACCACGTTGATGGGCACCATGGTGGCCACCATGGCGGTGCCGGACCCTGTCGACGTCAGCCACGAACTACGTGCGTTGACCGATGCGATCACGGCGTACGTCGACGAGGCGCGCAGAGGTTAGCGCGGTGCGGCCGGTGTCGGCTCGGTCGCGAGCTCACGCAGCCACCCTACGTTGCGGATTCGGCGCGCATACCGACCGCGAGGGTTGTGTCCTGTTCGGGGACATCGCTGACACCGGTATGTCTCGGGACATCGCTGACACCTGAGTAGGGCCTCGA
>JAIEPH010000034.1 GCA_019749805.1 Mycobacteriaceae bacterium | reverse complement strand
AACCACTACACTGACCGCTGCTCACAGGTGAGGAATTTCAACGAGCACACCTGGGGAATTTCGATGAGCGCGATCAAAGTCTGCCAGCGGGGCGAACACGTATCCGAAACCCTATCGATATAGCGGTTATCCATGGGGTCGCGGTGTTGGGTACCGGGTTCTCAACCGTCGTCAACACGTTCGATCCCACTATCGCGCACCACATATCTTTGCAGGTCAGCAGCGGGTTTCTGGGACTCAAAACAGGCGGCCTGGCTCGCCGTGAACTCCCGTTCGATCGTGGCCAGGTGCGCGCTCGGGGGTCTTTTTGGGGGCTTATCCGGCCGCAAATAGAGTGGTCTGCTCGAGGGTGACCGTGTGTTTCTGCGCGGCGATGTAGGGCAGGAAGGTCGGGGGTACCTGCGGGCGTTTCTTGGCGAGCAGATCGGCCACGGTGATGTGCTGCAGGCGCGGGTACTGCTCGCCGTTGGCGGGGTGGGCGAAAACGCCTCCGTGGTTGATCGCGTCGGTGACGCCTTTGGTCGCTGGTGCCAGGGTGATGAGAAGACCCATCTGTGCTTTGCGGGCTTCTACGGTGCCGGAGAGGTCGCGCACCATCGACGGGTTGATTGTCTTACCGCCTTTCACCGACACCAGTAGTTTGCCGATCTTGCCGGTGCCGAGCGGGAACCTCGCTACGCCGTCAACGCCTTTGTCTCCGACCTGTTTCTCGTTCGGTTCGGCGTTGACCATGGAGACAGCCCAGCGTTCAAATTCCAGCGGTGACCGGTCAAACAGTGCGCGGGCACCACCGAGATCTTTCGGGATGCCGGAAAGCTCGATGGAGCCGAACACTCCGCCGCCGTACGTGTGCAGCAGCCGTTTGGTGATGACGTCGATCGCGAGGTGGGTGATATCGATACCGATCCACTGACGACCCAGCCGTTGTGCGGCGTCGACTGTAGTACCACACCCGCAGAAGGGGTCCAGAACGACATCGCCGGGGTTGCTGCTCGCTTGAATGATTCGCACAAGAAGTGCTAAAGGCTTCTGCGTAGGGTAGCCGAGGCGTTCCGCGGCACCAGAGTTGATGGAAGGAATATCAGTCCACACGTCGCCGACGATCACCGACCGTTCGCTGGGCACGTACGGATCTTGTGCACGCTCGCGAGGCATGCCATTCTTCTGCCAATAGAGACGGCCCTCCATATCTAGTTGTTCGAGCGTGGTGTGCCCCACACGCCAATGTCGGCCAGCACCAGTCGGGTTGCGCCAGGGTTGTCCAGTTTCTCCCTTCCGCGTTCCCGGACCAGTCAAATCCTTCGTGCGGTAACGATTACCGTCGGTCCAAGTCACAATGTCGTGGGGCTCAGACATAGCTCCCGATGGCACCCGAGTTTCGAAGAATGTGCCAATACGACTCCTGCCGTAAAAGAGCAGTGTGTCGTGGAGGCGCGGCCAGATTGCCTGCTTCACGCTGCGGGCATTGTGCCGTTGCCAACTGACCTCATCACGGAAGTTCTCGGCACCGAATATCGAGTCTAGGAGGACTTTGAGGTAGTGGCTCATTGTCGGGTCGCAATGCAGGTAGAGGGATCCGGTGGGCTTGAGCACCCGGTGCAGTTGAAGCAGGCGAGGCGTCATATTGACGAGGTAGGCAAGCGCCTCACTTTCTTCTAGGAGCGTATAGAACCCAGAAAGGGTGTCAGCGACCCGCCGCGGTGCCGTTTGCGACAGTTGACCTAAAAGCACTTCGGTGGTGTGCGTCCACCGCCACGTGTCTTCGAACGCTTGGATCTGCGCCGCCGACTCGTCGACGGCTCGATTTCGCCCGAAGATGACGGAGTAGTTACGGTTCGAATTGAACGGCGGATCCAGATAGACTAAGTCGACGGATCTATCGTCGACGTGCTCGTCGAGCACCTCGAGATTGTCGCCGAAATATAGTCGGTTCACTGACCCACCTCAGCAGGCTGTGCGCGCCCCGCACAATGGGAGTTTTCAATTTGCTGTGAAACGGTTACCTAATTCGCGAGTTTATCAATTTGCTCCGAAACGGATACCTATTCGAGAGCACGATGTGTGCCCGCTCGCGGCGGCGGTAATCGGCTAATCGGATTCCTTCACGAGAGGTCAGGCGGGCGTCGCGCACTACTGGACGACGCCCGCCCGCCTCTTTGTTATCCGGCGCTTCGATCCCAACCACAATCAGGCTCTCCTGACCCGTTCGTGACAGCGGGCGGTGTTCGCGGCGACCCTCCGGGCCGTGTAAGTCCCCGGCGATGCAAGGGTGGTGCCAGTTCGAGACCCTGCAGCAGCGTCGCCGACCGGTGGCCGAGCGGCGGCAATTGACGCCTTAGGCTGTGAACGGATTTGTGAACGAAACAGGGCGCAACTGCCGTGATGATGTGAGACGCACCGTGATGGCTGGGACGGGCGGTTGATCGTGACCTGCACGTTTGAGACCCGGGAGGCCATGCGAGACCGGAACCGGCTGGCTCATAACCCAGAGGTCGCAGGTTCGAATCCTGTCCCCGCTACTAAATGGAACGGCCTCCGGAGGAAACTCCGGGGGCCGTTTTAGTGAACCTCGTGGATGAGTGACAAACGTCGGCCCCGATACTGTTCTGATTTCTTCCTGCCGAGTCTTTCCGGCAGGTACGGCGGACGGTCAATCGTACCGGCTTATCTCGACATCTCGGATCGGCTGCTCTGACGGCCCCGCCGCCTGCGAGGATCAGCCCGCTACTCTTCGTAGCACTCGACGAGCATAGGACGTTTGAGGGTGCAATGAACTCGTTGGCAACGGCGTTAGCCAACCGGCTATCGAGCAGCGGCCAGTTCTTGGCCGTCCTGGACGACGGGCAGTGGACCCGTCATCCATGGCCGGAGGTGCATGCGCGGTCCCAGAACGTCGCGGAATGGCTGCTGAACGACGACGTCGCCGCGCTCGGTCTGACCGGTGAACCCACGGTCGAGTTCATCGCCGCGATTCTGGGCGCCTTCCAGGCCGGCGCGGCGGTTTCGATCACCCACGGGCCGGTCCGCGGCGCCGACACCGATCAGTGGGCACGCACGACGCTCGGCAGGTTTGCGGGCATGGGTGTCAGCCACGTGCTCAGCCACGGCGCCCACCTCGAGCAGCTGTGGGCCTCCGAAGGGCCGCTCGTCGTCAAGGAACTCGACTCCGTCGCGCCCGCGGGTCGATCGACGACGTTCGTGCCGCCGGACCGCCTCGCCCCGGTGGCGATCCTGCAGGGCACCGCGGGGTCGACGGGAGTCCCGCGGACGGTACGGCTTTCGCCGGACGCCGTGCTGGCCAACCTGAGCGGGCTCAACGCCCGCATCGGGGTGTCCACAGTCGACGTCGGCTGCTCCTGGTTGCCGCTGTATCACGACATGGGGCTGAGCTTGCTTCTCGCGGGGGCGTTGGCGGGCACGGCCGTGTGGCAGGCGCCGACGACGGCGTTTCAGGCGTCGCCGTTCCGATGGCTGAACTGGCTCACCGAGAGCGGGGCGTCCATCACGGCAGCGCCGAATATGGCCTACGGCATGATCGGCAAGTATTCGCGCCGTGTCACCGACGTCGACCTGAGCGCCATGCGGTTCGCGCTCAACGGCGGTGAACCCGTCGACTGCGAACTCACCGCGCGCTTCGCCACCGAGATGGCCCGCTTCGGTTTCGACGCCGGCGCACTGGCGCCGTCCTACGGGTTGGCCGAATCCACTTGTGCAGTAACGGTTCCCGAACCGGGGCGTGGCCTCATTGCCGACGAGTCGGGCAACGCGGTGCTCGGCGAGCCGATCCCGGGGATGTCAGTGCGCATCGAATCACCCGACGATGCGACGACTCAGGACGCCGGGCATGAGGTCGGCGAGGTCATGATTCGCGGCACGTCGATGATGTCGGGCTATATCGGTGACGCCGCAGTGGACGCCGACGAATGGTTCGCGACCGGGGATCTGGGTTACCTCGTCGACGGCGGGCTGGTGGTGTGCGGGCGCGCCAAGGAACTCATCACCGTCGCGGGCCGCAACATCTTCCCCGCCGAGGTGGAGCAGGTGGCCGCCACGGTCCCTGGGGTGCGCGAGGGCGCCGTCGTCGCGATCGGTGTCGGAGAGCGGTCGATACGTGCGGGCGTCATGATCGTCGCGGAGTTCCGGGGACCCAACGAGGCGGACCTTCGCGCCCAAGTCGTGCAGCGCGTCGCATCCGAGTGCGGTGTGGTGCCGTCGGATGTCGTCTTCGTTCGCCCCGGCTCGCTGCCGAGGACGACGTCAGGCAAGCTGCGCCGACTCGAGGTCAAGCGAGGTCTCGAGGCCGGCGAGTTCTAGAACCCGCCGAGACAGTCTCGGTGCGCGGAATGACAGGATGACGTGCGTGGCCGAGCGTGTCAGATTTCCGAGCACCACCGGACCCGTTCTGGCTGGCCTCGTCGATCTTCCCGAGGGCGACCTGCGCGGATGGGCTGTCTTCGCGCACGGCTTCACTCTCGGAAAGGACAGTCCCGCCGCCAGTCGGATCTGCAAGCAGCTCGCGAGCGAGGGCATCGGTGTGCTGCGTTTCGACAACCTCGGCCTCGGCGATTCCGAAGGGGATTGGGGCGACGGTTCGTTCTCGCACAAGGTCGACGACACCGTCCGCGCGGTCGAGTTCATGAACGAGTCGGGCCGGGAGGTACGGCTGCTCGTCGGTCACTCCTTCGGCGGCTCGGCGGTTATCGCAGCCGCGCACGAGTGTCCGACCGTGGCGGCGGTCGCGAGCGTCGGCGCACCGTACGAGCCCGGACACGTCGAAAAGAATTACGACGCGCTGGTGGCGCGGATCGAGGCCGAAGGTGAGGCGCCGTTCTTGGCCGGCGGAAAGGCGCTGACGCTGAAGCGGCACTTCATCGAAGACGTTCGCAATGCCGATCTTCGCGAGCAGATCCGGAACCTGCGCCGGGCGCTGATCGTCATGCATTCGCCCACCGACAACACCGTCGGCATCGCCAACGCCAGCGAGATCTTCCGCGCGGCCAGGCATCCCCGCAGCTTCGTCTCGCTGGAGGGGGCCGACCACCTGCTCACCGGCAAGAACCAGGCGGCGCGAGCCGCCAAGATCATCAGCGCCTGGGCCGACCCCTACCTGTGACGGACGAGGCGGCACTCGACGCCGAAGTGGTCGGAGGGAAACACCCGCGGCAGCTCAGGGGAGATCGGTTGCGTGCCAAGCAATTCGATACCGGCCGCGCGCCAGCGGGTTCCCTTGAGAAGCACACGGTCGAACCGCACGTGTCGCTTCTTGTTCCGAGCGTCGAAGCGCATCAGATTGATCGATGTGTTCTCGGTGTAGCCGGGGTCGTCCGGCCGCAACGCGGGCCACACGTCGCAGAACGGCGCGGCGATCCGTTCGTTTTCTGCGTCGCGCATGTTGAAGTCGCCGAGTACCAAAGCATTTTCGGCTGTCCGCAGCCCATGGAAGACCCTGCGCAACTGCCAAGCGCGTAGCCGTGCCGAGGACTTGCCGCTGTCCAGATGCACGCAGCAGACGATCTGCCGGGCGCCGTCGAGAGCCAGCTCCGCTTCGAGGATTCCGCGCGTCTGGCGCGTCGGCAGCTGTGCGTAGGTGGCCCGCAAGATGGGCACCCGCGACAGCATCAGCATTCCGTAGTTGCCGGTGCCACCGCCGACCACCGACGCGGTCAGATACGCTTCGCGAATCCACGCCTGTTCGAGGAAGATGTCAAGCGCCACCGGCGTGACCTCTTGCAGGACAATGACATCGGGCATGCGCTCACCCAGCAGATCGGCGATCGCATGGTAGCGCTGCTGGGCGTGGTAGTCGTCGAACCAGATGTTGAATGTCGCGACGGTCAACTCGTCGCGGTCGGTGGCCTGTACGTCATCGACATCCACCCACGTAGCTGTCACCGCATCGAAGCGCCGGACCGTGACGCGGCGTCGCCGCCGAAGCAGCCTCACCGCAGCTTGACGACGACTTTGCCCTTCGCGCTGCGGTCTTCCAGCGACGCGATCGCATCGGCTGCGCGCTCGAGCGGATAGATCTCGGGGGTGGGCGCGGAAACCTCGCCCGACGCCAGCAGCGGTTCGAGTTCGGCCCACTGTTCGAGCAGATAGCCCGGATGCGTGCCCGCCCAGGCGCCCCAACCGACACCGACCGCGTCGACGTTGTTGAGCAGCAGCCGGTTGACCTTGACCTCGGGGATCGAGCCGCCGGTGAATCCGACCACGAGCAGTCGCCCGCCCGGTGCCAGCGAACGCAGCGAATCGGTGAACCGGTCGCCGCCGACCGGGTCGACGACGATGTCGACGCCGCGGCCTGCGGTCAGTTCCTTGACCGCATCCTTGAACCCATCGGCCAGTACGACGTCGGAGGCCCCGGCCGCCTTGGCGACCGCGATCTTGTCCTCGGTGCTGACGACCGCGATGGTCCGCGACGCGCCCCACGCCGGTGCCAACCGCAGCGTCGATGTCCCGATACCGCCGGCCGCACCATGCACGAGGACCGTCTCACCCTCGGCGAGGCGCCCCCTGGTGAGCAACGCATGATGCATGGTGAGGTCGTTGAACAACAGACCGGCCCCGGCCTCGAACGACACCGAGTCGGGTAGCTTGAACACCCGATCTGGTGCCAGCGCAACGACTTCGGCCATCGCCCCGCACAGCATTGTCAGGCCGCACACCCGATCGCCCGCCGAGACGTGTGCGCCGTCGGGTGCGCTGCGCACCACGCCGGCGATTTCGGCGCCAGGCGTGTAGGGCATCTCCGGCTTGTACTGGTAGAGCCCGCGCGATTGCAACGCATCGGGGAAGGCCACCCCGGCGGCGTGTACGTCGACCAGGACAGCGTCGTCGCCTGCCGGTTCGTCGATCTCGACGAGCTTCGCCGCTTGCGGTCCGTCCAGGCTGGCTATCTGTATCGCGCGCATTGTGGCCTTTCTTTCGTCGACGCCACCATTTAACTCCTGCGGGAACTCCGACCAACCGACCGGTAGGCTGATGAATCCGGCAATGTTGCCGAGCGCGAGGGGAGTACCCATGGCGGTAGGTCAAAGAGGCCGATCGCGGGCGAGAAGGTTCGCCGCGGCCGAGGCGTTGGGCCGCGGACGCAGCGTGGGTGTGCGTTCCAAGGACGGCATCCGCCTGCACGCCGAGGTCTTCGGACCCGAGGACGGTTACCCCGTCGTGCTGGCTCACGGCATCACCTGCGCCCTTCGGGTGTGGGCCTACCAGATCGCCGACCTGGCGAGGGATCACCGCGTCATCGCCTTCGATCACCGCGGCCACGGCCGCAGCGCAATACCCGTCAGGCGCAGCGGCTACAGCCTGGACTGCCTGGCCGGCGACGTCGACGCCGTGCTCGAGGCAACGTTGAAGCCGGGGGAGCGCGCCGTCATCGCGGGCCACTCGATGGGCGGTATCGCGATCTCGTCGTGGGCGGAGCGTTATCCCGGTCGGGTGTCAGAGCTCGTCGATGGAGCCGCCCTGATCAACACGACCACCGGCGACCTGCTGCGTCATGTGAACTTTCTGCCGGTGCCAGCGCCGTTGGCCGCCGCCCGCGTCCTCACTGCGGGCACATTGCTCAAGACGTTCGGCGAGGCGCCGCTGCTGCGAGTGGCTACGCGCACGAGCCGACGATTCGTGTCTTCCCTGGCGGTCGGCCGCGACGCCGATCCTGCGATCGCGGAGTTCATCTACGAACTGTTCACCGCGACCCCGCCCGCCGGACGAGGCGGTTGGGCCCGCACGCTCGTCGACCAACTCGGACCGCAACACATCGGGTTGACGAACCTGTCGGTGCCGACGTTGGTGATCGGCAGCGAGCAGGACAGGTTGCTGCCGATGGTGTCGTCGCGCCGAATCGCGAAAGAGGTGCCGAATCTCGCGCAATTCGTCGAACTGTCCGGCGGTCACTGCGCGATCCTCGAGCGTCCCGATGCGGTCAACAAGCACCTGCGCTGGCTCATCGACTCGGTCACCGAGGAGCGACGGGTCAGCTCCTAGCCGACAACTCCCGGTCCACCTCGTCGGCCGCGCGCTGACCCGAGCGGATCGCACCGTCGAGAAAGCCCGTCCAGGTATCGGCGGTTTCCGTTCCGGCCCAGTGGATGCCGTCGACGGGCTTACGCAACCACGGCCCGTACGTCGTCCACGAACCCGGCGGCACCGCTGCCGTCGGGCCACCCGGCGCGAACTCCTCTGCGCTCCAGCAGTGATCGAGGTAGTCGATGGGGTGCAGTGCGGCATCACCGAACAACGCCGCGAACCCGGTCAGCGCGCGGTCGCGCCGGTCGGCGGGGGGCAGCGGGTCGAACGTCCGCGAGTCGGTGAATCCCAGTAGGACTCCGGGACCTTGAACATCGGAGTCGCCGGGGCTGACGTCGAACGTGATGAAGACCGGGCCCTCGTCGGACAACGCCTCGCCCGAACAGCCGTTGGCACGCCAGAACGGCTTCTCGTAGGCGGCGTACGCCTTGCTCAGGTTGCCCTGTGGCCAGTGTTGCGCGAGTTTGCCGTACTCGGGCGGCAGCTCCGGTAGGAACGCGATGCCTTTGCGATGCTCCGGCGGAATGGCCACGATGACGGCCTTCGCGGTGACCGTTCCGTTGTCCGAGGTGACTGCCAACGTGCCGTCGGTGCGGCGTTCGATCGTGCGCACCGCGGCGCCCAGCACCACACGCGGACCCAGCTCCTCGGCCATCCGGATCGCGATCTGCTGCGTGCCGCCGGGGAAGCGGTCCTGCTGGGCGCCGCCCTCGACGTCGAGCATCCGGCCAAGACCGCCCGCGGCCTTCACGTAGCGCACGGCGTGCAGCATCGACACCGCATCGGGCTCGCATCCCCACGTCACCCGGGCCATGATCGTCATCAGGTCCCTGGTCCCGGCGCTGGCGTGCACGTATCGCAGCCACTGGTCCAACGTCTTCGAGTCGAGGATGTCCGCGATCGGCGACGTCCACGGTTCGTCTACCGGCACCCGTCGGCACACCCGCTCGAACCGCCACTGGATGCGGGATACGTCGAGTAATTCGAGGATGGACAGCCTCGGAATCGTGCTGCGATAGGCGCGGACCTTACCGCGCCACTGGATCAGATTCTTTCCGCGACTGTGGGTCGGCACCGTCTCGCAGCCCAGCTCGTCGGCCATCGCGACGACCGCATCCTGGGTCGGGCCGACGAAGGTGCCGCCGAGGTCGACGGGGACGCCGGCGATGGTCGCTGTCGACGATCGGCCGCCGACGCGGTCGCGGCCTTCGAGCACCAGGACGTCGCGGCCGCGTTTGTCCAGCTCGCGCGCGGCCGCCAAGCCTGCGAACCCGGCACCCACGACGACCACGTCGACATTCGTCGGCTGTCCCCTGCCCTCCGGCCGGGGGCCCACTTCGCGTAAGCGCTCATCGCCCGTCGGGTATGTCACGCCACTAGGCTCTCACGCTGTGAAGATCATGACAGCGTTGTTCGGCCCGACGGATGCGATCGAACGCGCGCACGCGCTGCGCGAGGCGGGAGCCAGTGGGGTATTCACGTTCGAGGGGCCGCACGACGTGTTCGCCCCGCTGGCTGTCGCTTCCACCGTCGGTGGCCTCGATCTCATGACGAACGTGGCAATCGCGTTCCCGCGCAACCCTGTTCAGCTTGCGCATGAGGCCAACGACATGCAGCTACTGGCGCAGGGGCGCTTCACCCTGGGCCTCGGTACGCAGGTGCGCGCCCAGATCGAGAAGCGTTACGGCACGGACTTCGACAAGCCGGTCGCGCGGATGAAGGAGATGGTCGGCGCGTTGCGCGCGATCTTCGCCGCATGGAACGACGGCGAACGTCTCGATTTCCGCGGCGAGTACTACCGGCACACCCTGATGACGCCGACCTTCAACCCGGGACCGAATGCGTTCGGCCCGCCCCCGATCTACCTCGGGGCGCTGGGTCCGTTGCTGACGCGGGCGACCGCCGAGGTCGCTGACGGCCTGCTGGTCATGCCGTTCGGGTCGAGGCGCTTCCTCGACGAGGTCACCATGCCCAATGTCCGGAAGGGACTGGCAGCGGCGGGGCGCGACGCGGCAGACCTCGCGATCGTTCCCGAGATCATCGTGTCGGTGGGCGAAGACCACACCGCCGCTCGCCGCCTGCTGGGCTTCTACGGATCGACGCCCGCGTACCGCCCCGTCCTGGACGTGCACGGGTGGGGTGATCTGCAGCCGGAGTTGAACACGCTGTCCAAGCAGGGTCGCTGGGAGGAGATGGGCAAGCTCATCGACGACGACATCCTGCACACCATCGCGGCCTGTGGAAGTCCCGCCGAGGTTGCCGCACACATTCGCGGCCGGGTCGACGGCGTCGCGGACCAGATCTGCCTCTACCAGCCCGGACCGATCGCGGTGGAGTCATTGGCGTCGATCGTGGACGCGCTCGGCTCCTGACCCATATCGTGGTACTCAGCCGAACCAAAGGAGGTCGCCGGATGGGCCAGGGCGAGCGCTTGCGCGAGGACCAGACGGTCGGCGGCGAATACTTCGATGTGCTGATCATCGGCGCGGGGATCTCGGGGATCGGCGCCGCGTATCGGATCCGCGAGAAGAACCCGAACCTGAGCTACGCGGTACTGGAACGCCGAGCGCGCATCGGCGGGACCTGGGACCTGAATCGGTATCCGGGCATCCGCTCCGACAGCGACATCTTCACCCTGAGCTACCCGTTCGAACCGTGGACGCGGCCCGAGAACGTCGCCGATGGCGACGACATCCGCGAATACCTCATCCAGACCGCCCGTAAGCACGGCATCGACTCCCACATCCGGTTCAACACCCGCGTGCAGTCCGCCGATTGGGACTCGACGACCGATACCTGGACCGTCACGACCGAGCACGACGGCGAGGCCGGCCAAATCAAGACCTACCGTTGCCGCTTCTTGTTCTTCGGCACCGGCTACTACAACTACGACGAGCCCTACCGGCCGGACTTCCCGGGCCTCGAGCAGTTCTCGGGCGAGGTGGTCCATCCACAACACTGGCCCGAATCGCTCGACTACACCGGCAAGAAGCTCGTGGTGATCGGTAGCGGCGCGACCGCGGTGAGCATGATTCCCTCGCTGACGGAAAAGGCCGGCCGCGTCACCATGCTGCAGCGCTCACCGACGTACATCCTGTCGACGCCTCGCATCAACCCCATCGTGCAATTCCTGCGCAAGCTGCTGCCGGGTCGACTCGGCTATTCCGCGGCCCGTCTCTACAACACCTTTTTCACGGTGGTCGTCTACGCTTTCGCGCGGACGTTCCCCCGGCTCAGCAAGTCCTACGTACGCAGCAGCGCGAAACGTCATCTGCCGCAGGGCTATCCGGTCGACACGCATTTCAAGCCACGCTACGACCCGTGGGATCAACGACTGTGCGCCATTCTCGACAACGACTTCTACGACACGATCGCAGACGGCCGCCTGGACGTGGTCACCGACGCGATCGACCACATCGACGCCACCGGAATCGTGCTGTGCTCGGGAAAGCGAATCGACGCCGACATCATCATTTCCGCCACCGGGATCCAGCTGCAGGCGCTCGGCGGTGTCGCGTTGAGTGTCGACGGTACAGAGGTCAAGCCACAGGACCGGTTCGTCTACAAGGAGCACATGCTCGAGGACATCCCCAACGCCGCGTGGAGCGTCGGCTACATCAACGCGTCCTGGACGTTGCGCGTCGACCTGACGGCGCGAGCGGTGGCAAAGCTGTTGGCGTACATGGACGCCCACGGCTACACACATGCATACCCGCATCTCGGTGACAAGCCGATGCCCGAAAAGCCGGCATGGAACATCAACGCCGGTTACGTCCAGCGTTCTGGACATGTGCTGCCTAAATCGGGCACCCACCGGCCGTGGAACGTACGGCACAACTATGTGCTCGATGCGATCGACCACCGGTTCGACCGTATCGAGGAATCGATGGTCTTCGGCCGTGCGCACGACCGGGCTATCAAGTCCGCCTAGGAGGTTCGTCATGACTGACTACAGCGACGTGCTGATCATCGGTGCGGGTTTCTCCGGCATCGGAGCGGCCTACCGCATCCGCGAGGAGAACCCCAACCTGAGCTACACGATCCTGGAGCGGCGTGAGCGCCTCGGCGGCACGTGGGATCTGTTCCAGTATCCGGGCATTCGATCCGACAGCGACATCTTCACACTGAGCTTTCCCTGGGAGCCCTGGACGCGCAAGGAGATGATCGCCGACGGCGGCGACATCTGGCAGTACATGGCCGACGCGGCCCGCAAGCACGGCATCGACGAGCACATCCGTTTCAACACCCATGTCATCTCAGCCGATTGGGATTCGGCCACCGACACCTGGACCGTCCAGGCGGAACAGAACGGCGAGCCGAGGACGTACCGCGGACGGTTCCTGTTCTTCGCCAGCGGCTACTACAACTACGACGAACCGTACTCACCGCCGTTCCCCGGTATCGAGGACTTCAAGGGCGATGTCGTGCATCCCCAGCACTGGCCCGAAGGATTCGACTACACGGGCAAGCGATTGGTTGTGATCGGCAGCGGCGCCACGGCCATCAGCATGATCCCGTCGCTGGCCGACAGGGCCGCGCACGTCACGATGTTGCAGCGCACGCCGTCGTATCTGTTCTCGGTACAGCGGGTGCAACCGGTGATCAACGGAATCCGGAAGGTCCTGCCGCGCAGAGTATCTCACGCGGTGGCTCGCGTGATCCTGTCGTTGTTCGGTTCGGTGCTCTGGCTGGTCGCCCGACGGGCACCCGAGCTGAGCAAGCGTCTGCTGCGCGCAGAAGCCGAGAAGAACCTGCCCACTGGATACGACATCGACACGCATTTCACGCCGCCGTACAACCCGTGGGATCAGCGGCTGTGCTTCATCCTGAGCGGCGATTTCTACAAGGCGGTGGGCAGGGATGACGTCGACATCGTGACCGACCACATCGACCACGTGGACGCGTCGGGCATCGCCTTGAAGTCAGGCAGGCACCTCGAGGCCGACGTGATCATCACTGCGACCGGCATTCAGTTGCAGGCGCTGGGTGGAGTTGATATCAGCATCGATGGCGAGGAGATCAAACCGCACGACCGGTTCGCCTTTCGGCGCCACCTGCTCGAAGACGTGCCGAATGCCGCCTGGTGCTTCGGGTACTCGAACGCGTCGTGGACGCTGGGCGCCGACATGACGGCGCGCTCGGTGGCCAAGCTGTTGGCGTACATGGACTCCCATGGCTACACCCACGCGTACCCGCACCTCGGTGATGGTGCAAATGGCCGAGCAGCCCGTGTTCAACCTGCAGTCGGGCTATGTGCAGCGCGCCCAGAATGTGCTTCCGAAGTCTGGTGTGCGCGGGCCCTGGGAAGTGACGCACAACTATCTTCGGGACGCCATCGGCAAACGCTTCGAGGACATCGAGGAGTCGATGGTTTTTGGCCGTGCGACTACGGCGTCCGCACCTGCAGCCCAGTCTGAAGCAGTCGGCTAGCCGAGAGCCCGAACGTCGACTTGAACCTGTCGGCGAGATGCGACGGACTGGCGAAGCCGGACTTCATCGCGGCCTCGGTCAGGTTGGCGCCGCCCGCGATCGCGGTGCCGGCATGCATGAGCCGCACCCAGATCCGGTAGCGCCGCAGGCTCGTTCCCAGCTCGTCGCGGAACAGGTGGAGGAACCGCGACTCCGAGAGTCCGGCTTCGGCGGCGAGTTCGTGCGACGGGACTGCCGTCGCAGGGTCCGTACGGATCCGGTGCGCTGCGGCCGCAATGCGTGCATCGACATCCTGCCGGGCGGCGGGTGCTGCCAAGTCGAGCCAGCGGTAAGCGCTTTCGTCGTCGGCCGGAGTGAACGTCAGCTCGGTCTCGGCACCGTGGGCGACTCCGATATCACCGGCCCACTGCGACATCCGGCTCCGGCAGGACTCGGCGCGAAAAGATGTCGGCTCCAGATAGCAGGAGACCAGCCCGCTGCCCAAGCACGTCAGCTGGTGTGTCAGCCGCGGAGGTATGAGCAGACTGGTGCCTTCGCGGGTGCTTCCCCCGGGCATCGTCACCGAAAGCGGTCCCTCGATACCGACGGCGAAGCACCACACCGACCCCGAATGGGGCTCCAGGTTGAGGCTCGGACCGGCATACAGCGCTTGGCCCGGCCACAGCCAGACCGTCGGACAGCAGGTTTGTGGAAGCGCCGCCGCCGTCTCTGCCGTCATGCTGATCTCCTAGGTCAACCGCACAGGAGGCTACCGTGACGATCGCGGTCATCGCCGTAATCGGCGTGTTCTTCGCGGGTATGGGCTGCTATGCACTCGCGGTCCCTGACGCGATCATCCGCCCGTTCGGCATCACCCTTGGGTCGGCGGCGGCGCGCTCGGAGGTCCGCGCGGTCTACGGCGGGTTCGGGCTCGCGATCGCGGGCGTGCTCGGATATGCGGCGGTTGCCGACGGCGCCGTTCGTACGGGCATCCTGATCACCGTCGGCGCCGCGCTGGCCGGCATGGCGTTCGGCCGCCTGGTGTCAGCGGTGCTCGACGAACGAACGGCGTTCTACCCGAACTGGTTCTACTTTCTGGTCGAAGCCGTCGCCGCGGCCGCCCTTCTCTTGGCGAATTCGGCGCGCTGATCGACCGCAGCGGTAGGTTTGCGCGCCCGATTCGCCAACTATGGGGCGACGGTGAGCCAGTCGGCGAAGCCCGACGGGTCGTGCCGCCCGAGCGCACCGTGCTCGAACAGGCCCCACCCCTCGACGGACTTGCCGTTCTCGGTGCACACCGCGCGACCGACGTGGTCGATGACGCCGAAGCCCGCCCGGCTCACGATCGCCGGGTCGGTCATGTCGTAGGTCAGGCGCTCGGTGAATTTGTCGCCCTTCCACATGCCGTGTATCCAGTCGGAGTCACCGCCGTAGCCGCCGCCGACGTGGATCGGCACCGGCAGCTTGGACTCCACGTCAAAGCGCACGGGGGAGCCGTCCTGCGCGGTGGCCTCGATGGTCGCGCCGGTCGGGATCCGCGTGCCCGACGTGTAGTGGATCTTGACTCTCGGCCAGCCCATCTGCTCCACCCGCCCGTCGCGCCAGATCCGGGTCACATCGTTGAGGCTGCGGAACCCGTTGGGCTCCTCCTGGATGATCAGGCAGATCGCGAAGTCGTCGAACGCCATCGGCACGTACAGCCACCACATGCCCTCGAAGGGCGGATCCGCCGGCCGCCCCGCGGGTTCGGCCTCACCGATCGGCCGGATACCCCATGAGCGATCACGGCTGCCGATCCAGACATCGGGATCGACCTTGATCTCATCGCCGTCGATGGCGATCGATCCGGCCCAACTGCCGACCTGCGCGAACCGCTGCGCGTCCAGCGTCACGCGCGTCCCCGACCGAAGCACGTGGCGCTGTTCCTGGATCACGTCGAAGAGCCCGTTCCAGGTGAGGTCGACGGCGATGCCGTCGGTTTCCTCGAGGATGATCCGTAACTTGTGCAGCGGTTCGCTGACCTCGACGCGGTAGCCCAGCACATGCTGGTTCAGCCGGTCGGAGTCGATGCCGTCGCTCAGATGGACGGCAGTCTGGGTGTCGCCGCGGCGGACGAGGACGAACGCGTCCTTGACGCCGAGGTTGGGGTAGTAACCGATGCCGGTGATCAAGAAGATGTCGCCGGTGCGGTCGTGAGCGTTGAAATAGGAGCGGTCGTAGAAGTTCCGGTCAGAAGCCCCTGGCCACGAAATGGGTTGCGGGATCTGGTGGATCGGAAATTCGTCGGTGGGGCCGAGCATCAGGCGTCATCTCCAATGAGTCGTTTGAGTACAGAGGCGTGGTAGAAGAGCGATTCGACGTCGTCGGGGGCTTCCATCTCGCCGAAGCGGACCCGACGGGCGGTGGTCCGCATGAAGACGCAACACCAGATCACGCCGGAGTACACGTAGAACCAGCCCAGGTCGCCCAGTTCGACGCCGCTGTGCTCGGTGTAGACGCTGCGCACATCTTCCTCGCGCATGACGTCCGGCAGTCCGGGCAGGCCCGCCAGGCCGGCCAGCTCCTGAAAGACCATGTGAGCAAAGATGATCCATGCCACATCCATCTCCCGAGGGCCGAGAGTGGCCATCTCCCAGTCGAGCACGGCGGCTGGTTTGAACCCGTCGTAGAGCACGTTGCCGATGCGGGAGTCGCCCCACACCAGAACAGGATCGGTGGCGGCGACGTCCTCGGGCCAGTTCGCCTCCAGCCACTCGAGAGAGCGCTCCACCAGCGACGAGGTGCCGATGTCGGGAACCGCGAACTGATACCAGGACTTCAACCAGTTGAAGTTACGGCGCAACGCATTCGGCTCCGACCCGTCGTCGAGAAAGTCGAACACCTTTTGCGGCTCGGGGATGGCATGCAGCTTGGCGATCACCTCGACGGTGCTGTCCTGCAGTTCGCGCTGGTTCTCGTAGGGGGCATCGGCAAACCAGTTGCCGCCGAACGTATATGGCATCACATCGGGTGGCACGCGTCCGTCGACGTAGTCCATCAGGAAGAACTGCGTCCCCAGGACCGAGCCGGTGGCTTCCAGCCAGCGCACCAGGGGCACCGGCACATCGGTTTTCTCGCCGACGATGCGGATGACGTCGAACTGATGGTCCATGCGGTACGACGAGAACACCGGCACGTCCTGCTCGGCGGGGGCAACCCGGGCTACGAACTTCTGCTCGCGGCGTTCGCCGTCTTCGTCCCAGCGGCCGGTCAGGATGATGGTCTCCGACGACATCCCGTTGGAGTCCACCCCGCTTTCCACGGTGATCTCGGGCACGGCCCCGCCGGGCATCACAGTCGACAGCCATTGCGACATCACCTCGGGTAGCGCGGTCAGGTCGCGGCTTGAGTGTTCTAGACGGCTGATGTCTTCGACAGCCGGTTCGCTTGGCATCAGAACTGTTCCTTCGGCCGGTAATTACGATACGATCCGTAGCGATATGAAATCAGACGCGTCGATCGTTGACAAGACCCCGGGCGCCGGGCGGCCCCGCGATCCACGCATTGACGCTGCCATACTTCGCGCCACCGCCGAACTACTTGTGGAAATTGGCTATTCGAATCTCACAATGGCCGCCGTCGCCGAGCGGGCCGGCACCACCAAGACGGCGTTGTACCGGCGGTGGTCGAGCAAGGCGGAGCTGGTGCACGAGGCCGCCTTTCCCGCGGCGCCCACAGCGATCGAGACGCCGCCTGGCGACATCACCGCCGACATCCGCGCGATGATCGACGCCACCCGAGAGGTGTTCACCAGCCCGCTGGTACGCGCTGCGCTGCCCGGGCTGATCTCCGACATGTCCGCCGACGCCGATCTCAACGCCCGTGTCATGGATCGCTTCACCGGCGCGTACGCCGCTGTGCGTACCCGATTGGCCGACGCCGTCGTGCGCGGCGAGGTACATGCCGACATCGACCCGGACAGGCTCGTCGAGGTGATCGGCGGTGCCACCCTGCTGCGGATGTTGTTGTGGCCCGACGAACCCCTCGGGGCCGACTGGGTTGACCAGACCACCGCGATCGTCGTCCACGGTGTGGTCGCATAGCCCCTTATCCGCGAGCGTGCGTGTCTGCTGCCGACACGCCGCACACAGCACGCATTTTCCGCACGTTCGCGCCCCGTCTCAGCCCTCGATCTGACCCTTGTTGCGCTCGGTGACGGCATGGAACCGATCGCCAAGGCCGTCGAAATCGCGATCTTGTGCGTTCGCGATCTTCTGCTCAGCGGCCAACGCCGGATCGATGACGGCGGCGGCGCCCGTCCGGTAGATCTCCTTGAGTCCAAGCATGGTCGGGCCGGGCACCTCGGCGATCTGCGACGCCAGTTCAATCGCCCGGTCGAGCAGTCGATTATGGGCGACGACCTCGGTTACCAGCCCGATGCGCTCGGCACGTGCGGCGTCGATGACTTCGCCGGTCATCGACAGCCGCCTTGCCATTGCGAGGCCGACGAGCTGGGGCAGGCGTGCGGTCATGCCGCCGCCGGGCAGGATGCCGACGCGAGCGTGGGTATCGGCGAATACCGCCCGCTCCGAAGCGATCAGAAAATCGCAGCCGAGCGCCATTTCGAGGCCGCCGGTGAACACCGCCCCGTTGATCGCGGCGACGATGGGAGTGCGCATCCTCCCGGTCGCCTCGATGCAGCTGTGTGAGCGGAACTCCGCGAAGTATTGGGTGCCGTCGCGTTGCGCCTCCTTGAGGTCGACGCCGGCGCAGAACGCCGGGTCGGCTCCCGTGAGTACGACGGCGCGCACGGACTCGTCATCGTCGGCTTCGGTCAGCGCCGTATACGTCGCACGGATCAGTTCGCGGCTCAACGCATTCCGCGCCTGGGGCCGGTTGAGTGTCAGCATGCGTACCTGATCGCAATCGGCGATGAGTACCAGCGACTCACTAGTCATGACAAGAATGTAGCGGGCTGGGCCGAGCGAGCGTATATTAAGTTACGATACCGTCACGTAATGTTTTCGGAGGTCGTTCGCGCATGCAGCAGATTCTGATTGTCGGAGCAGGCCCGGCGGGTTTGGGCCTTGCGTGTGCTCTCCTGCAACACGGCATACCAGTGCGGGTGGTGGACAAGGCCTCCGGACCGGCTACCACGTCACGGGCGAACTTCTTGCACGCGCGCGGATCGGAGGTGCTCGACCGACTGGATGCGCTTGGTGACCTGCCGCAGCGATCCGTGCGCGCCATGCAGATCACAACATACCTGGGCGAAAAGCCGCTGATGCGACTGCGCTTCGGGGATCCGGGTATGCAGACGGCTGCTCCGCCGATGGTCATCTCACAGGCTGAGGTCGAGGCAACACTGCGCAATCGTCTTGCGGCACTCGGTGGAGCCGTCGAGTGGGGGATGCCGTTGGTGGATCTGCGCCAAGACGAATCCGCTGTGGTCGCGACCGTTGGTGACACTCAGATGCAGGCGGCGTGGCTAGTGGGCTGCGACGGCGCAGGCAGCACAACCCGGCGGCTCGCTGGGATCGGTTTTCCACGGGTGAAGCTCAGTGAGCGGTTCCTGCTCGCGGACGTCGCACTGGATTGGGACATGGACCGGTCGGGCACCACCGGCTGGATCCACCCGAGCGGGCTGATCGGCGTGATGCCGATGCCCGGCGGATTGTGGCGCGTCTTCGCCTATGATCCCGGTCAGTCGTCTGAAAAGCCCGCGGAGCCCGAAATTCTCGCTCGGGTCCAACAGATCTTGCCCCAACGCACCGGACGCGACGTCCACGTTCTCGAGGCCGAGTGGCTGTCGATGTTCACCGTGCACCGCGGGCTGGCCGACGCATACCGGCGTGGCAGGGTGCTGATCGCCGGAGACGCTGGCCATATCCACGCCCCATTCGGTGGGCAAGGCATGTTGACCGGGCTCGGCGACGTGGAGAACCTCGCGTGGAAGCTCGCCCTCGTCGTCGACGACCGCGCCAACACAACACTCCTGGACACCTACGAGGCGGAGCGGCGGCCGCTGGCCACCGAGGTGTTACGCGGCACCAGTGCGGTCACACGGGTCAATGTCGCGCAGGGCCGTCTCGTTCGCTTCATCCGAGACCGGATCGCCCCTCCCATCTTCAGCATTCCCGCCCTTCAACGGCTTGTGACCTATCAGGCATCACAGCTGTGGGTGAGCTACAAACGGGGACCGCTGGGCGAATCGTCAAGGTGGAAAGCGAAACTGAGAGTGAAGCCCAGCCCCGGCGACCGAGTGGCCGACCAGGAGTGCTTCCGTCTGGATGGTGTGGCGACTCGGCTCTACGTCGAGCTACGTGGGCGGTGGGCACTGCTGGGTGCCGACGAGTCACTGGCAGGTACGGCCCGTACTCATTTGGGACACCGAATCACACTGTTGCGCAGCGTAGATAGAGACACCTGGCTGGTGCGGCCGGACGGTCACCTGGCGTGGCGAGGCCACGATCCTGTTGCGTTGGAGCGCTGGCTGCGAACGGCGCTCGGCAACGGAACGGTCAGATGACGACACCTGTACGTGGCCGGCCGCGTGATCCCGCACTCGACACCGCGATCCTCGCGGCGGCGCTGGACTTGTTCATCACGGACGGCATCGTTGGCATGAGCATCGAGCAGGTCGCCAAGCGCGCGAGGGTCGGCAAGCCGACCGTGTACCGGCGCTGGTCGAGTAAGGAGCAACTGGTCGCCGATGCCATTGAAGCATTCATCGCCCGCGGCGTTCGTTGGCCGTCACGTGAGCAAATAGACGCCGTCTCACCGCAGGAGCTGATCCGCCGCAACATCGATACCGCCGCGCGCACCGCCGCCGACGCGATGTTCCGCGCGCTCGTCGCGCAAATCTACGGCTCTGCAGTGACGCATCCCCTGTTGATGCAGACTTACTGGGACCACTACGTCGGTCCCCGCCGCACATTGGCGATCGCGATGCTCCAGCGGGCTCAAAGCGAAGGCTCGGTTTCACCTGACGCAGACCTCGACGTGCTCGTCGACATGCTGGCGGGCGCCGTCACTTACCGTGTGCTGCAGCCCAATCCGCCCAATGTTCGGCAGATGCGGCGCTACCTCGAAGCCGTGTACCGCCAAGTCGGGCTGCTCACCTGAACGCCGAGCGACCGCTCACGCAAAGCACACGAAGCTACCGCAGGAATTGGTTGGCGTCGTTCGCCAGGTCCAGCAGCGGCTGCGGCAGGGCGCCGAGGGCGAACGTGACGGCTGCGGTGACCGTGACAACGGCGGTGCTGAGCACGCTGGGCACCACGACGGTCGGTGCGTCGTCGGGCGGGTCGGTGAAGAACATCAACACGATGACCCGCACGTAGAAGTACGCGGCGACGGCGCTGGCGAGCACGCCGACGATGACCAGAGGTATCGCGCCGCCCTCGCCCGCGGCCTTGAACACCGCGAACTTGCTGACGAACCCGCTCGTCAACGGGATACCCGCGAACGCCAGCAGGAACAGCGAGAACACCACCGCCACGACGGGATACCGTCTGCCGAGCCCCGCCCAGCGCGCCATCGCGGTGTCTTCTTCACCGGCAGAATTGCGGACCAGGCTCACCACGGCGAAGGCGCCGACGGTGCTGAATCCATAGGCGAACAGATAGAACAGGGTCGACGACAGGCCGGACTCGTTCTCGGCGATCACACCGGTGAGGATGAACCCGGTATGTGCCACCGCCGAGTAGGCCAGCATGCGCTTCACGTCGGTCTGCGTGATCGCGGTGACGGTGCCCACGACCATCGTGAGGATCGCGATCGCCCACAGGACCGGCCGCCAGTCGTCACGCAGTTCGGGCAGCGCGACGTAGAACACCCGCAGCATCGCACCGAAAGCGGCGATCTTGGTGGCGGCGGCCATGAACGCGGTGATCGGCGTCGGAGCGCCCTGGTACACGTCGGGGATCCACGAGTGGAACGGCACGGCGCCGACCTTGAACAGCACGCCCACCAGCAACATCGCCGTACCGATCAGGGCCAACGACGTCTTCCCCGACCCGGCGGACACGACCGCGGCGATCTCGCGTAGGTCCAGCGTCCCCGAGTAGCCGTACAGCATCGCGGCGCCGAACAAGAAGAATGCCGACGAAAAGGCACCGAGCAGAAAGTATTTGAGCGCGGCTTCCTGCGAGAGCAGACGATGGCGACGGGCGAGGCCGCACAGCAGATACAGGGGCAGCGACAGTACCTCGAGCGCGATGAACATCGTCAGCAGGTCGTCGGCGGCGGGGAACAGCAGCATGCCGCCGACGGCGAACATGGTCAGCGGAAACACCTCGGTCTGAATCACTCCGGCCTTGGTGACGAGCTGCTCGGCCACCGAGCCGGGAATCGCGGACGCCTGCGGCGTGAACCCGTCCAGCCCCCGAGCTCCGTTGCCGCCGTCGGTGTCTGTCCCGATCTGACGTTCGGCGATGAGCAGGATGCCCAGCACTCCGACGAGCAGAATCGTGGCCTGGAGGAACAACGCCGGCTTGTCGATGACGACGGCGCCCATGATCGCGGAGTGGCCGATCGTGCCGTGCAGATCGCGGGCAAGCATCACGACGGCGACCAGCGCGGCGATCAGGCCGCCGAGGCACAGCACGAGCTGAGCGGCGTACCTGCGCTGGCGCGGCAGAAACGCCTCGACGAGCACGCCGAGGATGGCCACGCCGAACACGATCAGCATCGGGGACAGCAGGTCGTATTCGACGACGGGGGTGGGCAGATTCATCGGGTCGGCCCTTCTGCGAACTGAGGAACCGGATCAGGTTGATCGATGGTGGTCAACGTGTGAGTGACCGCCGGGTTGATCACGTCCAGCGCGGGTTTGGGATAAACGCCCAGCACGATCAGCAGCGCGATAAGCGGTGCGACGACCAGGATTTCGCGTGGGACGAGATCGCGGAGCTTGTCGTTGCCGTCCTTGACGGGCCCGGTCATCATCCGCTGGTACATCCACAGGATGTAGACCGCGGACAGCACCAGCGCGGTCGACGCGAACACCGCGAATACCGGGTAGCGGGTGAACGTGCCGACCAGCACCAGGAATTCGCTGATGAACGGTGCCAGACCCGGCAGTGACAGGGTCGCCAGCCCCGACACCAGGAAGGTGCCGGCGAGGATGGGTGCGACCTTCTGCACTCCGCCGTACGACTCGATGAGGCGACTGCCCCTGCGCGACACCAGGAATCCCGCGATGAGGAACAGCGCCGCCGTCGACAGGCCGTGGTTGACCATGTACAGCGTCGACCCGGACTGGCCCTGGCTGGTCATCACGAAGATGCCCAGGATGATGAAGCCGAAGTGGGAGATGGACGTGTAGGCGATCAGGCGCATCACGTCGGTCTGGCCGATCGCGACGATGGCCCCGTAGACGATGCCGATCACGGCCAGCGTGATGACCATCGGCCGGAAATACGTTGCGGAGTCGGGGAACAACTGCAGGCAGTACCGCAGCATGCCGAACGTGCCGACCTTGTCCATGATCGCCATCATCAGCACGGCGCTGGCGGGTGTGGCCTCGACCGCGGCGTCGGGCAGCCAGCGGTGGAATGGCCAAAGCGGAGCCTTCACCGCGAACGCGAACATGAAGCCGAGGAACAGCAGATTCATCACGGCCGGATTGACGACGAACTCGCCGCTGGACACCGCGTCGACGATCAAGCGGAAGTCGAACGTGCCCGCCTCGAAGGCGTCGCTGCCCGCGGTGACGACGTAGAGGCCGATCACCGCGGCCAACATGACCAGACCGCCGAACAGGTTGTACAGCAGGAACTTCACCGCCGCCTTCGATCGTCCCTCGCCCCCGAAGCCGCCGATGAGGAAGTACATCGGGATCAGCATCGCCTCGAAGAAAACGTAGAACAGCAGGATGTCCAGCGAGACGAGCGACATGATGACCATGCCCTCGACGGCCAGCGTGAGCGCGAAGTACGCGTGGGTGGAGCGTCCGCCCCAGGCGGCCTGGTCGCTGACGTCGTTCCAGCCGGCGATCAGCAGCAGCGGCACCAGCACCGCGGTGAGGGCAACGATCGCCAGTGCGATGCCGTCCAGGCCGAGGATGTAGCCGGTGCCGAATGACGGTATCCACTTATGGGATTCCACGAATTGGTACTGGTCACCGGCGGGATCGAAGTTGACCGCGAGCAGCACAGTGATGGCCAGCACCACCACCGAGACGACCAGCGCCAGCCACTTGGAGGCCGCACGCAGCGACGCGGGCAGCAGGATCACGATTGCGGCGCCCACCATCGGCACCACCCACAACACCGTCAACCACGGGAATGAGGTCACCACAGCTGCACCGCCAGGATCGCACCGACGACGAGTAAGGCGCCGGCCAACATCGACAACGCGTAGGAGCGGGCGAACCCGGTCTGCAACTGACGCAGCCCGGCGGAGGAGCGGGATACGAGCGCCGCCAATCCGGTTCCCGCGCCGTCCACTACCTCATCGTCGATTTCGACCAACCCCTTGGCGACCAGCTGACCCGGCCGCATGAACAACTCTTCGTTGAGTGCGTCGCCGTAGAGGTCCCGACGTGCCGCGCCGGTGAGCGCCGAACCGGCGGGCACCTCGACGGGAATCTCGCGCCTGCCGTACATGCGGTAGGCGATGGCGATGCCGACGGCCACGACGGCCAGGATCACGGTGGTGACCACCCAGACAGGTGCGACGTGGTGGATCTCATGGGTGCCGACGACCGGCTCCAGCCAGTGCTCCAGCGTGCCGCCGATCGCGAACGCGGCGCCCGAACCCACGGAGCCGACAGCCAGCAGGATCATTGGCCACGTCATCACTTTCGGCGACTCGTGCGGATGGGCATTCGGCGCCCAACGCTTTTCGCCGAAGAACGTCATCAGCATCACCCGGGTCATGTAGAACGCGGTGATGCCTGCGCCGAGGATCGCCGCGCCGCCGAGGAGGTAGCCCTTGACCCCGCCCGCGCCGAGGGACGCCTCGATGATGCCGTCCTTGGAGAAGAAGCCGGCCAGCGGGGGAACGCCGATGATCGCCAGGTAGCCGAGGCCGAAGGTGGCGAAGGTGATCGGCAGCGCCTTGCGCAGGCCGCCGTAGCGGCGCATGTCGACCTCGTCGTTCATACCGTGCATCACCGACCCTGCACCGAGGAAGAGGCCGGCCTTGAAGAAGCCGTGGGTGAGCAGGTGCATGATCGCGAAGGCGTAACCGGCCGGTCCGAGGCCGGCCGCCAGCACCATGTAGCCGATCTGCGACATCGTCGATGCGGCAAGCGCTTTCTTGATGTCGTCTTTGGCGCAACCGATGATTGCGCCGAAGAGCAGTGTCACCGCGCCGACGATCACGACGCCCAGTTGCGCATTCGGTGCGAGGTCGAAGACCGGGCCGGATCGGACGATGAGGTAGACGCCCGCGGTCACCATCGTCGCGGCGTGGATGAGCGCCGACACCGGCGTCGGACCTTCCATCGCGTCCCCGAGCCAGGACTGCAGGGGCACCTGCGCGGACTTGCCGCAGGCGGCCAGCAGGAGCAACAGGCCGATGGCGGTGAGCACGCCCTCGCTGACGTCAGGGGCGGCGGCGAAGACGCCCTCGAAGGAGATGGACCCGATGTAGGCGAACATCACCATCAGCGCGACGGCCAGGCCGATGTCACCGACACGGTTGACGACGAACGCTTTCTTCGCCGCGGTCGCCGCCGACGGCTTGTGCTGCCAGAACCCGATCAGCAGATACGACGCGAGACCCACGCCCTCCCAGCCGACGTACAGACCCAAATAGTTGTCGGCAAGCACCAGCAGCAGCATCGCCGACAGGAACAGGTTGAGGTACGCGAAAAAACGCCGCCGCTCGGGATCATCGGCCATGTAGCCGATGGAGTAGATGTGGATCAGCGAGCCGACGCCGGTGATCAGCAGCACGAAGCACATCGACAGCTGGTCGAGGTGCAGCCCGAAATCCACCTGCAGGCCGGCGACCGGCACCCAGCTGAACAACGCCTCGTGAACGGTGCGATGTTCGGCGTCGCGGCCGAGCATGTCGGTGAACAGCACCGCGCCGACGACGAACGAGCCGAGTGAGGCCGCGGTGCCCAGCAGGTGGCCCCAGCCGTTCGTGCGCCGTCCGCCCAACAAAAGTATCGTCGCGCCCGCCAGCGGCAGGGCGATAGTGAGCCACACTGGAATCGTCATCGCGCCCTCAGGGTCGTCTCTTCTTCGCGCAAGCGCTCATCAGTGTTTCAGCAGACTGGCGTCGTCGACCGAGGCCGAACGGCGGGTGCGGAAGATTGTCATGATGATGGCCAACCCGATCACCACCTCACAGGCGGCGACCACCATGGTGAAGAAGGCGACCATTTGGCCGTCGAGATGCCCATGCATGCGTGAGAACGTCACGAAGGCCAGGTTGCAGGCGTTCAGCATCAGCTCGACGCACATGAACATGACGATGGCGTTGCGGCGCAACAGCACTCCGGACGCGCCGATGGTGAACAACAGCGCCGACAGGTACAGGTAGTTGTCGGGGTTCACTTGTCGTCACCACCGTCGCTGGTCACGGTTCGCTTCTGCAGGAGCGCGCTGACCGACAGCTCGGACGCCGAACCGTCGGGAAGACGGGCCGCCATGTCGACGGCGTTGTTGCGGGCGTAGACACCGGGGTTGGGCAATGTCGTCGGGTGCCCGCCCGGCTGCAAGCGCTCCTGCGCCAGCTCGCGCTGGGTCTTGCGTCGTTCGAAGCGTTCGCGGTGTGCCAGCACCATCGCGCCAAGTGCAGCGGTGATCAGCAGTGCGCCGGTCAACTCGAACGCCCACAGGTACTCGGTGAAGATCAGGACGGCCAGCCCTTGGACATTTCCGCCCGCATTCGCCTCCGCCAACCCGACGAATCCGCCCACCGAGACGCTACCGATGCCCGCGATGAGCAGAATGCCGAAGCCCAGACCGACGACCATCGCCGCAATGCGTTGTCCCCGAATCGTTTCGACCAGCGACTCCGACGTGTCGACGCCGATGAGCATGAGCACGAACAGGAACAGCATCATCACCGCGCCGGTGTAGACGACCACTTGCACGACGCCGAGGAACAGCGCGTCCTGTGCGATGTAGAAGACAGCGAGCACGATCATCGTGGTGGCCAGGAACATGGCCGAGTACACCGCTTTCGGTGCGGCGACCACGCCGATCGCCCCGGCGACCGCGACGGTACCCAGTACCCAGAACAGCACCGCTTCGGTGGTGGAGGT
Organism: Mycobacteriaceae bacterium; assembly: GCA_019749805.1. Taxonomy (GTDB): domain Bacteria; phylum Actinomycetota; class Actinomycetes; order Mycobacteriales; family Mycobacteriaceae; genus Mycobacterium. The sequence goes on along the minus strand of JAIEPH010000034.1, from coordinate 60,465 downwards.
GTGACCGGCGACGTCGACGGTCGCTGACGCGAGGAACTCCAGTGTCACGTCACATCCTCGGCGACGGGCTTGATGTTGCCGCGGTAATAGTCCTCGTCGGTGCTACCCGGGGCCATCGGATGTGGCGGCGGCAGCATGCCGGACTTGAGCGGGGCAAGGAGTTTGTCCTTGCCCCAGATCAAGTCGGCGCGGTTGTCGTCGGCCATTTCGTACTCGTTGGTCATCGTCAGTGCCCGGGTCGGGCACGCCTCGATGCACAGCCCGCAGCCGATGCAGCGCAGGTAGTTGATCTGGTACACGCGGCCGTAACGCTCACCGGGGGAGAACCGTTCGTCTTCTTTGTTGTCCGCGCCCTCGACGAAGATGGCGTCGGCGGGGCAGGCCCAGGCGCACAACTCACAGCCGATGCATTTCTCCAGCCCGTCGGGGTAGCGGTTGAGCTGGTGCCGCCCGTGGTAGCGCTTGGCGACCGGACCCGGCTTCTCCGGGTACTCCTCGGTGATCCGCTTCTTGAACATCGTGGAAAACGTGACCCCGAAACCCGCGATCGCGTCGAGGAACTTAGGCATGCGTCTTCTCCTTTGAAGCCATCTCCTTGGTGGGCAGCGGTGGTACCGGGAACGTGCCCGGCTCCATCGTCGGCTCAGGGATCTTCCGAATGTCTCTGGCGCGCATCGTTCTCCACAACGCGAACAGCACCAGCAGTCCGACCGCGACGGCGACAGTGATCAGGTAGGTGGTCAGTTGATCGACGCCCTGGTTGCGCAGGCCGCGGGCGGACGACACGATCACGATCCACGCCAGCGAGATCGGAATCAGGATCTTCCAGCCCAGCGCCATGAACTGGTCGTAGCGCATCCGGGGCAACGTGCCGCGCAGCCAGAAGAATAAGAACATGAAGCCCCACACCTTCGCGACGAACCACAGCAGTGGCCACCAGCCGGTGTTCGCGCCGTCCCACATGTTGATCGGCCAAGGCGCATGCCACCCGCCGAAGAACAACGTCGTCGCCAATGCCGACACCGTGAACATGTTGACGTATTCGGCGAGCATGAACATCGCGAACTTGATCGATGAGTACTCGGTATGGAACCCGCCGACCAGCTCGCCCTCGGCCTCGGGCAGATCGAAAGGCGCGCGGTTGGTTTCGCCGACCATCGAAATCAGATAGATAAAGAACGACGGCAGTAACGGGAAGATGAACCATAGACCCTGCTGTGCGGCGACGATGCCCGATGTCGACATCGTGCCCGCGTATATGAAGACCGCGACGAACGACAGGGCCATCGCAATCTCATAGGAGATCACCTGTGCGCTCGATCGAATACCACCCAAGAGCGGATAGGTGGAACCGGACGCCCAGCCCGCCAACACGATTCCGTAGACCCCGATCGACGTGGCGGCCAGGACGAACAGCACCGCGACGGGCATATCGGTCAGTTGAAGGGCGGTGCGATGTCCGAAGATCGACACCTCGCCGCCCATCGGGATCACGGAGAACGCGATGAACGCGGGGACCACCGAGATTACCGGCGCCGCCAGATAGATGAACTTGTCGACGCCTGCGGGAATGAGCCCCTCCTTGAGGGCCAGCTTGACGCCGTCGACCAGCGATTGCAGCAGGCCCCACGGACCGACACGGTTGGGGCCGGGTCGCATCTGCATGTAGCCGAGGAGCTTGCGTTCCACCAGGATCGCCACCAACAGCGACAGCATGAGAAACGCGAAGATCGCGACAGCCTTGATGACGATCAGCCACCACGGGTCGTGCCCGAAGAGCGTGGGGTCGGGATACGTCATATCGAAGCCCGTTCGATCGAGACGACGGTTCCCGTGGTCACACCGAGCTGCCGGTACACCGCCGACTGGGGTGAGTTCATCGGCAGCCACACGGTGCTGTCGGGCATTTCGGTGATCACCAGCGGCAGCGTGACTTCGCCGCGTTCGGTGCGCACTGTCACCAGATCGTCGTCAGCAGCACCGATTCCGGCCGCGGTGGCCGCCGACATCCGAGTGCCCGGTTGGCGGGCGGTGCCTGCGAGATGCAGTTCACCGTCCTGCAGGCGTCCGTCGTCTAGCAGCATGCGCCAACCGGCGAGCACCGCCTGGCCTTCGCCGGGCTTCTCGGGCTGCGACGACGACACCGTCGGTGCGCCCGTCCGCTCGCCCGCCCACAGTCCGAGTTGCGCCAACTCCTCACCCGCGGCCAGTGCCGACGGCATGTTGAGATCGACGCCGAGCTCGTCGGCGAGGAATTGCAGGACCCGCCGGTCGGGTGTGGCGTTGGTTTGCAGCGCGGGTTCGAACGGGCGAATCCGGCCCTCCCAGTTGATGAACGCACCGCTCTTCTCGACGACGGGCGCGACCGGGAAGACCACGTCGGCGCGTTCGGTGACGTCACTCTCACGCAGCTCGAGGCTCACCACGAACGGCGCCGCGTCGATCGCCGCCAGGGCCGCGTCCGGGTCGGGTAGGTCGGCAAGCTCGACGCCGCCGACCAGCAGCGCGCCCAGCTCGCCCTGGCGGGCCGCGTCCAGAATGCCCGCGGTGTCGCGGCCCGGGGTGCTCGGTAGCTCACCGACATGCCATCCGGCTGCGGTCTGCTCGCGGGCCGCGGTATCGCTGACCGGTCGTCCACCGGGCAACAGGCTGGGCAGCGCACCCACCTCCAGCGCGCCGCGCTCACCGGCTCGTCGCGGTATCCATGCCAGTCGAGCACCGGTCGCAGCGGCCAATCTGCCTGCCGCGGAGAGCGCTCCGGGTGAGGTGGCGAGCCGCTCACCGACCACGATGACGGCACCGGGCAGTTTCAGCTGGGCATCATCGGCAAGCGCGTCGAGCGCCGCGCCTTCACCGCCGGGCACCGTGGCGATCAGTTCGCCGCGCAGCTTGCCCAGCGACCGGGTGGCGAACGGCGCGATCGACTTCACCTGCAACCCGTGCTTGCGGACGGCCTTACGCAGGCGCAGGAACACAATCGGCGCTTCTTCTTCGGGCTCCAACCCGGCCAGCAGCACCGCGGGCGCGTTCTCCAGGTCCGCGTAGGTCACAGTCATCGGCTGGCCTGCGATATGCGCGGCGAGGAACTCCTCCTCTTCCGCGCTGTGAGCGCGGGCTCGGAAGTCGATGTCGTTGGTGTTCAGCACCATTCGGGCGAACTTTGAGTACGCGTAGGCGTCCTCGACGGTCAGCCGCCCGCCGACCAGTACTCCGGCGTTGCCGCGCGCGGCGGCCAGCCCCGCGCATGCCACGCTGATGGCCTCCGACCACGACGCCGGTCGAAGTTCACCGTCCTCGCGAACCAGGGGAGTGGTGATGCGATCGCCCTGGGTCGCGTAGGTGAAGGCCCACCGTCCCTTGTCGCAGTTCCACTCCTCGTTGACCTCCGGGTCGTCACCGGCCAACCGGCGCATAACCTTTCCGCGGCGGTGATCGGTACGTTGGGCGCACCCGTTCGCGCAGTGTTCACACACGCTCGGGCTGGACACCAGATCGAATGGTCGGGCGCGGAAGCGGTAGGCCGCACCGGTGAGGGCACCGACCGGGCAGATCTGCACGGTGTTGCCGGAGTAATACGACTGGAACGGCTCACCGGGAGCGATGCCGACCTGTTGCAGCGCACCACGTTCGAGCAGGTCGATGAACGGGTCGCCGGCGATCTGTTCGGAGAACCGGGTGCAGCGCGCACACAACACGCAGCGCTCGCGGTCGAGCAGCACCTCCGACGAGATGTTGATCGGTTTCGGGAAGGTGCGCTTGACGTCCTCGAACCGGGTTTCGGGGCGGCCGTTGGACATCGCCTGGTTTTGCAGCGGGCACTCGCCACCCTTGTCGCACACCGGGCAGTCGAGTGGGTGGTTGATCAGCAGGAGCTCCATCACACCTTGCTGCGCTTTGTCTGCGGACTCCGACGTCAGCTGGGTCTTCACCACCATGTCGGGTGTGCACGTGATGGTGCACGAGGCCATGGGCTTGCGCTGGCCTTCGACTTCGACGAGACATTGCCTGCATGCGCCGACGGGGTCGAGCAGCGGGTGGTCGCAGAACCTGGGGATCTGGATGCCGATCAGCTCGGCGGCGCGAATCACCAAGGTGCCCTTGGGGACACTGACCTCCACACCGTCGATGGTGAGGTTCACCATTTCGACGGGCGGGGCGTCGTGGGCCGGTTCGGTCACGGTCATCTAGACCCCCACCCCTTCCGTTGCCATCAGAGCCGAGGCGTGCGGATCGAACGGGCAGCCGCCGGACAGATGCTGGTAGTACTCGTCGCGGAAGAACTTGATCGACGACAGGATGGGCGCGGCCGCGCCGTCACCCAACGCGCAGAACGATTTCCCGTTGATGTTGTCGGCGATGTCCAACAGCTTCTCGATGTCGGCTTCGGTGCCCGTGCCGGTCTCCAGTCGTGCGTAGATCTGCGCCAGCCAGTAGGTGCCCTCCCGGCACGGTGTGCATTTGCCGCACGATTCGTGTGCGTAGAACTGAGTCCAGCGGCGCACCGCGCGGACGACGCAGGTCGTTTCGTCGAACACTTGCAGCGCCTTGGTGCCCAGCATCGTTCCGACCCCGGCCATGCCCTCGTAATCCAGTGGCACGTCGAGGTGTTCGTCGGTCAGCAGCGGTGTGGACGAACCGCCTGGCGTCCAGAACTTGAGACTGTGGCCGGCCCGGACACCACCTGCGTAGTCGAGCAGTTCGCGCATCGTGATGCCCAGCGGCGCCTCGTACTGGCCGGGGGTGGTGACGTGACCGGACAGCGAGTACAGCGTGAAGCCGGGGGATTTCTCGGTTCCCATCGACCGGAACCAGTCCACCCCGTTGAGCAGAACGGGCGGCACGCTGGCGATGGATTCGACGTTGTTGACCACCGTCGGTGAGGCGTACAGACCGGCGACGGCGGGGAACGGCGGGCGCAGGCGCGGCTGCCCGCGACGGCCCTCCAGGGAGTCCAGCAGCGCTGTCTCCTCACCGCAGATGTAAGCGCCGGCCCCGGCGTGCACAATCAGTTCCAGATCGAAGCCCGAGTCGAGGATGTTCGTTCCCAGATAGCCGGCCTCGTACGCCTCGGCCACCGCGGCCTGCAGTCGCCGAAGTACCGGCACCACCTCGCCGCGGACGTAGATGAACGCGTGATGCGCGCGGATCGCGTACGCCGCGATGATGACGCCCTCCACCAGGAAGTGCGGGGTGGTCAGCATCAGCGGAATGTCTTTGCACGTACCGGGTTCGGACTCGTCTGCGTTGACGACGAGGTAGTGCGGCTTGGCGCCGGCGCCGGTGTCGTCCTGCGGGATGAAGGACCATTTGGTGCCCGTCGGGAAGCCCGCACCGCCGCGCCCCCGCAGGCCCGAATCCTTCACGGTGGCGATGAGGTCGTCGGGGTCCATCTTGAGCGCTTTGTCGAGTGCCCGGTAGCCGTCATACCGGCGGTAGGTCTCCATCGACCAGGGTTCCGGCTCGTCCCAGAACCGGCTCAGAACGGGAGTCAGTGGTGTCATGTCTTCGATTCCGTTGCGTCCGGGTCGGTTTCGGGCTCGTTCGGCTGGGCTGGAACGTCGGCGGACGGTGCGGGCGCCGCTTGGTCCTTCATCGCCTCGGTCGCGACCTTCTCGTCGTCAGGCCCGCTGTGGGAATCCCTCACCCCGTCGGCCGCGGGCGCCTCCATGCCACGTTCCTTGGCGATCCGCAGCCCGGCCAGCGTTGCGTCCCCGGTCGGGGTCTGCGCGGCGGCTGCCTGCGGATCGGGCAGGCCTGCAAGGACTCTCGCAGTCTCTTTGAACTTGCACAGCGGCGCACCGCGCGTCGGCATTGGCGGTTCGCCGTCGCGTAAGCCGTCGACGAGGTCGCGGGCAGATGACGGCGTTTGGTTGTCGAAGAACTCCCAGTTGACCATGACGACCGGTGCGTAGTCGCATGCGGCGTTGCACTCGACGTGCTCGAGGGTGACCTTGCCGTCTTCGGTGGTCTGGCCGGCCTGCACGCCCAGGTGGTCTTCGAGCGCCTCGAGAATGGCGTCGCCGCCCATGATCGCGCACAGCGTGTTGGTGCACACGCCGACCAGGTATTCACCGGTCGGCGTACGGCGGTACATCGAGTAGAAGGTGGCCACCGCGGTGACTTCGGCGTCGGTCAGCCCCAACTGCTTGGCGCAGAACGCGATACCCGCGGGTGTCAGGCATCCGTCTTCGGACTGGACGAGGTGCAGCAGTGGCAACAATGCCGAACGGCTCTGCGGATAGCGGGCGATGACCGTCTCGGCGTCGGCCGCCAGGCGTGCGGCCACCTCGGCCGGATATACCTTGGCGCCGTGAATCGGCGGACCCGGCTCATCGGGGCGCTGACCGAGCTCGAGGAACACAGTCACCTGTCCACGCCTCCCATCACCGGGTCGATCGACGCCACCGCGGTAATGGCGTCGGCGACCATGCCGCCCTCGCACATCGCCGCCACGGCCTGCAGGTTGTTGAACGAAGGATCTCGGTAGTGCACGCGGTAGGGCCGGGTGCCACCGTCGGAGACCATGTGGGCACCGAGTTCTCCGCGCGGCGACTCGACCGCGACGTAGACCTGGCCGGCAGGGACCCGGATGCCCTCGGTGACGAGCTTGAAATGGTGGATCAGGCCCTCCATCGAGTGGCCCATGATCTTGGCGATGTGCTCGTCGGAGTTGCCGAGCCCGTCGGGCCCGAGCTTCAGGTCGGCGGGCCACGCCAGTTTCTTGTCCTGGATCATCACCGGTCCGGGGTTGGGCACGTCGAGTCGGTCGACGCATTGGGTGATGATCTTCAACGACTCGTGCATTTCTTTGACCCTGATCAGATAGCGGCCGTACGAGTCACACCCGTCGTCGGTGATGACGTCGAAGTCGTAGGTCTCGTACCCGCAGTAGGGCTGCGACTTGCGTAGGTCGAGGGGCAGACCCGTGGAGCGCAGGCAGGGACCGGTGATGCCCAGTGCCATGCACCCTTCCAGACCCAGATAGCCGATGCCCTGGGTGCGCGCTTTCCAGATGTAGTTCTCCGAGAGCAGGTCCTCGAGGTCTTTGAGCCTGGTGGGCATCAGCTTGAGCATGTCGCGGATCTGCGGGATGGCCTCGTCGGGCAGGTCCATCGCCACGCCGCCGGGGCGGATGTAGGAGTTGTTCATCCGCAGCCCGGTGATGGTCTCGAACAGTGACAGGATCTGCTCACGCTCGCGGAATCCGTAGAACATCGCGCCCATGGATCCCAGCTCCATGCCGCCGGTGGCCAGGGCGACCAGGTGGCTGGAGATCCTGTTTAGTTCCATCATCATCACGCGGATGACGCTGGCGCGTTCGGGGATGTCGTCGGTGACGCCGAGGAGCTTCTCCACACCCAGGCAGTACACCGTCTCGTTGAAAAGCGGTGACAGGTAATCCATTCGGGTGACGAAGGTGACACCTTGTGTCCACGTGCGGAACTCGAGGTTCTTCTCGATGCCGGTGTGTAGATAGCCGACGCCACAACGGATCTCGACGATCGTCTCGCCCTCGATCTCCAGGATCAGGCGCAGCACCCCGTGCGTGGAGGGATGCTGGGGGCCCATGTTGACCACGATGCGTTCCCCGGCGTGGGCGGCCGCGCTTTGCTTTGCGGCCTCCACGACCTGATCCCAGTCCTGCCCGCCGACGACGACCACCGTTTCGGTACCGCCCGATTGAGAAGGATCGGGCGGGGTGTCAGGTGAATTCATCAGTTGTATGACCTCCGCTGATCGGGCGGCGGAATCTCAGCGCCGTGGTACTCGACGGGGATACCGCCTAGCGGGTAGTCCTTGCGCTGCGGGTGGCCAACCCAGTCGTCGGGCATCTCGATGCGCGTCAGCGCGGGATGGCCGTCGAAGACGATGCCGAAGAAGTCGTAGGTTTCGCGTTCGTGCCAGTCGACGGTCGGATACACCGCGTACAGCGACGGGATGTGCGGGTCGGCGTCGGCAGTGGCGACTTCCACGCGGATGCGACGGTTGTGCGTGATCGACATCAGCGGATACACCGCGTGCAGCTCCCGTCCTTCGTCGTCGGGGTAGTGCACGCCGCTGACTCCCAGACACAGTTCGAACCGCAGGCCGGGATCATCGCGCAGCGCCTGGGCCACCGCGGGCAGCCGTTCACGCCGAACCTCCAGCGTCAGCTCATCGCGGTAGACCACCACCCGCTCGATCGACTCCGCGTAGCCGTCTTCGCCCAGTGCCGCGGCCAGTGTGTCGACCACCTCGTCGAAAAATCCGCCGTAGGGGCGTGGCGAACTGCCCGGCAGCGCGACGGAGCGGACGAGGCGGCCATAACCCGACGTGTCACCGGAGCCCTCGGCGCCGAACATGCCGCGGCGCACACCGATGACTTCTGGCGGATCGATGTCGGCCTGTGGGCCGTGACCGGTGCCATTGCTGTGTTCTGTCACCTCAGCAAACCCTTGAGCTCGATGGTCGGCGTGACCGACAGGGCTGCCTTCTCGGCTTCGCGAATCGCCTCCTCGCGGTGAACACCTAGTGGCATCTCCTGAATCTTGTCGTGCAGCTTGAGGATTGCGTGCAGCAGCATCTCCGGCCGCGGCGGGCAGCCAGGTAGATAGATGTCGACCGGTACGACGTGGTCGACGCCCTGCACAATCGCGTAGTTATTGAACATCCCGCCCGAGGAGGCACACACGCCCATCGCCAGCACCCACTTGGGCTCGGCCATCTGGTCGTAGATCTGGCGTAGGACCGGAGCCATCTTCTGGCTCACCCGACCTGCGACGATCATCAGATCGGCCTGCCGTGGCGTCGCCGAGAACCGCTCCATGCCGAAACGCGAGATGTCGAACCGCGGACCCGCCGTCGCCATCATCTCGATCGCGCAGCAGGCCAGCCCGAAGGTCGCCGGCCACAGCGAGCCCTTCCGGATGTAGCCGGCGACCTTCTCGACCGTCGACAGCATGATTCCGCCGGGCAGTTTCTCTTCTAGTCCCATGCCAGGCCACCTCTCCGCCAGACGTACGCGTAGGCGACGAACACCACCACCATGAAGAGAAGCATCTCTACCAGCGCGAACAGTCCGAGATTGTCGAAAGCGACGGCCCATGGATAGAGGAAGACGATCTCGATGTCGAAGATGATGAACAACATCGCGGTCAGGTAGTACTTGATCGGGAATCGCTGGCCCGCCGAGTGGGCACTGGCCAGTTCTGGGACTGGTTCGATGCCGCACTCGTAGGCCTCGAGTTTGGAGTGGTTATAGCGCCTCGGGCCGACCAGCAGAGCAATGCCGACCGAGCCGACCGCGAACACCGCCGCGACGGCTCCGAGCACCAATATCGGGGTGTACAAATCCATGCCGAGCAAACGCTCCCTCGTGGGCTGTCGATGTGAGCTTACCCACACCCTATCGGGCTCAGCGATGAGCGCCACACCTTGGGGTTAGTATGGCTAAGATCACACTTCGGCTATGTCGTCGTGCCGTGAACGGGCAAGTGCGACAGCGACTTTGGTGTTTCGGGTTACTGCACGGGTGTGCGCAGCAGCGAGACCACCGCGTCGCCGAGCCGGATCGGGTCGATCGGATGGGGGACAGCGGCCTCGGCGCGTGACCAGTTGGCCAGCCAAGCGTCGTCGGGTCGTCCGGTGAGCACGAGGACGGGCGGGCAGTCGGCGATCTCATCCTTGAGCTGCTTGGCAATTCCCATGCCACCCGTCGGAGTGGCCTCTCCGTCGAGGATCACCAGATCGAAACCGCCCTCGTCCATCTGCTGGATGACCATCGGCCCGGTGGCGATCTCGACGTACGTCAGCTCCGGCAGGTCCGGGTGCACGCGCTTTCCGAGCGCGAGCCGCACCTGCTCTCGGGTCCTGGGGTTGTCGCTGTAGACAAGGACCCGAAGTGGTGATTGCTCGACCATGCGCCCGATCGTACGGCTAGGTTGCGCGTCGGAACACGAGGTCGCCGGAGATCGTCACGTTGTCGGTGATCATCCCCATCAGGTTGCCGTCGACTCCGAAGTCCTGGCGGTTGATGGTCGCCTTCGTCGTCAGCCGCATTCCGCCGTCGCCGACGGGCGTCACCTTCGCCTTCAACTCGACCGGCTTCGTCGTGCCCTTGATGGTGAGCTGCGCACGCAGTCCGACGGTGTCGGCGGTCACCGAATCCGCCGAGCTGACGACCACGCTGATGTCTGGAAACTTGTCGGCTTCAAAGAAGTCGGCGGAGCGCAGATGGTCGTCGCGTTTGCCGATGCCGCTGCGCAGCGATGCCGCCTTGATATCGATGCGGCCGGAAACCGTTTGCGGGGCAGTGACTTGGCCCTCGGCGTCGAACTCGGTGAACCGCACCTTTACCGGCATCACGCCCCACAGTGACTTGCTCGTCACCGCGACGGTCGATTGATCTGCGACGGCGGTCCAGGTTCCGGCCGACGCCGGGTCGCTGAAAAATTCGCTGAGGCTTGCCATGTCGTCTCCTGTCAGTTGGACGTATCGAGCAGTGGGGCCATTTCCGCCGGATCGAAGTACTCGTCGATGCGGGTGATCAGTCCGGCGGTACCCACTTTGATGACGATGCAGACACGCATATGGATCGATGTCCCGTTGCGGCTGTCGGCATGCAGGATGTGCTGTTGCACGAAACCGCCGTCGAAGAAGTGGCGCTCGAGTACCTCGTAACGGCGGGAGGTCGTCGCATTGATGAACCAGTCGATGATCCGCGCCGCCCGCTCTTTGGCGCTGTCTCGGGTGTCGCCCGAGTGCCAGACCAGCACCTCCTCGCTGAACAGCTGCTTCACCGTGACGATGTCGCTGTTGGCGATCGCCGCGAAGAGCCGATCGGCGACGTCGACGATCACGCCCGATTCCGTTACGGACATCTACCTGACCTCTCTTGACCTGAAGCAAGGTTGAGGTAGAACCCTGGACTTCATGGATTCCACCCCAACCTTCTCCCGATTCGACGATGCCTACAAGACCCGAACCGCGCCGTGGGTGATCGGCGAACCGCAGCCCGCGATCGTCGGCGTCGAACGGGCCGGTCTCATCCGCGGTGCCGTACTCGACGCCGGCTGCGGGACCGGTGAGCACACGATCCTGCTCACCCGCCTCGGTTACGACGTGCTCGGCGTCGACGCCGCCCCGACGGCGATCGAGCAGGCCCGCGAAAACGCGGCAGCCAAGGGCGTTGACGCGCACTTCGAGGTCGCCGACGCGATGAACCTCGGCGACGAGCCGCGCTACGACACGATCGTCGACAGCGCGTTGTTCCACATATTCGACGACTCGGACCGCGCCCGCTACGTCGCCGGCCTGCACGCCGTGTGCAGGCCGGAAGCGGTGGTGCATGTGCTGGCGCTGTCCGACAAGGGCCGCGGATTCGGCCCCGAGGTCAGTGAGGCGGTGGTCCGCGAGGCGTTCCGAGACGGCTGGACGCTCGAGGCGCTGGACGAGACCACCTATCGCGGCGTCGTCCAGGAACCGCATGTCGAGGCGATCGGTCGGCCGGTCGGGACCGTGGTCGACGAACCGGCCTGGCTGGCCCGCATCCGCCGCCGCTGACTCGCGAATTCGGCGCGCGTACCGCCCGTGAGGGTCGGTTTGCGCGCCCGATTCACTCGGCATAGCCGGGGTGGTTGACGTCGAGGCGTCGTCGCACGATCGTGCGCAGTCCGGCCAGCAGTTCGTCGGGCCGGTCGTCGAGGTCGCCGGCGCGGATGGCCATCGCGAGCTCGGTCTCGTCCGCGTAGCCCAGCCCGTTGAGTGCCGCGGCGACGTCATCGGCGGACCCGTCGAGCAGTTCGCGCTCGACGACGCGCAGTACATTGGCGGCGACGCGGGCGTGGAAGTTGACCGGCGGCCCCACGGCGCCGCGCACGTCGTTGTCGAGAAAATCAGCGACCGCCCCGACCAGTTCGGCCGCGGTCGGCCGGCCGTACAGCCCGCTCATCTCGGACCACCTCCCGTGAGCAGATCCAGCACGTCCCACTCGGTTTCGGCGACGCGGCGACCGATCGCCGCCAATTCGACCGACCGGTTCAGGCCCGAAAGATGCCGTTCGGCCTGGAATCGACAGATGACACCCCAGCGCAGGGTCGCGACGGTGAGCCACCAGCGGAACACGGCGCGATCCAGCTCGGTCCCCGCGGCGGATTCGTAGGCCGACAGGAAGCTCTCGACGCTGCCGAGACCACCCGCGCCCATGTCTTCTGGCGCACCGAAGCGCCAGGCGCGGATGCAGAACCACGCCAGGTCTTCGTACACCTCGCCGGTATGAACCAGCTCCCAGTCCAGCACCGCCGCCAACCCGCTCTCGTCGACGATCAGATTGCCCATCCGGAAGTCGCCGTGCACGAGCACCTGCCGGGTGGGCGCAGGACGATTCGCGGCCAGCCAGCGGAACGCCCACTCGAACGTTGCTGTGGTGTCCTTCATTTCGTCGAGCCGGTCCCGCCACTCGGCAAGGTCGTCGAACCCGTCGAGTCCGGGCACGTCGGTGTCTGCCCGGTGGACGGCCGCCAGCGCCTGTGCACACTGATGCAACAGCCGGTCCCGGCTCGCGTCGTCGAGTGTGCGGTAGATCCGCCTGACGATTGTCTCGCCGGCGATCGCGTTGCAGATCAGGTACGGATTACCCAGTGCGGCAGGGGAATTGTCGGCCGCCAGGATATGGGGGACGGGGGCGCCCGCGGCGGCGGCGCGCTGCTGCACAGCCGCCTCCAGCTCCATGCTTGCGTGCACGTCGTCGGGCGGTCCGGTACGCAGGATCAACGGGCGCCGCTCATCGGTGACGGCGTCGAACGCCCACGTTGTCCTGCTCGCCCCGCCCGTCAGTGCGCGCAGGTTCTCGACAACCACGCCGTCGCCCAGTTCCGGGCGGAGCACGGCCTCGAGCTGATCCTTCACTTGCGCCCGAATCCGAAGAGTCGCTGCGCGACCCGTCGCATCTGGATCTCCTCGGCGCCCTCGGTGATTCGGTAGCGGCGGTGGTGACGGTAGATGTGCTCCATCGGCTCGTGTCGGCTGTAGCCGATGCCGCCCAACACCTGCATCGCCCGGTCGGCCGCATCGCACACGAGCCGGTTGGCGCGATAGTTGGCCATCGACACCTTGTCGGAGACCTCCATGTGGTGATTGCGGTCCAACTCCGTTGCCGCGTACCGCACCAGCAGCCTCACCATCTGAGCCTCGGTGTGCAGTTCGACGAGCGGCCACTGCACAGCCTGGTTCACCGACAGCGGCTTGCCGAACACCCTGCGTTCGCCCGCGTAGGCGACGGCGCGGTCGATACAGTGCTGCGCGGCACCAAGGCTGCTCGCGGCCTGCCGAATCCTGTTCTCGTGCAGGAAGGTCTGCCCGACCTCCAGGCCACGGTCCACTTCCCCGAGCACCGCATCGATAGGCACTCGAACGTCCTTGAGCTCGACCTCGCCGTGGTCGGTCGGCATGTTGAAGGTCCACCAGTAGTACGGCACCGTGAAGCCCGGCGTATCGGTCGGGACCAGGAACGCGGTGATGCCGCGGGCCTGGCCCGGCTCGCCGGACGTACGGGCGAAGACGAGGTCGTGGGTGGCGCGGTGCACACCGGTGTTGAACCGCTTGGCGCCGTTGATGACCCACTCGTCACCGTCGGGTATCGCGGTGGTTTCCAGCCAGGTGGCATCCGACCCGTGGTTGGGCTCGGTCAGCCCGAACGCCATCGACCGCTCGCCGGTCAACATGGCCTCGATCCACTCGGCCTTCTGTGCGTCGGTGCCGAACCGGTCCATCATGATGACCTGCGGGAAGTTCCCGACGATTGACGATTCGTCCTGCAGGTCGTTGTGCAGACCGAGCCCCTTGTGCGCCAGGTGTTCCCGGATGACGGCCATGTCGATGTTGGAACCGTCGCGGCCGCCGAACTGCGAGGGCAGGCCGTAGCGCAGCCAACCGGCCGCATCGGCACGCCTGCGCATCTCGCCGAGCAGGTCCTCCCATTCCCGCCGCGGGATGCCGCCGTTCTCCCAGTCGGTGCGGGCGTACTCCCGGCGCTGGTCGAAATATTGCATGTTCTCGCGTTCCAGCGGCTTGATCTCGGTTTCGATGAACGCATCCATCTCGGCGAGCAGGCCCGGAAGATGCTCCGGGAGGGCGAAATCCACATTCTCTCCTTAGCGTCCTGGGTCTCTAGAACCCGTACAGCGTCTTCTTCCAAATCCTCGACAGCGTGGCGATGGCATCCTCGTCACTCATCTCGAGCCCGAGACCGGATGTGCCGACGAATACGGTGGTGAAGTTCTCGAACAGCAGCGCGATCGCCGCGGCGGTGTGCTCGGGATGCAGTTCGGCACCGTGGCCCTGTTCCTGGGCACGGCGCACTGAGGCGGCGACGATGTCGATGCCGAAGCGGCGGAACTCGTTCTGCACCGCGGCGAAGCGGGGCTGTGTGGCCGCCAGTTGGGCGACCGCGATCATGATCCCGATGTTCTGCTTGAACATGTTCCAGTAGCCGGTGACCACGGTGCGAAAGAACGTATCGTCGTCCGGGGATTCCGGCAGCTCGACGCTCAGGCCGGACGGCGCGACCACCTCGTGCAGGAAAGACTCTGCGAGGACGGCCAGCAGATCTTCCTTGTCGGCGAAGTAGCGGTAGAACGCCGCGGGTGATTTGCCGGCAGCCGACGTGATGTCACCAAGCGTGGTGCCGTGAAAGCCGCGCTCGGCGAAGAGTTTTCGGGCGGCCTGCTCGATGGCCTCCCTGGTCTGGCGACCCTTGGCGCTCAGCGTCTCGACGGGCACGGCTAGGTGCCGAGAATCCGGTCGCCGGCACGCAGCAGCGAGCTCGGTAGGTCGTGCCCGACGACTTTTTGAGCGACGCGGGCGGCGGCGATGGCGCCCTCCAGGTCGACGTCGACGCCGATCTCGCTGTCCCGTAACAGGTAAACCAGGTCTTCGGTGGCGATGTTGCCGCTGGCGCCCGGCGCGAACGGACAGCCGCCGAGCCCGCCGACCGACGCGTCCAGCCGGGTGATACCCGCCTCGACCGCGGCGTAGGCGCTGGCCAGTCCGGCACCGCGGGTGTTGTGGAAATGCGCCCCCAGCGGGATGTCACCGATCAGGGGACGAACCTGCGCCACCAGAGCGCTGACCCGGCGCGGGGTGGTGGTGCCGATGGTGTCGGCGATGGCGAGGCGATCGGCGCCGTCGTCGCGGGCGGCGGTCACGATGTCCAGCACGCGTTGCGCGGGTGTCGGGCCGTCGAAGGGACAGTCCCACGCCGTGGCGATGATGACCTCGACGGTGACGCCGCTGTCGTGTGCGATCGCCACGATCTCGGAAATCTGCGCGGTGGCTTCCGCCGTGCTGCGACCTACGTTCGCCTGGCTGTGGCCGTCGGCGGCCGACACCACGTACTCGATCGACCGCAAACCCGCCGCGATCGCGCGCTTGGCGCCGTTGGGGCTGGCCACCAGCGCCGAGAACTCGATGTCTCCGAAGTTGTGCAGCTCGGCGGCGAGTTCGGCCGCGTCGGCCAGCGCCGGCACCTTCGACGGTGAGACGAATGCCGTCGCCTCCATCTCCCGCACGCCGGTGGCGGCGACGGCCGCGAGCAGTTCGAGCTTGGCCGACAACGGAATCGGATCCTCGATCTGTAGTCCGTCGCGCAGTGACACGTCGCGAATGTCGACGTGTGCCGGAAGCGCACTCACAACACGCCCTCCTCTGCCAGATTAATGATCTCGGCATCGCTTCGGCCCAGCAGACCGCCGTAGATCTCGTCATTGTGCTGGCCGGGCCGGGCCGGGCCGGCGTTGCGGATCGTGCCCGGCGTATCTGAAAGCACCGGTATCACGCCGGGACCCTTGATGTTTCGCCCGATGCGTTCGTCCCAGTGGTCGGCGATCATCCCGCGGGCCTGCAGCTGCGGATCCTCGACGACCTCGGCGACGGTGTTGATGGGTCCGCTGATCACCCCGGCTTCGGAGAGGGTGGCGATGATGTCGGCGGGTTGCCTGGCGGCTGCCCAGTCGCCGATGATCTTGTCGAGTTCATCCTGATTCCGGCCGCGAGAAACGTGAGTGACGAATCGGTCGTCGGTGGCGAGTTCCGGTTGTCCCATCGCGGAGCACAGCCGACGGAACACGGTGTCCTGGTTGGCGGCGATGACGACCCAGCTGCCGTCTGCGGTCGGGTAGATGTTCGACGGGGCGATACCCTCCAGGCGGGTGCCGGACGGCCCGCGGATCACGCCGCCCACGTCGTAGTCCGGAATAGTGGATTCCTGTACGGCCAAACAGGACTCGGTGAGAGCAGCGTCGACGACCTGTCCCTTGCCGGTGACCGAGCGTCGATAAAGCGCGGCCAGCGCGCCCTGGGCGGCGAACATTCCGGCCAGGCTGTCGCCGAGCGAAAGGGCGAGTCGTGGGGGCGGACCGCCGGGGAACCCGTTCATGTGCCGCAGGCCACTGGCCGCCTCGGCGACCGACGCGTAACCGGCCTTGTGCGCCTCGGGTCCGGTCTGCCCGTATCCGGACACCCGCACCAGGATGATGCCCTGGTTGCGTTCGCGCAGCACGTCGTAGCCGAGGTTCCACTTCTCCAACGTGCCGGGCCGGAAGTTCTCCACGATGATGTCGGAGCGCTCGACGAGGTCCAGGAACAGTTTGCGTCCGGCCTGCGTGCGCAGGTTCAGCGTGACGGCCTTCTTGTTGCGCGCGTGCACGGTCCAGAAGAAATGGTGACCGTCGAGTTCGGCCTGCCCCCAGGTGCGCAACGGATCGGGGGCCCCCGGCGGCTCGATCTTGATGACCTCGGCTCCCATGTCACCGAGGAGCCGGCCGGCGAACGGTCCGGAAATCAGCGTGCCGACCTCGATGACGCGGATGCCGTCGAGCGGGCCGGTGACAGTCATGTCGAGAACTCGTGTCTGTGTAGCCAGTCGGTGCAGATGGCGACAGCCTCGCGCAGCGTGCCGCGCTGGTCGGGTCCTGAGTAGTAATGGTTCGCGCCGGGGATCTCGTACATCTCCTTGTCAGAATGCCCGATCGCGCTGAACAGGCGCTGTGTGTGGCTGGGTGTGCAGGCGTCATCGGCCATGTTTCCGATGACCAGCGCGGGGACCGCGATGTCGGGGCCGCACTTGACCGCATCACCGTTGGCGTCGTCGTAGCTCCACTGCGAGAGCCAACTGCGCAGCGTGCAGAACCGGGCCAATCCGACGGGGCTGTTGTTCACCACCTGAGGATCGCCCAGATAGCACTGTCCGGGGGTGCGTTCGTTCGGATCGACCGTGGGGTCGAGCCACCGCGGGTCAGCCATGGTGCCGTGCACGACGAACGCGAACTCGTCCTCGGGACGGCCCTGCGCCTTCAACTCGGCCAGTTTGTCTTTGACCCACTTGGTGATTCGGCGATTGCGTGCGATCTGGGCGGCACGGTAGCGCTCGAGGAACTCGGCGGTGTAGGGCGGCTGGTTCGGGTTGTCGGGGTTGTAGAGGTCCAACTCGGGGTCGCGCTTGGACGGGTCGGACTCGTCGAGGATCGACGCGTCCAGCCATTCGGTCATCGTGCCGTGGCGGCTGACGTGTGCGGCCAGCAGCATGATGCCGTCGGCCGGGATCAGGCCGAGCTTGGTGAGGTCGGGCCCGTCGCCGGAGGGGCTGGCCGTCACGGTCGGGTGCTGAGCCTGCTGCTGATAGAACACCGACAGCGATCCGCCGCCGCTCCACCCGGCGAGGACCACCTTCGAATAGCCCAGCCGGTTCTTGGCGTCCTTGATGCACTCGCCCAGGTCCTCGACCACCTTCTCCATCAGCAGCGCGGAGTCGGTGCCGCGGAAGCGGCTGTTGCAGTAGATGACGTGGTGGCCCGCGCGGGCGAGCGCGTTCATCATGGGCAGGTACGCGCCCCCGCCGATGGGATGCATGAACACCAGTACGGTATCTGACGGCTTGTCTTTCGGCCGCAGCAAGTGACTTTCCAGCACGACGAGCTCGGCGACGCCGCCGTATACGTCGCGGACGCCCGAATTGTTGGCGTAGGCAACCAGATAGGGGATTCGGTCGTACTCGTGCTTCACGGCGGTGGCCATCAATGCTGCCCCAGGTCGTTGGCCAGTACTTCGTCGGACGGGATGAGCCTGCGTCGGGTGTCGATGGCGATCACCGACCAGTCGACCTTGTCGTAGTCATCGAACTTGCGGCGGGCCCGCTCGCGCGCCTTCTCTGGTGCGCCGTGGTGAACCCCTTGCGGCGCATGGGAAACCAAGCCGGGCGGCATCGGAATCCCGTACAGCGATCCACCGTGGAAGAACGCGATCTCGTCGAAGTCGACGTTGCGGTGATACCACGGCGTGCGCTCGGTGCCCGGCACGCTTTCGGCGGGCTTGGGCAGGAAGTTCATCACGTAGACACCGGTGGCCTCCATGAACAGGTGCACGGTGGGTGGCAGGTGCACGCTGTTCGACGTCACCACGTTGTAGTCCTCGATGTTGAAAGTGAACGCGAAATTGTCGCCGCGCCAGCCCTCCACGTCGAGCGGATGATGTTGGTAGAAAATAGAAGTCGGGCCACCTTCGTGAACAAGCCGGACCTCATACTCGTCGCGGCCGTCATCGTCGACGGGACTCGCCTCGGGAATGACGGTTTGCGACGGGTCGAAGGGGAAATGGCGTCCCAGGTAACCCGGCGCCGGCACCCGGAACTCGTCGGTGGCCTGGATCATCAGCAGCGTGGACTCTTCGTCGGGCACCTGGCGGAAGGTGCACGCCTTGGGGATGTAAATCCAGTCGCCCTCGCGGTAGCGCAGCGGGCCGAACTCCGTCTCCAGCAGACCCGAACCCTTGTGGACGAAGCTGAGCAGGTCTCCGTCGACGTAGCGGACGAAGAACGGCATCGGCTCGCAGCGCCGCGACAGCATGACGAGGCAGTCGGCATTGCTGAACATCAGCAGTGGGCCGCCGGCGGCGTCGCTGGCGTCGCTGGGTTTGAGCTCCGAAGACAGCACGTCGACCGGCCGCAGCGGGCCGACCGAGCGGAACGCCGTCGGGTCGTTGCGGCGATACATGTTCGCCGTGCGGCCGGTGAAGCCGCCGCGCCCGAGTTCGTCGTCTTTCAGCCCATCCAGATCGGCGTGCAAGCGTCGGGGAGTACGGCCTTTTCGCAGGTGAACAAAGGATTCCATGGCGTCTCCATCGACAATGGGCGAAGCTGAAGTAAAACTGAGGTTAGTTTTACTTTCGGGCTGGGGTCAACCCCCCCGATCAACTCTCGAGGTCGACCCGGATGGTCAGCAGGTTGGTGCCGAACGTCCGCACGCCGAAGCTGTTGAACTGAGGCAGCGAGCGCAGCCGTGCGTGCGGGTCGTCGTCGGGCACCAGGTGGGCGGTGCCGCGATGCCACTTGCCGTTGATCCGGACGCGGACGTTCGGATTCGCCTGGATGTTCTTGACGTACTGCGACTTGTCGCCGAATTCCGAGACGAACCAGAACTGGTCGCCCTCGCGGCGTCCACCCAGCGGCGTGCGGCGGGGCTCACCGGTCTTTCGGCCGGTGGTTTCCAGCAGCGTCTGGAACGGCATCAACCGCATCATTCGGTTGGCGACGTTCTTCTGGAAGATTTTCGTGATCCGATCACGCAGATCGTCGGCCATGATTCCCCTTTGTTAGACCATCGCGGTGCGCGAGACCTTCATCCCCAGTGTGAGCGCTCCGGCGAGTTCGCGACTGGTGTCATAGTCGAACACCACATGACCGGCAAGAACATCGACGTCGCGTTTGATCCGCTGCAGCGGATTGTCGGCGAAGTGAACGCTGGCGCCGGACGCCTCCAGCAGATCGGCGATCACCGACCGCGACTCGTGCACGATGTGCGCAGCGGCGAGGCGGGCCTCGGCTCGCACCGGCCGCGGCACCGGGTCACCCGACGCGACAACGGCTTCGATATCTCCGACGGTGTCGGCCAGCAGCCCACGCAGCGCGCGCAGCCGGACCCGCGCCTCGCCCAGCCGTGCCTGTGCCAGCGGCTTGTCCTTCTGCGCGACGCCTTCGTACGCGAGGATGCGCTCGCCGAGCCGCTCGGCGTAGATCTGAATCACGCGCTCGGCGCTGCCCAGGGCCGGCATCGCCGCCAACAGGGAGAGGGCGGGCACCATCGGCCACCGGTAGGTGTCGGCGTCGTGGAGCCCGGCGCCCGGCGCGGTGCCGGAATAGATGTCGGCGACGCGGACGAGCCGGTGGTGGGGGACAAACGCATCGGTGATGACCACGTCGTTGGATCCGGTGGCCCGCATGCCGTCGGTGTGCCAGACGTCCTCGATGCGGACATCGGAGATGGGCAGTAGGGCCAACGCCGGATAGATGTCGGCGGGATCCTCCTCGGGGCCGCAGATGGCACCCACCATGATCCAGTTGCCGTCCATCACGCCGGTCGCCCACGACCAGCGGCCGGTCAATCGGATGCCGTCACCGGACGGCACCCCTTGGCCCGTCGGCGCCAGGGGCGCGGGCGCGAGGAACGGGCGCGTCGCGAACGCCTCCTCCTGAGCACGCTCGTCGAACAGGGCAAGCATCCAGTTGTGCAGGGCATAGAAGCCAAGCGTCCACGCGCTCGACGCACAGCCGTGCGCCATCCGCCGAACCGGGTCGAGGATCGACGGCCACTCGGCCTGCTGACCGCCGAAGCGAGCGGGCACCAGGAGTTCGGTAAAGCCCGAAGCGGTGAGGTCGGCGACCGTTTCGGCTGGTAAGCGGCGTATCCGCTCGGCTTCCTGCGCGCGTTCGGCCAGCCGGGCGACAAACTCGGGGGTGATGGCCGGGGTGGCCGAAACCGCGGTCATGACGGCGACGCTACCATACTAATTGGTATGGAGAATTGTGCTGGTCACGGCCTGCCGGACTGGTCAGCGCGTCAGCACCATCCACGCCCAAAGTGGACTTTTGTACAGAAAGTGCGAGTAGTCGTCTACAAAACTCGGATTTGGGCGTGTTCGGGGGAGGGGCGGAGTGCAAATCGCCGAGGCAGATCCCGCCGGCCTGGTCAGCGCGCCAGCATGATGTCGAGGAAGCGTTCTCGCCGCGCGGCTCCGCGGGCGCTGGGTTTCGCCCCGGACAGATGCAGGAATCCGATTCCGACCGCAAACGTGGCGGTCGCGCGCAGGTCGGCCTCCTCGGCATCGAACCCGTAGTCGAGAAATGCCTGCCGCACCGCGGCCAGGACACGCCGGTCCGCGGCGCGGACGCTGGCGGCCACCCCCTCGTCGGTTCGGGCCCATTCCCGCATTGCGCGCTCCAGCGTCCAATGCCGAGCGTCAACCAGCGTCGTCATCATTTGCGAGAGCCGCTCCCGAGCAGGCACGTCGGTCGACGTGCCGAAGTGGCGCCGTTCCTCGTCTCGGGAGGCGCCCCACGCGTCGACCAGCGCGACGCGATAGCTCGCGATATCGGCGAAATGCCAGTAAAAGCTGCCTTTGGTCACGCCGAGTCGGGTGCACAAGCGGTCAACCTTCAGCGACTTGATGCCTTCTTCGGCAAGGACGTCATAGCCGGCCTGGATCCAGTCCTCCACGGCCAGGCGAGTGGCGCGAGCCTTTGCCATACGCCGAAGCCTACGGTGCCAATGGCCGGTCACGTCGGCACCGACACCAGACAGAATGTTCACAGGAATCTCGCCGACGCCGGGGTTCGGACTTTCTCCTCGCGCTGGTCACATGTTTTACTGCACACGCGACAACTGAAATTTTCTCGGTCCGCTCCGATGGGCCACTGGGCTCAGTCGAGCGGGCACGACAACGCAGTAATCCGCTGCGCTGTCGATGACGATTGCTTGATCGTGGGAAAAGCGAAAACCGGAAGATGGATGGGTTTGCAGTATGAGCTTCATTGACAAGATTCGACGTCCCTGGGCGCGCCGGCTCACCATGGCTGCCGTAGCGGCGGCCCTGCTGCCCGGCGTAGTGGGCCTCACGGGGCAGTCTCCGACCGCTGAGGCGTTCTCGCGGCCCGGTCTGCCGGTGGAGTACCTGATGGTCCCCTCGCCGTCGATGGGCCGCGACATCAAGATCCAGTTCCAGAAGGGAACCGGGTCGAAGGCTGTGTACCTGCTCGACGGTCTGCGTGCCCGCGACGACTTCAACGGCTGGGACCTCGAGACCCAGGCGTTCGAGTGGTTTTTCGAAACCCCGTTGTCGGTCATCATGCCTGTCGGTGGCCAATCCAGCTTCTACACCGACTGGTACGCGCCGGCATGCGGCAAGGCCGGCTGCCAGACCTACAAGTGGGAGACGTTCCTCACGAGCGAGCTGCCCAACTGGCTGGCCTCCGAAAGAGGCGTGTCCACCACGGGTAACGCCGCCGTCGGGCTGTCGATGGCTGGCAACTCGGCGATGATTCTCTCGGTCTATCACCCCCAGCAGTTCATCTATGCCGGATCGCTGTCGGCGTTCCTGAACCCGTCCGAGGGCCAGTGGCCGTTCCTCATCAATATGGCGATGGGTGACGCGGGTGGTTTCAAGGCCAACGATATGTGGGGTCCGACCGAAGACCCGAACAGTGCGTGGAAGCGCAACGATCCGATGATTCAAATTCCCGCGCTGGTAGCCAACAACACCCGCCTGTGGGTCTACTGCGGCAACGGGACGCCCAATGAGCTGGGCGGCGCGAACCTCCCCGCTACGTTCCTCGAGGGCCTCACGATCCGGACCAACGAGACGTTCCGCGACAACTACATCGCCGCGGGCGGCAACAACGCCGTGTTCAACTTCCCGGCATACGGCACCCACAGCTGGGAGTACTGGGGTCAGCAGCTTCAGGAGATGAAGCCTGATCTGATCTCGCACCTGGGCTCGTAGCGTCAATCGCAAGGTCCCCGACACTCGGCTTGCCCGGGTGATCGGGGACTTTTGCGTTCCCCTACCTTCGGTGTGGGCCCAGATGAGAATGAGTTCCATGGCTGAAGTCAATGCGTTGGTCGCGCACCAGGACGCCGAGGGATCCATCACGCTGCAGCACGAGGTCGTCGACGCGTCCTTCCTGCCCGACGGCGACGTGCAGATCGCCGTCGAATACTCGGGGATCAAC
The DNA here is from genome assembly GCA_019749805.1 of Mycobacteriaceae bacterium. Classification (GTDB taxonomy): domain Bacteria; phylum Actinomycetota; class Actinomycetes; order Mycobacteriales; family Mycobacteriaceae; genus Mycobacterium. Next base: position 37,433 of record JAIEPH010000034.1, on the reverse strand, counting down.
TACAAGGACGCCCTGGCCATCACGCCGAAGGGCGGAGTCGCGCGGGCGTACCCGCTGATTCCCGGCATCGACGTCGCCGGAACGGTCACCTCGAGCTCGTCCACCGAATTCGCCGTGGGTGACCGCGTCGTCGCCCACGGTTACGACATCGGCACCGGTCGTCACGGCGGCTACGCGGACACCGCGCGCTACCCCGCCGACTATCTGGTGAAGCTCGACGAGTTGACGACCGCCGAGGCCGCGGCTATCGGCACGGCTGGATTCACTGCGGCCATGAGCGTCAATGCAATTCGCGCGGCGGGTGTACAGCCGGCCGACGGCCCGATCCTGGTTACCGGTGCGACGGGCGGGGTCGGCAGCGTCAGCGTCGATCTGCTGGCCGGGCTCGGGTACGAGGTGGTCGCGTCGAGCGGTAAGGCCGAAGCCCACGACTGGCTGATGGAACTGGGCGCCACGCAGGTGATCGGTCGGCTCCCTGCAGAAGGGGAGAAGGTGCGCGCGCTCGGCAAGTCGCAGTGGGCCGGCGTCGTCGACAGCGTGGGCGGCGACACCTTGGCCTACGCGTTGAGCACATTGAATTACGGTGGGACCGCGGCGATTTCAGGTCTCGCCCGGTCGGCTGACCTACCGACGACGGTGATGCCGTTCATTCTGCGCGGCGTAACCCTGGCCGGCATCGACTCGGTACAGCTGCCGATCGGGGCGCGACGCGACGTGTGGCGTCAACTCGCCGGCGAGCTCAAGCCGCATCACCTGGGCGGTATCACCAAGGACGTCTCGGTACTCGAAGCGCCGCACACTCTGCGCACAATCATCGGCGGCGGCGTCACCGGCCGTACGCGCGTCGTCGTGCACGACGGATTCTGAGGCCGTCTCTAGGAGCGCCGAACGTGGATTACCCGCACGCATAGTGCGTCCAAGGCGTGTATCAAGCCCACACTCGCCGGGAGGGATTACTTCAGTTCGGACGACGACAGGCCCAGCAGCCGACGGGCAACCACCAGCTGCTGAATCTGCTGTGTGCCCTCGAAGATGTCGAGGATCTTGCTGTCGCGGGCCCACTTTTCCAGCAGCGTCTGCTCGGAATAGCCGACAGTGCCTGCCAATTCGACGGCCTTGAGCGTGATGTCACTGGCGACGCGGCCGGCCTTGGCCTTGCCCATCGACGCTTCCTTGGAGTTCGGGATGTTGTTGTCGGCCTGCCACGCCGAGCGCACCATCAGCAGATACGCCGACTCCCAATCGGACTCCATCCGCAGGAACTCGGCGGCGGGCGCGCTCTGCGCGTGCGAGGGCTTGTCGTAGGAGATCTCCACGCCGGCTTCGGTGAGAATCTTGCGCAGCTCCTCGAGCGCGGCGCGGGCGATGCCGACGGCCATCGCGGCAACGACGGGGCGGGTGTTGTCGAACGTCTCCATGACGCCGGCGAAGCCCTTCTCGACCTGGATATCCGGGCTGCCGAGCAGGTTTTCCTTCGGGATGCGCGCGTTGTCGAACCGGATGGCGGCCGTGTCGGAGGCCTTGATACCGAGCTTGTCCTCGAGGCGCTCGACGGTGACGCCGGGGTGTTCGCGCGGCACGATGAACGACTTGATCGCCGCGCGACCCATCGACTTGTCCAGGGTCGCCCACACCACGATGTGGGTGGCGCGCGATCCCGCGGTGACATAGATCTTCTCGCCGTTGATGACGTACTCGTCGCCGTCGAGCTTCGCCGTGGTCGTCACCGCGGCTGAGTCGGACCCGAAGCCCGGCTCGGTGATCGCCATCGCCGCCCACACGTCCTTGCCGAGCTTGTCGAGCTGTTCACGAGTCGCCACGCTGGAGATCGCCGCATTGCCGAGACCTTGGCGCGGCACCGAAAGCATCAATGCGACGTCGCCCCAACTGATCTCCATCACGTTGAGCACAGCCGACATGTTGGCGCCGTTGTGGTTGGAGTCCTTGGCGTCGCCGGCCGCAAATGCCTCAGCGCCCGCGAAGGCCACGGCGTTTGCCTGCGAGATGCCCTCGAAGAGGGTGGCCAGCGTGTCGAGCTCGACGGGATACTCGTGTTCCCGCAAATCCCATTTACGTGAGATCGGCCGCAGCATCTCGGCGGCACCGTTGTGTGCCATGTCGATCACTGCTTCGAGCTTCTTCGGCAGTTCCAGATTGATTGCCATGATTCAACTTTCGAGTACTAGGAATGTCTACCGGGTTGGACTACTCCGCTATATGACAACAACGCCCTCGGCGACGCCGATCGCCCGCAGATCGCGGTACCAGCGTTCGACCGGGTGCTCCTTGGTGTAGCCGTGGCCACCGAGCAGTTGCACTCCATCGAGTCCGATCTGCATGCCCTTGTCGGCGCCGAGTCGCTTGGCCAGCGCCGCTTCCCGGGCGAACGGCAGACCCTGGTCGGCGCGTGCGGCGCCGCGCCAGGTGATCAACCGCAGACCGTCGAACTCGATCGCCATGTTGGCGCACATGAACGCGACCGCCTGGCGGTGCGCGATCGGTTCACCGAATGCGTGCCGCTCCTTGACATATGGCACCACGTAGTCGAGCACGGCGTGCGCCGTGCCGACCGAAAGCGCCGCCCAGCCGAGGCGGGACAGCGCGATGGCCTCCGAATAGTCCTGATCGTCGGCCCCGTCCTCGCCAAGACGCGCGGACAACGGGACGATGACGTTCGCCAGTTCGACCTGTCCGAGAGCCGCGGCCCGGATACCCATGCTCGGGTCCGCCTTGACGGATACACCTTGCGACGACGATTCGACGATGAACAGCGCCGGCTTGCCGTTGAGTTGTGCTGCCACAATGAATAATTCGGCGTTCGCGGCGGCGGGCACCAGTGACTTGACGCCGTCGAGGCGGTAGCCGCTCGGGGTGCGAACCGCCGTCGTCTTCAGCGCGGTCGGATCGAACAGGGGGCGCGGTTCGGAGATCGCCACGCATGCCTGCGGCACGTTCTCGCCGGCGAACTCCTTCAGGTAGGTCGCCTGCTGGTCGGCGCTGCCCCAGTTGGTGAGAGCCGAGGCGACGCCTGCGGGAGCCAGGATCGGCAGCGCGAGTCCCATGTCGCCGTAGGCCAGGGCCTCGGCGACCAGCACGTTGGTGACCGCTGCCCGATGGGCGGCGATTCCGTCGAAGTCTTCGGGGACGTTGATCGCCGTGACGCCGAGTTCGGCGGCCTTTGCGACGAGATCGGGCGGGTAGGTCGCGGTCTCATCGGCATCGCGAGCCGACGGACGCATGACTTCTTCGGCGAACTCGCCGACCGTATCGACGATCATCTTCTGCTCGTCGTCGGGCGTCAGATCGAAGTAGTCCGAGCCGCTCTTCTTCAGCCGAGCGGGCCCACCCTGGGCGCCGGAGGCGCGCTTGAACTGACGGCTGGCCGCGCCGGCGACTGAGAACACCTGCTTCACGCCGTACTTCAGACCGCCGTTCAGCGGCTCGCGCAGGTTGTAGCGGTCGAGGAACTCCTGGCCGACCAGCGGTGTGACCAGTGCCAGCGCCACGTCGGTCGCGGTGCGCTTGTGCTTGCGCAGGCCGACCGCACTCTCGTTGCCTTTACGCTTTCGCCGCGGTGCGGATCCATCGTTCGACGGCAGGGTGTTGGTCATGTCGACCGCCTCGCTTAGAAAATTTGACGTTCACAATTCGGGAACTGACTCCAGAGTAAGGTATGCCAACTGACTCCTGAGTAAGGTAGTCGCGATTGTTGTCCAATTCACAGGTACGCCGCGGCTGCTCAGCACGGCTGGCGCTAGCCGGCCGCTGCGGACAGCTCGTCGAACGCGGCCTGCATGCACTCGGCATAGTGAGCGGGATCCGGCAGCGCGTCGCGGTCTGCGGTGACGCCCATCGAGACGGTGCCGTTGTAGCTTGCGATGACGTGAAACAGGTTCATTCCCGCGATCAACGGACCCAAGCCGGTGACCCGGACAAGTCGTGCGCCGGCGAAATAGACCGGCACGGTCGGGCCCGGCACATTGCTCACCGTCGTGTTGGCGATCGTCGGGCCGCTGAACGGCATCGCCGACGCCGCCTTGACGGTCAAGCCCAACAGTGTGGTGGGCACCAGTCCGACGAGTTCCATCAATTGACTCGTGTTCGACGTATCGGAGTTCTCGCGGAATCCGGCCGACTGCTCGGCGATCATCGCCAGCCGTTCGAGCGGATCGGACGAATCCGTCTGCAGCGACTGCAATCTGCCGAACAACCGATTGCCGCCCGCCCCCTTCTCGCTGGAATCGCGGATCGATGCCGGGCAGGCGGACACCAGTGTCTGCTCGGGCAACTCGCCGTGGTCCTGGAGGTAGCGTCTCAGCGTTCCGCCGACGTAGGCCACGGCGACGTCGTTGATTGTCGCTCCCGGCACGCTCGCTTTGATGCGCTGAAAATCAACGAGGTCGTGGAAGCGCGCCTCGAACACCCGGTGAGGGGAGGCCGCGTTGTTGAATCTGGTGGTCGGCGCAAACAGCGGGCCCGGTCTCGACCCCAGCGCCGAAGCGACGCCACCGACGAGTTTGGTTGGCATACCGGCCAATTGGCGAACCATTTTCAGCGCGCTGGGAACCACGACACCGCTCGCGCGCAAGGGGTATGACGCGATGTTGACTGCGGTCTTCGACACCAGCGTGCTTGTTGACGGCAGTTCGTCTGGCGCCCATGGGTTTTCGGGTGGGTCGGGGCGCGGACCGTTGGGTTCGAGGTCGTGCAGCGCGGCCATCAGCTCGACGCTTTCCATGCCGTCGGCAGCGCAGTGGTGCAGCTTCAGGCCGACCGCGAACGATCCCGGCGGCACACCGGGCACCGAGTTGAGTCCCTCGATGACGGTCATCTCCCACGGCGGACGACGCAAGTCGATCTGCCGGGCGTGGATGCGCGCGATCTGGATGCACAACTGACGCCAGTCTCCTGGCTGCGGCAGCGCAATGTGTCGGACGTGGTACTCGAGATCGAAGTCGGGGTCGTCCACCCAATACGGCTTGTGCAGGCCGCCGGGGAGTTCGGTCAGCCGCCGCCGAAATGTCGGTGCGAGGTGCAACCGGCTGTCGACCTCTTCGAGGATGCCTTTGAAGGTGACCCGCCCGCCGGGCGCCGTCGCCGGGTCGTAAATAAGCAGCATCTGGATCTGCATCGGAGTCTCGGGACGCTCGGCGCGCAACATCATGTCATCGGTCCAGCTCAGCTGCTGCACGGATGCTCCCCTCTGAGCAGATTGAACGGCGCGGCGGCGTCATCAAATGATGACGTCATTCGAACTCAGATATCGGGCTATCGGAGACGCGCGAGTACGGCGTCGTGCAGCCTTCCGTTGGTGGCGATGGCGCTTCCGCCGTGAGGGCCCGGCTGCCCCGCGACGCTCGTGAACGTGCCGCCCGCCTCCCGCACCAGGATGTCGAGGGCGGCCAGGTCCCACAGCTTCACCTCCGGTTCGACGGCGATGTCCACGGCTCCCTCGGCGACCAGGCAGTAGGACCAGAAGTCGCCGTAGCCGCGAACCCGCCACACCTCGTCGGTGAGCTCCAGGAATCGTGGGCGCAAACCGTCCCACCCGGTGGTGAGATCGGAGTACGTCAGGCTTGCCGAGGCGATGTCGTCGACGCCGGACACCGAGATGCGCCGCGTCTGCCCGCCGAACGACGTGAACGCGCCCTCGCCGTCGCCGGCCCACCAGCGCCGGTGCAGCGCGGGAGCGCTGACGACCCCCACCACGGGCACGCCGTCGTCGAGCAACGCGATCAATGTGGCCCACACCGGAACGCCGCGGACGAAGTTCTTCGTACCGTCGATGGGGTCGACGACCCACTGGCGGCCGCTGAAAACCGCTGTACCGCCGAACTCTTCACCGAGCACGACGTCGTCGGGCCGTTGCGCTGCCAGCGCCTCTCGGACCAGCTCCTCGACCGAGCGATCGGCATCCGTCACGGGAGTGAGGTCGGGTTTGGTCTCGACCCGCAGATCCAGCGCGCCGAAACGAGCCAGCGTCTGCGCGTCGGCGGCGTCGGCCATCTGCAGCGCGAAGGCAAGGTCATCGCCAACGGTGGTCATGCAACACGTCCTACCATGTTGGTGTGTGGGAAATCGCGATGGTCCTGGTCATGGTCGGGGTGCTCGTCGCCATCGCGGCTCCCTGGATCATGAGACGGCGCGGCGCGGGCAGCGACTGGGTGCACGGCCAGCTGCTGGTCACCGGCGTCAGTCCGCGCCCGGAGGACGTCACCGGCGAGCAGTTCGTGACGATCACCGGTGTCATCAACGGCCCGACGGTCAACGAGCATGTGATCTATCAGCGCATGGCGGTCGACGTCGACCAATGGCCGACGATGTCCTCGCTGTTTCCCGTCGTGTACTCGCCCAAGAACCCTGACAACTGGCGATTCGCGCCGACCGCGGCCCCGCCGCAGCCACCCCCGCCGGGGCCCGAGATCTACTAGCGCGCTTCAGCCGTGGCCGATGCGCAGCAGCTCCGCCACGCTGGTCAGCTTCACCCGCGGCCGCCCGTGCGGCTCACCGGAGGTGCGCTCGTGTTCGTCGATCAGCTTCCAGTGGTCGTCGGTGATCACCTTGGGCTGACGCTCAACCAGCCATTCCGCCAGCCGCTCGGCATGATCGCCGCCGAAGTCTGAGATCGACGCCGACGACAGATCGGAAACCAAGGTGTCGACGGTTTCCTGCGAGTCGCTCTTGTTGCTCCCGATGACTCCGGTGGGGCCGCGCTTGATCCAGCCGACGACGTACTCGTTGCGACGGCCCTCGATCCGGCCGTTGGTGTGCGGAATCGTGCCGTTGCGCTCATGGAACGGCAGACCTTCCAGCTTCACCCCGCGGTAGCCGACCGCGCGCACCACCAACTGAGCCGGGACCTCCTCACGTTCGCCGGTGTCCTTGGCGACGACGCGTCCGTCCTCTTCGACCAGTTCGTTGCGGCCCAACACGATGGACTCGACCTTGTCGGTGCCCTTGATCTCGATCGGCGACGTGCGGAACCGGAACACGATGCGGCGCTTGGCGCCCTTCGGTGTCTGCTCGCCGTACCCGCGCAACACCTTGATGTTGTTCTTGACGGTCTTGCCCGCGGCTTCCAGATGCTCGTCGGAGATGTCGGCGAAGTCGGCGGGGTCGACGATCACGTCGACGTCGCCCAGGCCTTCGAGGTGGCCGAGTTCCCGCAGTTCCAGCGTGGTGAACGGGGCCTGCAGCGGACCGCGTCTGCCGATGATGAGGACCTCCTCGACACCGCGGTCGTGCAGGGACTGCAGCGCATGGTCGGCGATGTCGGTGGCAGCCAGCACATCGGGGTCGGTCACCAAGATGCGCGCCACGTCCAGCGCGACGTTGCCGTTGCCGACCACCACGGCTCGCCCGGTCGACAGATCCGGCGCCATCTCCTCGAAGTGGGGGTGGGCGTTGTACCACCCCACGAAGTCGACGGCGGGCACGCTACCGGGCAGATCCTCGCCGGGAATACCCAACGATCGATCGGACTGCGCGCCGACGGCGTAGATCACCGCGTCGTAGCGTTCGGCCAGCTCGGCAGCCTGCACGTGGTCGCCGACCACGATGTTGCCGAAGAACCGGAAACGGGGGTCCAGCGCGGTCTTCTCGAACTGGGCACTGATGGACTTGATCTTCGGGTGGTCGGGTGCGACGCCCGAGCGCACCAGCCCCCACGGCGTGGGCAGCATCTCCAGCATGTCGACGCGGACATCCGCGTGGTTCTCCCCGGCGTCTTGAGCGTCGGCGAATTTCAGAAGCGAAGCGGCGGCGAAGTAGCCCGACGGGCCGGAGCCGACGATCGCCACGTGGTAGGGACGCATGAATACCTTTTGTTGAAGGTTGTCGCTGTCCTGCCGCGCGCAAGAGGGCTGTCGCGTCGCGGCAGGGCTGGTTGCCATCTCCGATGCTAAAGGCGAACCCTGCTGAATTGCCGCCAGTCAGGGATAACAATGTCGGGTTCTTACACAGGTACCCTGAATTCCCGTGGATCCCGACCGGCAAGCCGATATCGCAGCACTTGACTCCACCTTGACGACGGTGGAGCGGGTGCTCGACGTCGAGGGCCTGCGTGTCCGCATCGAGAAGCTCGAACACGAGGCCTCTGACCCGAACCTGTGGGACGACCAGTCGCGGGCGCAGAAGGTCACCAGCGAGCTGTCCCACACCCAGGGCGAGCTGCGCCGCGTCGAGGAACTCCGGCAGCGTCTCGACGACCTGCCCGTGCTCTACGAGATGGCCGCCGAAGAACAGGGAGCGGGCGCCGCGGAAGCCGAAGCCGAGGCCGATACCGAGCTCAAGAAGCTGCGCGAGGACCTCGAGGCGCTGGAGGTCCGCACGCTGCTGTCCGGCGAGTACGACTCGCGTGAGGCGCTGCTGAACATCCGCTCGGGCGCTGGGGGCGTGGACGCGGCGGACTGGGCCGAGATGTTGATGCGGATGTACGTGCGCTGGGCCGAGCAACACAACTACCCGGTCGAGGTGTTCGACACGTCCTACGCCGAGGAGGCGGGCATCAAGAGCGCGACGTTCGCGGTGCACGCGCCATACGCCTACGGCACGTTGTCGGTGGAGCAGGGCACACACCGACTGGTGCGCATCAGCCCGTTCGACAACCAGGGCAGGCGCCAGACGTCGTTCGCGGAAGTCGAGGTGCTGCCCGTCACCGAAACCACCGACCACATCGAGATTCCCGAGAGCGATGTGCGCGTCGACGTGTACCGATCCAGCGGGCCGGGCGGCCAGTCGGTGAACACCACGGACTCAGCTGTTCGACTCACGCACATCCCGACCGGTATCGTGGTCACCTGCCAGAACGAGAAGTCGCAGTTGCAGAACAAGGTCTCGGCAATGCGGGTTCTTCAGGCAAAGCTGTTGGAACGCAAGCGTTTAGAGGAGCGCGCCGAAATGGATGCCCTCAAGGGCGACGGCGGAAGCTCGTGGGGAAATCAGATGCGTTCTTACGTTTTGCATCCGTATCAAATGGTAAAGGACTTGCGCACCGAGTATGAGGTCGGCAATCCGACCGCAGTACTGGACGGAGACATCGACGGGTTCCTCGAGGCCGGAATCCGTTGGCGCAATAGACGAGATGACGAATAGCAACTTGATCGCATTCGCCTTGGGAGACCGGTGGACCGGTTTCTGGCAGGGCAATATCGGTGTCTGGATCCTCGAGCGAGGGGTCCCGATCGCCCTGCTGCTCATCGGGGGGCTACTGGCTGCCCGATTCATCAACTGGGGCGCGCGCCGCGTGGTGCGGCGGATCGACGCCGAGTACCAGGAAAGCGACCAACTGGTGCGCACCGAGAGCGCGAAGCATCGCCAGGCCGTCGCTTCAGTGATCTCCTGGGTATCGGTCGCACTGTTGTTCGTCATAGTGTCCGTCGAGGTCAGCGACACCTTGGCCATCCCGATAGGGTCGCTCGTAGCGCCGGCCGCGGTTTTGGGGGCGGCGCTCGGCTTCGGTGCCCAGCGGATAGTTCAAGACCTGCTAGCGGGATTTTTCATCATCACCGAAAAGCAGTACGGATTCGGCGATCTGGTGACGTTGTCGATGGTGGGTGTGGACGACGCCACGGGCACCGTCGAGGAGGTCACACTGCGGGTGACCAAGCTGCGCTCCAACGAGGGCGAGGTTTTCACCATCCCGAACGGCCTGATCATCAAGTCCACCAACTTGTCGAAGGACTGGGCACGCGCCGTCATCGACATCCCGGTACCAATCAGCGCCGACCTCAACGAGGTCAACTCGCTGCTGCACGATGTGTGCCGAGACGCGGTGCAGGATGTCAGCCTGCATCAGTTGCTACTCGACGAACCGTCCCTGATGGGCGTGGAGAGCATCGAGTTGGATACCGTCAACGTACGGATAGTGGCGCGTACGCTCCCGGGTAAGCAATTCGAAGTCGGCCGCCGCCTCCGCATCCGCGTGATCGCGGCCCTCACGAAGGCCGGCATCGTCTCCCACACCGAGGCCCAGACGACCTCTGTCGAAGCGATTGCCCATCCCGCGAGTGTCGTCGGCGCCGAGACGGAATCCCGGGGAGTGCCGGAGAAGAAACCGTGACCTCCTGGTTCAAGGCAAAGTTCGGTCGGATGCGAGTCTCCACCCTGGTACTTCTTGTCGTCTTCGTCGCACTGTTCTGGGTGAATCAGACGTTCCAGCCAGAACCGCCACCCCCCGAACCGCGGCCTGCGGTCGTGCCACCCGGCTTCGTGCCAGACCCCAACTACACGTGGGTGCCCCGCACCAACGTGCGCCGGCCCAAGGAGACTTTCGAGTCCACGACCCCAACCACGACCACCACGACACCGAGCACCACCAGCCCGACGGACACCACCAGTCCGACGTCGCCGACCTCACCGACAGAGACCACCCCGACCACGCCGACGACCACCGTCGTGGATCCCGACGGATCCGGGCCGCTGCCGCCGACGACGCAGACGATCGTCACGCCGACACAGGTGTCCCCGGAACCGGCCGCGCCGGGCCCGGCACCGGCGACCACGGCTCCGCAGAGCTAGGCCCGAGGACATACCCCGCTACACTGGCGTGCCGTGATGATCACCCTTGACCATGTCTCGAAGATGTATAAGTCGTCGGCGCGGCCTGCGCTCGACAATGTGTCGGTCAAGATCGACAAGGGTGAGTTCGTTTTCCTCATCGGCCCGTCGGGTTCGGGCAAGTCCACCTTCATGCGATTGCTGCTCGCCGAGGAGACTCCCTCCTCAGGCGACATCCGGGTGTCCAAGTTCCACGTCAACAAGCTGGCCGGTCGCCACATCCCGGGCCTGCGGCAGGTGCTGGGCTGCGTCTTCCAGGACTTCCGGCTGTTGCAGCAGAAGACGGTGTTCGAGAACGTCGCCTTCGCGCTGGAGGTCATCGGAAAGCGCTCAGAGGTGATCAACCGTGTGGTGCCCGATGTCTTGGAGATGGTCGGCCTGTCCGGCAAGGCCAACCGGCTGCCCACCGAGCTGTCCGGTGGTGAACAGCAGCGGGTCGCGATCGCCCGGGCGTTCGTCAACCGGCCGCTGGTGCTGCTTGCCGACGAGCCCACCGGCAACCTCGACCCAGAGACCAGCAAGGACATCATGGACCTACTCGAGCGCATCAACCGCACCGGGACGACGGTGGTGATGGCAACCCACGACCACCACATCGTCGACTCGATGCGCCAGCGTGTCGTGGAGTTGGAATTGGGCAGGCTGGTTCGCGATGAGCAGCGCGGCGTCTACGGAATGGATCGCTAGTGCGCTTCGGATTCCTCATCAATGAGGTCCTCACCGGTTTTCGTCGCAATGTGACGATGACGATCGCGATGATCCTCACCACCGCGATCTCGATCGGCCTGTTCGGCGGCGGCCTGTTGGTGGTGCGACTCGCCGACCAGTCACGCGACATCTACCTGGATCGCGTCGAGAGCCAGGTCTTTCTGACCAACGACGTCTCCGCTAATGACCCCACCTGCGACGCCGATCCGTGCAAGGCGCTGCGACAGCAGATCGAGGACCGCGACGACGTGCGCTCGGTGCGGTTCCTCAACCGCGAAGAGGCGTATGCCGACGCCGTGAAGAAGTTCCCGGAGTTCAAGGAATTCGCCGGGCAGGACGCGTTCCCGTCGTCGTTCATCGTCAAACTCGACGACCCGGAACAGCATCAGAAGTTCGACGAGGCCATGGCCGGTCAGCCCGGGGTGCAGCAGGTGCTCAACCAGAAGGTGTTGATCGACCGGCTGTTCGCCGTCCTTGACGGCGTCAGAAACGCGGCGTTCGCGGTGGCCTTCGTGCAGGCGATCGGAGCAATTCTCCTGATCGCCAACATGGTTCAAGTCGCCGCTTACACCCGGCGGACAGAGATCGGCATCATGCGACTGGTCGGCGCCAGCCGGTGGTACACGCAGCTGCCGTTCCTGGTCGAAGCGATGCTGGCGGCGTTCGTCGGTGTGGTGATCGCGATCGTCGGGCTCATTCTGGTGCGTGCCTTTTTCCTGGAAAGCGCTCTCGACCAGTTCTATCGGGCCAATTTGATCGCCAAGGTCGACTATGCGGACGTCCTGTATTTCAGTGCGCCGTGGATGCTGTTCCTCGGTCTGGCGATGTCGGGTGTCACCGCGTACGTGACACTGCGGCTGTACGTCCGAAGATAGCCATGGCCAAGAAAGCGGACCCGTCAAGGTCTGCCAACAACAAGATCGTCGCGACGAATCGAAAAGCGCGGCACAACTATTCGATTCTGGAGACCTTCGAGGCCGGAGTGCAGTTGGTGGGTACCGAGGTGAAGAGCCTGCGGGACGGGCAGGCATCGCTGGCCGACTCGTTCGCCACGATCGACGACGGTGAGGTGTGGCTGCGCAATCTGCACATCCCGGAGTATCACCACGGCAGCTGGACCAACCACACGCCCCGGCGCAATCGCAAGTTGTTGTTGCACCGCAGCCAGATTGACAATCTGATCGGCCGGATCCGCGACGGCAACCTCACTCTGGTGCCGCTGTCGCTGTACTTCTCCGACGGCAAGGTCAAGGTCGAGTTGGCGCTGGCACGCGGTAAGGAAGCCCGTGACAAACGGCAGGACATGGCCAAGCGCGACGCGCAACGGGAGATCACCCGGGAGCTCGGCCGCCGGGCCAAGGGCATGACCTGATCAGCTTCGTCACCGCGTTGATCGCAGCGTTCGGTTACGGCGTAAGCGATTTCGTGGGAGGTATCGCCTCGCGCCGGGTCGCCGCGCTGCGCGTGGTGGTGATCTCCTACCCGGTGGCGCTGATCCTGCTGACGGTGATCGCCGTACCGGTCGGAGGAGTGGTCTCGACCCCCGCGGTGGTGTGGGGGCTGGCGTCCGGTGTTGCGCAGGCGTTCGGTGTCTGGTGGTTCTACGCCGCGCTGGGCGCGGGCCCGATCTCCGTCGTGTCGCCCCTCACGGCGATTCTGGTCGCAGGCATTCCTGTCGGCGTCGGGCTGGCCCTCGGTGAGCGCCCGGGCCCGCTGGCGATCGTCGGTGTCGTCGTGGCGTTGGTGGCGGTGGTGCTCGTCAGCCGGGATGCCACCGATGAGGACGTCACGCGGCACAGGTTCACGGTGAAGGTCGCGTGGTTGACGGTGGGTTCCGGCGTGGCGTTCGGAATGAATTTCGTCCTGCTCGACCAGGTGCCGGTCGACGCCAAACTGTGGCCCCTGGTATTCGGCAGGTTCGCGGCCACGGCGATCGTGTTCCTGGCAGCGGCGCTCACCGCCAACCTGGCCATCGAACGAGGTGTGCCGTTGCGGCTTGCGCTCACAGCGGCGGCGCTCGACGCCGTCGCCAATGTCGCTACGTTGCTGGCACTGCAGTCCGGCATGCTGTCATTGGCGGGTGTGCTGATCGCGCTGTATCCGGCTGCGACCGTGGTGTTGGCGATTGTCGTGCTGCGCGAGCGGGTGACCCGCTGGCAGGCGGTCGGCATGGCGTTGGCGTTGGCGGCCGTCGCGATGATCGTGGCGGGCTGACCGACCTATGAAGTTTGCTCAGGAGGGCATCATTGCATCCAGGGTTTCGCGAGATAGCGGGATGAAATGAACCGGGTGTCGGTGACGAGCGGCCAGCTGCGCCTCGGACTGTTTGCCGGGGTCTTGGTGCTGCTGTGTGTCAACGCGTTGGCCCTGTGGGGCGAGGCGACGGCGCGGCAGGTGCATTTCGCGCTGTTGGCGATTGCCGGCATTGCGGTGGTGGTAGCCGGTGCGGCGGTGTCGCGGCGGGTGATCGGCATCGCGCGGACGTGGCGGCTGCTGGGTGTTGCAACGATCTTGTGCATCCTGGTTGGCGACGCGATCTGGTGGTCGAATGGCGCAACACCGACCGGTACCGCGCCGTGGCCGGCCGTCGCTGCATATTTCCTGTCCGCGTTGTTGGCTTTGGCGGTGCTCGCGCTGCTTGCGTTCGCCGGTATCGGCACGACCGGCCGGCGTAGTGGCCCCGTGCGCACGACGCGCATTGTCACCGTCATCGACGGTCTGGTGGCGGCTCTGGCATTCGCGATTCTGGCGGTAATCGCTGGAGTGGGTGCTTCGACAGGAACGTCGTTACCTCGATCCGACAACACCGCGGTGGTGGTCGTGTACTCCGCGATCCAACTGCTGGTTGTCGTGGGTGCGGTCCTGATCGCGACGTGGTACCGGCGCGATCGCCCCTATCGTGCGAACTTTATTCTGCTGGCCACCGGCACAGTCATGCTGGTGAGTTCAGACAGGCTGGTCGCGTACCTGCGAACCGTGGGCTTCGAACGCGGCGAGCTGTGGGTTGGGATGGGATTCGTCCTCGGGCTTCTGCTGATCGCGTACGGAATGCTGGAGCTGAAACCACCACGGCCAATCGCGGTCAACCGCGACGCCATGGACTGGCTACGGCTCCTGTTGCCGTACGTGGGATTCGTGGGCACCGCGACGTTGTTTGCTTTCCACGTCTCGATCGGACAGCAGCTCAACATCTTTCTCGTCTCCGGGGCCGTCGTGATGGTCGCACTCGTCGCTACCCGGCAGCTCATCGAGACGCGCGCGCAGTGGTTGCTGATCAAGCGCCTCTACGACGCGCAGCGTGGACTGGCCCACCAGCTGCATCACGACGCGTTGACCGGGCTGCCCAACCGGTTGTTGTTCACCGAGCGGCTCGACGACGCCATGCGCGACGGCCGTTTCATGCTGATCTTCATCGACCTCGATGACTTCAAAGAGGTGAACGACCGCTTCGGCCACGCGGCGGGCGACGAATTGCTGTGCGCGATCGGGGAACGCCTCAAACGTTGCGTCCGTGACACCGACACACTGGCACGAATCGGCGGAGACGAGTTCGCGATTCTGATCGACGGCGAATCCGAACAGCTGGAAGTCGCTGCGGAGCGCCTGCGCGTAGCGCTGCGGGAGCCCTTCGCGCTGCACGGTTCTGCGGTGCGGGTCAAGGCCAGCATGGGTCTGGTCCGGCCGGGAGCCGCTGGCGTGCCCCAGACGTCCGACGATCTGCTGAGACAGGCCGACGTCTCGATGTATGCCGGCAAGCGGCTCGGCAAGGACACCGCCGTGGTCTATCAACCTTCCTCGGGTTCGACCATCGATTTCCCGACGGCACTGCGGAATGCCGACGGCGGGGCCCCGCCCGGCTTCCGCCTCGTCTATCAGGTGGTGGTGCAGTTGCCCGACGGCAAACCGGTCGCTGTCGAGGCGCTGGCCAGGTGGACCACGCCCACCGGAATCGAAATGTCACCCGAGACGTTCGTTGCCGCGGCGGAGGCAGCGGGGCTCGCGGCAGACCTCGATGCGTTGGTACTCAACATGGCGTGCCGCGACGTCCAGCAGGCAGGCCTGGATTTCGACATCCATGTGAACATCGGCGCGGGCCGGCTGGGTAACCCCACCTTCGAGCAGCAGGTGCGCCTGGCGCTGACGCGACATCGCCTCCCGCCGGACCGGCTGGTCGTGGAGATCACCGAGACGCTGCCGATCGTCGACCTCGCTCACGCCGCAGCGCAGATCAAGCGACTGAATGCGCTCGGTGTGAAGGTGGCGCTGGACGACTTCGGTGCAGGGTTCAATTCGCTGATGTACATGCACGCCCTGCCGGTGCAGATCGTCAAGCTGGACCGCGGCCTGGCCACCGCCGATCAGGCGCGGGACATGACGCTGTATCGCTCGGTCATCGGACTGTGCGACGAACTCGGATTGACCGTGATCGTCGAGGGCATCGAGTCTGCCGAGCAGGCGGACACGGTGTATCGCGCGGGCGGCCGCCTGGCCCAGGGCCATCTGTACGGATACCCGGTGCCGATAACCGAACTGAGCGTGGCCCGGCCGGCGCGCGTCGGGCAGGTCTGAGTTCCGCCGCCGACCCTTCCCGCGAGTGACCGCGTTTGTCCGCCGACACGCCGCCAACTGCGTGCATTTTGGGGTCGTTCGTCGCGGACCGAGTGTGTTCATTCGCCTGGATGATCCTCTCGCGCACTGAGATTGCGCACGATCTCGCCCGCCCGGCGCAGCACGTCCAACTGCGCCGGGTTGTACAGGTCGACCATCGCGGCACCGATCGCCTCTTCTGCGAATCGTTCTCCTCGCGGTGCATCCGATCGGAACTCCGCGAGGTCGGGGTGCGCGTCGTTGATCGCCCGGATGTATGGGGCGAGTCGTTCGGCGAGTTCGCGACGCGTCGCTTCGTCGGCATCGGCAGCAAGATTGTCCAGCTCGGTGGCCGCGGGGTCATCCGGTGTCTCGCGGATCATGTCCGCGTAGGTCGCCCTGCCCCGCGGTCCCAGCACACGGCTCAGCACGACGACGAGCTTGCGATCGGCGTCGGCCATCTTCGCGGCGGTGTCCGGTGCGACGAAGTCGGGCGGCAGATCGGTCGGCGCCGAGTGCTTCAGCAGTTCACGGAGTTCGTCGCGGGCGCGCTGCAGGCGGTCGATCGTCGCGGCCAATTCCGCGTCGAGCTCGCGCAGCGCCTCCTCGGGGTGATCATCGGATTCCCCCATCGCGGCGATCTGAGGGAGGGAGAAACCGAGGTCGGCCAGCCGTTTGATGCGGACCAGCCGAACGAGGTGCGCGACGCCGTACTGCTTGTAGCCATTGCTGAGGCGCTCCGGCTCGGGCAGCAGGCCGATCTGGTGGTAGTGCCGCACCGCCCGCAGACTGGTGCCGGCGAGTTCGGCGACTTCCTTGGTGCTCCACGCCACGACTCCCATCATGGTTGATCAGCGCGAGTTGACTGTGCCGCTACGTCCGAGTGTGCGATGGAGACATGATCAAACCCGAGCGCATCTCCGTCGAAGACCTGTTCAAGCCGCCTGTGCGGGCGGGGGCCGCGATCTCCCCGGACGGCACTCGCGTCGCCTACCTCGCGCCGTGGCAGGACCGCCTGAACATCTGGGTGGCATCGCTCGACGGCACAGAGTTCGGCGCCGACGCGCGGCGCATCACCGCCGACGAGACCCGCAGCATCCTGCACTTCTCCTGGACCGACGACCCGCGCTGGCTCCTGTATCTGCAGGACACCGGCGGCGATGAGAACTGGCACATCTTCCGCGTCGATCTCAACAACCCGGACACCCCCGCCCTCGACCTCACGCCCTTCCCGGGCGCCATGTCGGCCTTCGAACTGCTGCCCGACAAGCCGGGAAAGGCGCTCGTCCACTCCAACAGGCGCGTCCCGACGCAGATGGACGCCTACGAGCTCGACATCGCGTCGGGTGACCTGACGTTGCTCGGGGAGAATCCGGGCGATGTGATCGGGTGGCTGACGAGTCGTCGCGGCGACCTGTTCGCGACCAAGCGGAACCGAGAGGGCGATCTGGAGGTCCTGGAGTGGGACCAAGCGACCGAATCGCTGCGCTCCATCGCGCATTACGACGGCAAGGACTACCCGATGGGCATGTATCCCATGGTGGTCACGCCGGACGGCACCGGGATATGGATGGGGTCGAACGAGGGCACCGACCGCACCCGGCTCGTGCGGCTCGACGTGGCCGACGGCAAGCAGTACGCCGTCGACAGCCACCCGACGTTCGACGTCGACACCCGGGCCCAGGTATGGCCGGGCCTGCCCGAGCCGCTGATCCAGAGCCGGGCCACCGGAAAGCTGCTCGGTGTTCGGTATCTCGGTGAGCGACAGGTCATTCAGGCACTGGACCCGAATTTCGCCGAAGTGCTCGCAGGCTTGGAGAAGCTCTCCGATGGTGACATCGGGGCGCTGTCCTGCGATGTCGAGGGGCGCAGGTGGGTGGTCAGCTTCAATCACGACCGCGAACCCGGCGTCACCTTCCTCTACGACCACCAGACCGGCGAAAACCAGGAGCTGTACCGTCCCTACCCACATCTGGATCCAGAGCAGTTGGCGCCGATGCTCCCGGTGACGATCCCCTCGCGCGATGGGCTCGACCTGCATTCGTATCTGACGTTGCCGGACGGGGTACCGCCGCGGGACCTGCCGCTCGTCCTCGTGGTGCACGGAGGACCGTGGGCGCGAGACGCATGGATGTACGCCCCTGCCGTCCAATTGCTCGCCAATCGCGGATACGCGGTGCTGCAGGTCAACTTCCGCGGTTCGTCGGGATATGGCAAGGCCTTTCAAAAAGCCGCGATCGGCCAGTTCGCAGGCACGATGCACGACGACCTGATCGACGGCGTGAACTGGGCCGTCGAGCAGGGGTACGCGGACGCGGAGCGGGTGGCCATCTTCGGTGGTTCTTACGGCGGCTACGCGACGCTGATCGGTGTCACGTTCACCCCAGAGGTGTTCGCCGCAGCGATCGATTACGTCGGCATCTCCGATCTGTCCAACTTCATGCGAACGCTGCCCGAGATCGCGCGTCCGCACCTGGCGAACAACTGGCATCTGTACGTCGGCAACCCCGACGACCCGGAGCAGTTGGCGGACATGCTGGCTCGTTCACCGATCACGAAGGTCGATCAGATTCGCACGCCGTTGCTGGTTGTCCAGGGCGCCAACGATGTTCGTGTCGTCCAAGCCGAATCCGACAACCTGGTCGAGGCGTTGCGCGCTCGCGGGGTCGAGGTCGAGTACATGGTGAAGGAGGACGAGGGCCACGGATTCGTCAACCCGGAGAACGTGATCGAGATGTTCGAGGCGGTCGACCGCTTTCTCGCGACGCACCTCGGTGAGGGAAACGAGGCGTGACCGAAGAGCACACCCCGACGCTGCTCGAGCGCATGGGTGGCGTGTCCGGGCTGGTGTACGCCAGCGTGCCGACGTTCGCGTACGTGATCGCGAACGCGATCGCGGGGTTGACCGCGGCCGTGGTGATCGCCGTCGGCACCAGCGCGGGACTGATCGGGGAGCGGTTCGCCAGGGCGCTTCTGCGCTAGGTGATACTGGTGGCGATTTAGTTAGATTGCCGAATCGTAGGAGCAGCGCCGTTGGCCGAGTCGACGAACACACCGGGCACGGCGTATTTCGAGCGTCGTGGCGACACCTTCCACCCTCGCGCGTTTGCCAGGGGCGGGTGGGGCGCGCTGATCAGCGGACACGTGGTCGGCGGGCTGTTGGGCTGGGCGCTCGAAGAATTCGTTGACGATCCGGACTTTTTGCCCGCCCGGCTCACCGTCGACCTGCCGAGACCGGCCGCCATTGACCCTGTGGAGGTAGACACCCGCGAGATTCGCGGCGGAAAGCGGTTACGCCTCGTGGAGGCCGTCATTCGCCAGGAGGGCAAGATCGTCGGCCAGGCGACGGGTCTTTTCCTGCGCCGTGGCGACCAGCCGAGCGGGACCATCTGGTCGCCCCATGTCGAAATGCCATCGCTTCCAACGGATGCGCAGCCGCACGACAATCCGTTGTTCGTCCGCACCTACGGCTGGGGACTGTCGATTCAAAATCCGGACGAAGACTGGCCGGGCGAGGGCGGTAAGAAGTACACGTGGCTGAGGTTGACGCAGCCGTTGTTCGACGACGCGCCGCTGACACCCTTCACGCGTGCGGCTATGGCGGCGGATGTGACTGCCTCCCTGGTGAATTGGAGTTCAGAGGGCCTGGAGTTCATCAACGCCGACTACACGCTGACGCTGAGCCGGCTTCCCGAGGGTGTGCATATCGGTATGGCGTCGCACACTCATTCCACACAGGACGGAATCGCCACTGGATCCGCCATCCTCTTCGACGAGGACGGCCAGATCGGCAGCAGCACATCCGTTTCGGTGGCGCAGTCGGGGTTCGCCCCGCCGCCGCGGTGATCGTCTAGTTCGTCCGCATCGAGTCCGAAGTCGTCCGGCTCGTAGCGGCTATCGTGCGGAGGCGAGTTGGACGGGTGCGGCGGGAAAGGGGCGGGCCGCGACGCGGTCGGCCTCAGGACGCTGCTTGCGCGCATCCCGCGCGATGCGGCGGGCGAGAACGCGCGCCTGACGATTGGTGATCGCGCGGTTCTTCGCGGCCAGCAGGTCGAGTTGTTGCCAGCTGAGCCCGTCGAGGTCGCCGTCTGAGTCATGCGTGGCGATGACCACGCAGCCACGCAGCAGCGGAACTGTTCTGGCGGAGAAGTTCGTCGTCGCCATCAGTAGTTCAGTGGCGATGGTGTTGGTTTGGCGCTGGCACTTGCGCGGCGACGCGGAGAACCAGAAGTCGAACTGTCGATCCGCACTGCTCAAGCAGTGCAAACCCTGAGTCTGAATGAGCTTGTCGATATCGGCCTTGGTATAGGCCCGGGTTTCATAAACGACGCCGCTGGGGCTGCAGTACAAGACGGTATGCATTCGTATATTCCATTCCACTCTTTCTTGTTTTGGAGTGTGGCGGAGCCACGTCTCCCTTGTTACTCCTGTTACCCGTGTGACAGCTGAGACAAACCTCAATAACAAATATGAAACGAGAGGTTTGGCCCGTCCCCGCGCCTGAAACCGCACAGCGGCCCTATCGGGGGCCGGTGAAACTCGACGGGTGTCGAGTTCCTATCGTGACTGGTTATGAGCAACGACGCTGATGCCGAAAAGGTCGCCGACCTGGCACGGGGAGTGGTCACCGACCACGATCCCAAAACGGCTCCGGTCCAGGAGTATCTGGGCGCCTGCTACGACGCCGGTTTGTCCTGGGTCCACTTTCCTGAGGGCCTCGGCGGGCTCGGAGTGTCCCGCGGTCTGCAGGCCGTCGCCGACCGCATCCTGCAGGGCGCCGGCGGACCGGTGCCGCTCGGGCTCAACCCGATGGGCTACGGCATGGCCGCGCCGACGATCCGCGAGCACGCGCAGACCGAGGAGGTGAAGCGTCAATGGCTGCGACCGCTGGCCACCACCGAGGATCTGTGGTGTCAGCTGTTCTCCGAACCCGGCGCCGGATCCGATCTGGCCGGTCTGGCCACGTCCGCGGTGCGCGACGGTGACGACTGGGTGATCAACGGTCAAAAGGTGTGGACGAGCCTGGCCCATCGCGCACGCTGGGGCCTATTGCTGGCCCGTACGAACCCGGATGTGCCCAAGCACAAGGGACTCACGTACTTCGTCATCGACATGCACGGCGACGGCGTCGAGACCCGTCCGCTGCGTCAGATCACCGGGCAGGCCGAGTTCAACGAGGTCTACTTCACCGACGCACGCATCCCGGACAAGCATCGCCTCGGCGAGGTGGGCAACGGCTGGAACGTGGCCATGACGACGCTGATGAACGAGCGCACCGCGCTTGGCGGCAGCGGAAGCCGGCGCGGCGCAGGCACCATCGCCGACGCCACCGCGCTGTGGGCGTCACGCCCGGAACGCCACACCCCGGTGTTGCGGGACCGGCTCACGCAGCTGTGGTTGCGCTCGGAGGCCCAACGCCTCACCTCGGAACGTTCCCGCGCCGCCGCCACGGTCGGAGGGCCGGGCCCGGAAGGTTCGATCGGCAAGCTGGTCGGCGCCGAGCTCAATCAGCACATCTATGAGTGGTGCATGGATTTCCTTGGGCCAGAAGGACTTCTGTATCGCGGCTACGGGCAGGGCGCCGGGACGGGGGAGCGGGACTGGCAGGGGCCCATCCAGCAGAAGTATCTGCGCAGCCGTGCCAACACCATCGAGGGCGGCACGTCGGAGGTCATGCGCAACATCCTCGGCGAGCGCATCCTCGGACTGCCCGGCGACCTGCGTGCCGACGCCGGCATGCCCTGGAAGGAGATTCCGCGTGGCTGAGTACAAATTCACCGACGAGCAGAATCAGCTGCGTGATGCGGTGCGCAAGTTCAGCGGCGACCATTTCGCCGAGGACAAGATCCGAACGCTGATGGAGTCCGACCCGCCGTTCGACCCGAAGGTGTGGGCGCGGCTCGGCGGCGAGCTGGGCGTCCTCGGCCTGTCAGTTCCCGAGGCCGACGGGGGAGTCGGCGGCACGCTCGTCGATCAGGCGGTGGCCATCGAGGAGCTCGGCGCGCGGCTGGCGTGCGGCCCATTCTTCGGCACTGTCTACCTCGCGATCCCGGCATTGGTCGCGGCGGAGTCCGGAGCCGAGCGCGACGAGCTGCTCGGTGACCTCGTCGAGGGACGCCGTACCGCCGCGGTCGCGGTCGTGGACCGGGTGGGCGTCTTCGACCCCGAGACCGTGTCGGTGACCGTAGCGGGCGACGCGGTGTCGGGCACGGTCAATCAGGTCGTCGACGGCGGTTTTGCCGACGCGCTATTGGTGGCCGCGCGCGGACCCGACGGGGTCGCGCTGTACGCCGTCGACGCCACGGCAGACGGAGTCGACCGCACCCCGCTGGCGACGCTCGACCTCACGCGCTCAGCGGCGAACGTCACCTTCACCAATGCGCCGGCCACGCTGATCGCCGGGCCCGACGCAGCCCAGCGGGTCCTCGACCACGCACTGCAGGTCGGCGCGGCCCTGCTGGCGATCGAACAGGTTGGCGCCGCGCAGCATCTGCTCGACCTGTCGGTCGAATACGCGAAGACCCGGCTGCAGTTCGGTCGGCCCATCGGGTCGTTCCAGGGCGTGAAGCATCGGCTCGCGAATTTGCTCGTCGACGTCGAGCACGCCAGATCGACGGCGTATCACGCGATCTGGGCGCTGAGTGACGGATCCGACGACGCGGAATTGTCGACAAGCATCGCACAAGCGGTCTGCTCGGCGGCCCTCAGCCACGTCGCCACCGACACCATCCAGGTGCACGGCGGCATCGGGTTCACCTGGGAGCATCAGGCGCACCTCTACTACAAGCGCGCCACCACCAATGCGGTGCTCTTGGGCAGCGCGGAGGAGCACCGGGACCGGGTCGCGGCGATGGTGCTGGACAGCGCTACCGCCGACAAGGTGCCGTGGGTGGCCGACGGCACCGCCGTCTGACTCCAACCCTCCCCGCGAGTGTGCGTGTTTGAGCCCGACACGCCGCCAGCGTGGTGCATTTTGCGCACGCTCGCGCGGAAATTCGGGCACGCTCACCTGCCGCGAGGGCTAGCGTCGGCTCCGTGAGCAGCCCCTCGCGCCCCGTGACCGTGCTCGACAAACCAGCCGTCCTCGCCGGCCTTTTCGAGGTCTGGAGGGACCTCGACGCACTCGTCGGCGAACTCGGTGACACCCAATGGCAGACGGCGACGCCGCTACCCGGCTGGAATGTGCACGACGTGATCGCCCACGTCATCGGTGTCGAGTCGATGCTGCAGGGCGTCGCCACCCCGGAGGTCGACATCGACGTGTCGACCCTCGATCATGTGCGCAACGACATCGGCGTCATGAACGAGCGTTGGGTGCGCTCGCTGCGCGACCTCAGTGGGGCGGAATTGCTCGAGACGTTCCGTTCGACGACGGCGCATCGGCGTCAGGCGTTGTCGGATCTGTCGAATGCGCAGTGGAACGACGTCGGCTTCACCCCGGCCGGACCGGACAGTTACGGCCGGTTCATGCGGGTGCGCGTCTTCGACTGTTGGATGCACGAGCACGACATCCGCGACGCGATCGGCGCGCCGGCGAGTACGGGGGAACTCGTCGGGCCCGCGGGCGACCTCGCGCTGGATGAGATGGCGACCAGCATGGGCTTCGTGATCGGAAAGCGGGCCGGCGCTCCCGACGGGTCGCGGGTCTCGCTGGAGCTGACGGGACCGCTGGGCCGCGCGATCAATGTGGCGGTCGACGGCAGGGCCAAGGTGGTCGACGACTTCGGTGACGACGATCCGACGTCGACCATCCAGCTCGACGGCCTGCTGTTCACCCGCCTGGCGGGCGGGCGGGTGTCGCTGGCCGAGCATGCGGATGCCATCGAGTACGGCGGCGACGAGGCCGTCGGCAGGCGCGTCGTCGAGCACCTCAACTACGTCATCTGACTGGAGTCACGCAGGCGTCTGCCGCCGCAGGCCGCGCCGAGGCAGCTGTTTCGGTGAATTCGTCTGTGAGTGGCCCCCGATGGGTAGGTTTGACTGCGATGCAGCAGTTCGTTCGGGTGCTACCTGTCGGCCGGCCTGGAGAAGGGTCTGAACTGCGCGTCGGCAAGCCACGGACATCGGTGGGCTGACTTGGCGTTCTTCGATTTCGTCCGCGAACGCTGGTCAGTGCTGTCGTTCCTGGCTTATCAGCACATGAGCCTCGTTCTGCAGACACTGCTGGTCGCGGCCGCGCTCGCCCTCATCGTGGGTGTGCTGATCTATCGCTCACCATGGGGTTCGACGGTGGGCAACACCATTACCGCCGTTGGCCTGACGATCCCGTCGTACGCCCTGCTGGGTGTCCTCGTCGGGATCGTCGGCATCGGGGTACTTCCGTCGGTGATCATGCTGGTGTTCTTCGGGTTCTTCCCGATCCTGCGCAATGTCGTGGTGGGCCTCAACGGGGTGGACAAGGCTCTGGTCGAGTCGGCTCGCGGCATGGGCATGAACCGCCTGACCACGCTGTGGCGCCTCGAGTTGCCGCTGGCGTGGCCGGTCATCATGACCGGGGTCCGGGTGTCGGCTCAGATGCTGATGGGAATCGCCGCGATTGCGGCATTCGCCCTCGGCCCGGGGTTGGGCGGCTACATCTTCTCCGGAATCTCGCGGACAGGCGGCGCCAACGCCACGAACTCCATCGTGGCCGGCACCGTCGGCATCCTGATCCTCGCGATCATTCTCGACACCGTGCTTAACGTCATCACTCGACTTACCACCTCAAGGGGGATCCGTGTCTGACTCAGCAGTCGAAGATTCGCCACCTGCGGGGGTCGGCGGTGTACGCGGCGTCGGCGGCGCCCGTATCTTGCTCGACGGTGTGACGAAACGCTACGCGGGTCAGGCGACGGCGGCGGTGGACAACGTCACCCTGGAGATTCCGGCCGGCGAGATCGTCATGCTCGTCGGGCCTTCGGGTTGCGGCAAGACCACCACGATGAAGATGATCAACCGCCTCATTGAACCGACCTCCGGCCGCATCCTGATCGGCGAGGACGACGTGACTCATCGGGACCCTGACCAACTTCGGCGCCACATCGGTTACGTCATCCAGGGTGCGGGGCTCTTTCCGCATCTGACGGTCGGCGACAACGTCGCGATCGTCCCGCGGCTGCTGAAGTGGGACAGGAAGCGGGTCACCGACCGCATCGATGAGCTGCTGGATCTCGTCGGTCTCGAGCCCGACAAGTACCGGGATCGCTACCCCCGTGAGCTTTCCGGCGGTCAGCAACAACGCATCGGCGTTGCCCGCGCCTTGGCTGCCGACCCGCCGGTGCTGCTCATGGATGAGCCTTTCGGTGCGGTCGATCCAATCACGCGGCAGCGTCTACAAGACGAATTGCTGCGGCTGCAAGAGGAATTGCGCAAGACCATCGTGTTCGTGACGCACGATTTCGACGAGGCCGTCAAGCTGGGCGACCGGATCGCGATCCTGCAGGTCGGCTCGAAGGTCGTGCAGTACGACACTCCCGAACAGATTCTCGCCAACCCCGCCGATAGCTTCGTCAGCGACTTCGTCGGCCACGGTGCGGCGCTCAAACAGCTGACGTTGACCAGAGTCCGCGATGTCCAACTCCACGAGGCCGCGGTCGCGCGGGTCGGTGGCGATGCCGCCGAGGCCGTCAGGGCGGCGCAAGCGATCAACCGTGAGCATGTCATTGTGCTCGACGTCCAGGATCGCCCGCAGCGCTGGATGTCGCTTGCCGACCTCCGCGTGCCGAATTCGCTTGAGCGAGTGGATCGTGACGAAGATCTGGAGTCGGTTAACCTGGCGTCGACCCTGAACGACGCGCTCGACGAGATGCTGACTTCGTCGCACGGTGTCGTGGTCGTGACGGGACGCCGTAATGCCTATCAGGGCGTCATCCGGATCGAGACCATCATGGATGCGATGTCCAAGCTGCACAGCGCAGCCGAATCCGCGGAGCCGGTATCGTGACGGTTGTCGTCCCGGCGATCACCGATATCGAAAGTGGTTCGCGGACAGCGCAAGACCGTCGCCGAAGTCTCGCGCGATGGGTGATCCAGCCGCTCGCATGTGTCATCGCCGTCGTGGGCTCCCTGGCCTTTGTCCACGTCGCCGATGTGTCCGATTCGGAGCGCCGATCGCTGGGTGTCTCGAACCTGGTGACATTGCTGCGCGAGCACATGACGATCAGCCTCGCGGCCACGGTACTGACGTGCCTGATGGCCATCCCGATCGGGATCGTGCTGACCCGAGGGAGCATGCGTCGTTATTCCAAGCCGATCATCACCGTCGCGGGTTTTGGTCAGGCCGCACCGGCGATCGGGTTGATCGCGCTGGGGGCGGTCCTCTTCGGTATCGGTCAGGTCGGTGCCGTCGTCGCGTTGACGGTATACGGCGCACTGCCGATCATCGCCAACACAGTGACTGGCCTGGATGGTGTCGACCCGCGTCTCGTCGAAGCTGCCCATGGCATGGGCATGTCTTCGTTCTCCACGCTGCTCCGCGTCGAGTTACCGTTGGCGCTGCCCGTGATCGTGGCCGGTGTGCGAACGGCGTTGGTACTCATCGTCGGCACCGCCGCCCTGGCGTCGTTCACGGGCGGCGGCGGCTTGGGCCAACTGATCACGACGGGGATCAAGTTGCAGCAGAATGTGACATTGGTGGTCGGCGCCATCCTTGTCGCCGCGTTGGCGCTGTTCATCGACTGGCTGGCCCGCGTCGTCGAAATCGTCGCGGCGCCAAAGGGACTCTGATTCATATGGCCGCGGCTGTCCCCACTTGGTCCAAGGTCGTCGCCGCCATTGGCTGCATCGTTGTCGTCGGGGGGTGTGGATTGCGGTCGGCCAGCGGTGCGGTGCTGGAAGCCCGCCCCGGGATTATTCAGCATTACGATTCGCTGGAAGGCGTGCAGATCACCGTTGCAGCGAAAGACTTCACCGAGCAACTGATTCTCGGCAATATGCTCTCGACCATCCTGAGTACTGCGGGGGCCGATGTCACGAACCTGACCAATACGCCCGGGAGCTTCGGTGTGCGTCAAGCCTTGCTCAACGGCGACGCGGACATCTCGCCCGAGTACACCGGAACCGGGTGGATCAATTACCTGGGCAACGAGCAGCCGATAAAGGACGAGACTGCCCAGTGGCAGGCGGTCAACGAGGCGGACAGGGCCAACGGGTTGACCTGGCTTCCGCCGGCTCCGATGAACAACACGTATGCCTTCGCGATCCGTGAAGACGCCGCAGAACGGCTCGGGGTCACTCAGCTCTCCGATCTGAGGAAGCTCGACAAATCCGAGCTGACCTTCTGTGTGGAAAGCGAATTTGCGAATCGCAACGACGGTTTTGTTCCGATGCTGCAGACCTATGGACTGACCCGCGCCGACCTGGGCCGCGTGACGACACTCGACACCGGCGTCGTCTATACCGCGACAGCCAACGGCGACTGCAATTTCGGCGAGGTCTTCACGACCGACGGTCGTATTCCGGCGCTGAACCTGCGAGTACTGGACGATGACAGAGAGTTCTTCCCGCTCTACAACCTGACCGAGGTCGTCGATACCGACCTGCTCAGCAAGCACCCCGAGCTGGCGGAGATTTTCGCTCAGCTCAATCCGCGACTCACGAACGAAGCGATGCTCGCGTTGAACGCCAAAGTCGACAATGACGGCGAGGATCCTGCGCTGGTGGCGCGTGACTGGCTGATCGAACAGGGCCTGGTGTCGTAGCTCAGTCGGATGGTCGGGACCTCGGTGACGTGATCTGACCGGGGATTATTTATCCGCTGGCGCGTGTTGTGTAGCCCGGTAGAATGAAATGTCCTGCTGATGGTCAGCAGGGGTGCGAGGGGCTGAACGGTTTCGACTTCGCGCATCGAATCAAGGGAAGCGTGCCGGTGCAGGCAAGAGACCACCGTAAGCGTCGTTGCAACCAATTAAGCGCCGATTCCAATCAGCGCGACTTCGCACTCGCTGCATAAGCGACTGTGAGTCTGTCAGACCGGGAGCGCCCTCGGCCCGGACCCTGGCATCAGCTAGAGGGACCCACCCACGGGTTCGGTCGCGGAATCCGTGGGGACATCAAACAGCGACTGGGATCGTCATCCTGACTTGTTCGCGTGATCAGGAGATCCGAGTAGAGGCATAGCGAACTGCGCACGGAGAAGCCTCGAGGGAATGCCGTAGGACCCGGGTTCGATTCCCGGCAGCTCCACCAAGAAGATGCAGGTCAGAGTCGCAACTCTGGCCTGTTTCTTCTTTTCATCAACATCTCATCAACATCGTGCCTACGCTTTCGCAATGGCGTCGCTCCGAAACGGCACCCGGAAGGACGGGAGCACCTACGTGCAGGTGCTTTATCGGTCGGACGGTAAGCAGACCTCCACGTCCTTCGAGGACTTGGCATCGGCCAACAAGTTCAAGCAGTTGGTCGAAAAGTACGGACCAACAAAGGCGCTGGCTACCCTCGGCACCGATTCGGATTTGACGGCGATGACGGTCGGGCAGTGGCTCCTGCACCACATCGACCACCTCACAGGAGTGCGGAAGTCGACGCTGTACGACTACAGGTCGTACGCAAAGAACGACATAGACCCCGCGCTCGGCGATCTACCACTCTCTACGCTGACCCAAGATGACATCGCCCGCTGGACGCAGTCGATGACTGAACGGGGTGCGTCGGGCAAGACCATCGCCAACAAGCACGGGTTCCTGTCTTCGGCGCTCAACGCGGCAGTGCGGGCCGGGCATATTCAGACCAATCCCGCGTCAGGGCAACGGCTGCCGGTGAGCGAACGTGCAGAAATGGTCTGCCTCACGCAGGAGGAGTTCGCGAAGCTACTCGTCGCAGTTACTGAGCCGTGGCGGCCACTGGTCGAGTTCCTCGCAGCGAGCGGATGCCGCTGGAGCGAGGCGACGGCGTTGCGTCCCCCTGATGTCGATCGCAGCGGCGAGACTATCCGAATCACCCGTGCCTGGAAGCGAACTTACGATCGAGGCGGTTACGAGCTCGGGCCGCCCAAGACGAGGCGCTCGAACCGCACCATCAATGTGCCGAAGTCGGTTCTGGACAAGCTCGATTACACCGGGGACTGGCTCTTCGTGAATCGGGTAGGTCGCCCGATCCGTCACAACGGCTTCCACGATCGAGTGTGGCAACCCGCGGTCGGGCGCGTATGGCCGCTGGTAGACGCCCACGGCAAGCCCATCGAAAAAGCCAAGCTGACCCGACGTCCCCGGGTTCACGACCTCAGACATACCTGCGCAAGCTGGATGATAATGGCCGGAATCCCGCTGCCAGTAATTCAGCAGCACCTCGGACACGAGTCGATTCAGACCACGGTCGGAACCTATGGGCATCTGGACCGCCGCTCGATGGCGGCCGCCGCCGCCGCCATCGGGGCAATGCTCGACTAATTTTCGCAGCTCCCGTCGAGAAATCTCTGGTGTGGCGAATCCCTATAGTGCCGAGGCCGTGGCGTCACAGCGGCGTAGCGGTGCAGAATAGCCATTTGCGCAGCTCAGAGCACTTTACCGGACCTAATCGCTCCTCGATTGAGTTGTAGAACCGTCGGGCCCAACCTGTTGATCGCATATCGACTACATGTTGATCATTGACAAAAACCGTTGAGAGGCAACAGGATTCGCGCAAACGCTGCTTGCATGCACGGAAAATCCGGCCTAACGTCGGCGACAAGTTCCGCAGATCTAATGGAGTTAGCGAAGTGGATCAAGTCTCAACCACAGCCCGCGCCCAGTGCGCCCGAGTTGCTGCTCTGACTCGGTACCGCGTCGACACAGACCCCGAACTGGTCGAGGCTCGCATGCGCCTGCGCGAGCAGGCATTCCTCGCTGCTGTTAAGCGCGCCGCCGCCATAGCTCCGCCGATGGACTCCCCTATCCGCGAACAGGCATTCGCGATACTTTTCCCCGAGAGTGATGTCGCGTGATCCTGGCCCGGGCACTCACGACTTTCTCCCTCGACGAGGTCGCCGAGGCTCTCGGCTGCACACCGCGCTGGCTCACCGAGCAGGTGCGGGCTGGTCGTTTCCCGGCACACAGAATCGCATCCCAATGGCGCTTCACTGAGGCGAACTGCGAGAAGA
Source organism: Mycobacteriaceae bacterium (assembly GCA_019749805.1). Taxonomy (GTDB): domain Bacteria; phylum Actinomycetota; class Actinomycetes; order Mycobacteriales; family Mycobacteriaceae; genus Mycobacterium. The sequence goes on along the minus strand of JAIEPH010000034.1, from coordinate 7,528 downwards.
TCTTGGCGCTCTGTACCAATGATTTCCGGCAGCCAATTGGCGGCACCGGCGGATCGGTTCCCGTGACGTCAACGGCGTCCGGCCTTACTGCGCGTTCCCGGAAGCGGGTCGTTGGCTTAACGAACTCAGGGGCGGGATTTGGGAGGCCGCCTTAGCGCGATAGATCGATCGCAAAACCGCAGAAACCAGCGAAGCCCCCGGCTGCCACCGGGGGCCCGCACTTACTCGATTCAACAACTATCCCTGGAAGGGGACCACAATGCTGTCTTCAACTAGCCGACGTCGAGTGTACCCGAGAGGGTTATGTGGGAAAAGGCGCTACTGCGAGCTGCGTTCGTTCGCGGCATCTTTAACCGAACACCCCGGGCGACGAGCATGTGGCGCGGATATTTATTACCGGGCTGGTCCGCCTGGCTCCCCTCTTGAGGTGCTCAACCGCTACGTGGAAAAGCGGTGCAAGTGCAAATGGCTATGTCCGGTCTGCTCTTTCGCCGCTTCGTGGGCTGATGCGTGTTCAGTTGAACGTCGAATCGGGCTGTGGCTGTCAAGGGGCGGCCAGACTGCAATGCTGACGCTGACCCAGTCACACAGTGTCGGAGATCCGTTGAGCGTTCTGTGGACACGGCTGGACACGGCGTGGGGCATTGTGACTCAAGGCAGCCCGTGGATGCGAATCCGTAGATATTTCGGCATCGCTGGCTATGTTCGAATCACAGAAGTGATGCACAACAGCGACGTCGGCTGGAACCCGCATTTTCACGTAGTGCTGTTCCTGAACCGTTCTCTGCAGCGTGAGCGGTTGGCACAGCTTGAAACACGTGTGGCGCAACGGTTTCAGCGCGCGATCCGAGGTGCCGGGGGTCAAGCGGATTGTTCCTCTCAAAGGGTGACTTCACACGAGTATGGAGCACGGTCGTGGCAAGCCCGCTACCCATTCAAGGGGCTGAGGATCCACCGCACTTGTGACGGCGGTCGTAGTCCGATGGCGATACTCGATGACCTTGAAGCAAGTGGTGAGGGACTGGAGCTGTGGACAGCGTTCGCTCAAACCGCCTTCAAACACAGGCATCTAACGGCTTCCCAGCATCTGGAGGAGAAGGTGCCGATCGAAAACAACACCTTCTTGATTAATAACGGAAAGAGTTCGACCCCCGACTCCCGTTCAGGAAGCACGCCAGGATCACGAATCCCGCGATCGTGGATGGAGATTGCGTAGTGAAGAAGTCAGCTCTCTCACGAGACGACCAGGCACTGCTCACCTCAGCGCTGAAAGAGTTACGGCGAGCTCCTCGCACCATCCCCGGCAGTGATGATGTTATGGCGGTCGGCACCTGCATCGCTCGATACGCGGGCACCTGTCGGCGATGCCGACGTCGTATTAGTCCCGGTAGGCATCTATTGCGATTCGACGACGGTTGCGGCGGCTGGGTTCACGTGACATGCCAACAGCCTCAAGCATGCAAATCTGACAACAAGACAGTCCGCCCGGATCCACGTCCACGGCAACGTCCCGCCGTCTGTCCGCACTGCCATCTAGAACACCAGGGTGAGTGCTGGTGATCACTGCATCGCCGCTGGCGAACCAGATGCGAAATGCATTCGAAGGAAACAACAGCCCGAAGGAGAAGACCAGTGACAACGTGTTTGGAAGATCGGCAGAAGTATCTGTATGGCTTGGGACGACAGGACATCCAGCAAGTGCAGGCGCTGTTGAACGCTGCACCCATTGCGAAAGAGATCCGGGACGGAATCCTCGATCATCTCGACGATCTCCGAAGGAGAATCTTGGTGGCGACGATGGTGCGCTTGCCAGCATCCGGCGATGAGGACGCCGCTGAGGTCATCGAAAAGCCCAACATCTACACCGACGGACGGCGCGTGACCACATGGTCGCTTGGTGACAACGATCGGCTGATAGTCCATCCGCCGCCTGACAGTCGTCCTGCTCGTGAACGTCACTCCACTGCAAGGTTTTAGGCTGCTGAGACCGACGAATGACTCGGCATCGTCTCGACGCGTCAAATCCCGTCCTACCCACCCCACTGAAGGAGAAGTACCCAGCATGAAGACACACAGCGCGGGGACGCCCCGGCTCGAAGACATCAACGAAGCCGCTGCGCTAGATCTCAAGGCTTCGCGTACTCCAGACGCCGAGGAGGCGGAAGGTCTCCGGTGGTGCGCTAACAATTTGCGCAACCCGATAACTGATTGGCCCGTCGAAGATTCACCACGAACGTCTTACAACGAATGGCATTGCGTCGTCGAGGAGATTGACGATCTCCATGCTTACCGGCCCGCCGACGATACGATGATCCGATTGCCCGTGCGGGTCGCGTACCAGGGCGACCCTCAGATCGAGATTGGTCCGCTAGACCTGAGCATGAAGGACGTCAGCGTGCTGCGGCGCGCCATCGCTGCATACGACCGGCTGGTCGCCGAGCGGCGTCAGGGCAAGCCGATGAAGGTGTTGTATGAATCGCCGAGTATCGAGCCGAATGAAGACGGCAGCATCGTCAACCTCAAAGCCCACCGCAATTCGGTGTCGTGGCTACGCGCCCGGCTCAAGCGGTAGGAGTACACCGTGCTCTCCGCTTGAAGGCGCGCCGAAATTTGCGCGGCGGACGTATCGCGGACGGGCACGCCGACGGCCTATCGAGCTTGGTCACGGCGGCACGAAGATCGACGAAGGCCCCCGCGCAGACGACGATCGCCGAGATCGAGCACGTGTGGCCGGTCGGGCAAGTACCACCAAGTACCGCAGAAACCCGCCCCGTTGATCACCCCTGTTTTCATATGCCTGCGGAGAAGTAATAGATGGAAGCCACGCAGCCAGATGAACACGGAGGAGCACCGATGGCGTTGCCGCGCAAGCTAGCCGTCGTAGCCGAGGAGGCGGCGAGCGGGACAGACATCGTCCCTGTCAACGGTTTCCACCTGGAGCCCCGGTGCCATGTGTGCCGCAAAGACCGGTTGCGCGGGAAGGTCAACAATCTGCTGGCGCAAGGGGCGAGCTATGCCTACATCGTGCGCGCCCTAGAGGGCGACAACGCCCAGCTCGATCAGCGTGATCGAGTAACCATCGATTCGGTTCGCAACCACAGCAGTCGGCATTTCGCCGTCCAGAACGTCGCTCAGGCCGCCTACCGTGACATCCTGGAGCGCCGGGCCAGAGAGAACGGCGTGGACTTCGTGAACGGGGTGGTTACCGCGCTCACTCCGATGGCGTTGTACGAGACCGTGATGGTCAAGGGCTATCAGTCCCTTGTGGACGCTGACACTGAGGTCGACGTGAACACCGCGATGATCGCCGCCGGTCGGCTGCAGTCGCTTATCGATTCCCGTTCCGACCGACCGGATATTGCCGAGATGATGGTTCAGGTGCATCGGCTCGTCGGTGTCGTCCATTCGATGGTGCCGCAGTCGCAATGGCCGGAGCTTGAGCGCAAGCTCGGCGACATCGAGCCAAGTGACAACGCTGCTGAGGGTTTTGAGGACACGGACTGTGCGGAGGACGACGAGTCCGACGAGATCGACATCGATGACTTCGAGGACGATGACGACTTGTGAACGGCTTCCATCGGGATCTACTGCCGCTCAGATCGATCAAGGCAAGGGCGGTGACTCCAGGTTTGCAAGATTCCCGGCTTCAACGGGAGCCGTCCCAGGGAGCTGCGCGAAGCCGCCGACAACATCGAGCACGAGGACCGCGACAACTGATGGCACGGTGGTCGATCCACCCGCCGCGGTTCTCCAAGAGGAGATCAAGAAAACGCCCGGACTGAGAAGGTTGCCCAACCGAAGCAACACACCAAGGGGCACACAGGTGCCGACACCAAGCGAAAGTGTAGAGATGACATCTTTGTACGAAACGCCCACTGACCGGCAGGACAGTATCGATAACGTCGTCGAATGCTTGGGCGACATCGCCGAGCTGGTGTGGAAGTTCCCGATCACCAGCCTGATGGATGAGATGCACCTTTCCCAGGAGGTGAAGACAACCTGGAAAAGCTGGCGCACGCCGTCGCGACCATCGTCAATGAAGGCCCGGGAATCCTCTGGGCGTTCGCCCGGGCTCGCGGGTTGGCCGACGAGGTCGGAGCGATCCTGGACGAACAGGCCGCTGCCGATCAAGCCGCCCGCGACGACCCCAACAGCCTCATCAACATAGGGTGGCGGAAGTATCACGAGCAGTCATGACGGCATCTCGGTTCACGAAATCCGGTACTACGACTAGCAATCAACGTCTACGTCCATTACGCCTTCGGGTCGCGCCAATACAATTCGCCGCCTGGCGGCAGCCGCCGCACATGTATTGGCTTGCACCGAATGTGTTGGTTACCTGTTGCAGTAGTTAAGGTTTTGGCCGTTTGGGAGTGATTTCACTCGCTATAGGTCTGAAGCGCCTAGAGGTATATCTAGAGGCCACCGGTGTGCGGACCTGTTGTCTACGTGTCGATTTCGTGTCCATTTGGAGTCGATCACTTGTAATTTAACTTCAGACCGGTTTCGTACTGTCGACCTCTTCGTGAGACTGGACAACCGCCGTCGGAAGAATCGATGGATTTGTCGAGCGATCACGGTCCGCTAGCGGCAAGGGCGAGCGAAAGGCAATATTCATCGTTGTTCACCAGCGCGCCGTGGCACTCTGTCAGCTCCACGGACGACGACTGGAAAATGGCGGTGTGCCAACCGGCGAACGCAACACGCGCGGCTCAATTTTCCCAACGCGACGACGGCGGCATGCGGCAGTCGCATTTCGCGACCAGTGGGCACGCATAAGCTGGGGAGATGGAGACATGGGGGGCGTCTTGGCCTCGTGCATGGACCGCCCCGATGGGCGTCGGTGTCGTTCTACTTGGGGTATTAGGCGTCACGGTTTCTTGTGCGCACGCGCAGGACAATCCTTCATTCGTAGCAGGACGAGCAACCGGGGTCGCCTGGGCGCAGAACATGGTCTCTAATGTTGGCGAGCGGTCGGTCCCCGACGAGGAGGTATTGGGGACGTGTCCGGGACTGGCCGGGTCGGCGCAGAATACCCAGACCTACTACTACGCCGGTGGTCAAATCAACGGAGCCGATGTTGATCAGGATGACTTCACAGACGGATGCGTCGAGGGTGCGCGGGCAACTTTGGGTCGCTAGGCGTTGGCGCTGCCGTGCCTCTCGGGAAGTGCGCGCTGGTGCGTGAGCGCCGACGCTTGTTTAGCCGAGACAGAGGGCGACCCGAACCGCGCCCGATACCGCCGTTCTTTCTCACGAATAAAGACCACGCCGTTTGCCCAGTTCAGGACCCGATGGCTCGCTTCGCGGTGGAATTACGCACGTGAAATGTAGGGAAACACCTGATTTCTTCCTGTGAGCCGTCGCATAGTTTGCTAGCAGAGGCAGCAGCGGCTCGCTTGGAGCACGGTGAGTGCTCTGGACGCAACTCCGTGGCGTCCAGCCGCAACCACAGTCGCCAACAGTCACAATCGGAGGGGAACCGACATGAAGCACGGACTCGCAGCGTCCATCATCGGCGCGTCAATGGTGGTCTCCGGCGTCGTACTCGCCGCACCCGGTCATGCCGACGACGCTGCGGCGTTCGGTGAATACAACTGGCAAGTGATCTGTAACTATGTCGGGGAAGAACCCACGCCACATGGCATCTGGGCAGCGAACTCCGTACTACTGACGCAGCAGACAATCAATCTGAATTACGGCCAGATGCAGGACGCGATCGGCTATGCCATCAAGGATCATTGCCCGCAATACACCGACATCTATATCGCATATCGATCGCGCTACTAATGCCCAAGTCACCCTCCGTACGCGGTCCCTTTAAGGCGGCCCCGATGCTGCAATACCGCTCGAACACCGGCGGAATGCGCTGCAAAGAGATTCACCGGAACCAACAGGACAGGAAACGAACAACGTGATGAAGATTGTCGCGCTCGCCGGTGCCGGTGCCGCCATCATCATCGGATCCCTTATGGGGCCCGGGCTGACATCCGCGTCCGCTTCTGTAGAAGGCTTCCTCCTGGAGATGGACACCCCGTCCGCCACCCCCGCCGAGCAGCTCGCACAAGGCAATTCTTTCTGCAATGCGCTCACCGGGGGGCGTGCTAAGCAGCTGTCCGGTCCTGCTGCGGCAGACATCATCGGTAACTTCATCTGGGACCCGGCCTTTGAGGGACGTGCCGGTGTCTACGTAACCAGGCTAATGGTCACAGCTGTCCGGGAACTCTGCCCGGCCAACAGTGACTTCCTGATGACGGCTGCTCGGGCCTACGACGCCCAGGCAGGCGAATGATGAAGAGACTTTTTCTGATCGCCATCGCGGCAGCCGCCATTGGAGGCACCGCAATTACAGCGTCCGCGAACGCCACGCCACCTTGCCAGACCAACTGGGAACTCAAGTCGGACGGCCTCTGCCACCCGTACTACAGCACCCCGATCAACGGCTACGACCCCTACGACCCCAGCGGGGACGGGTTTCTGCGGGGGTTAGGACCGGATTCGAGCTGGGAGGTCGGCGGGCCTGCAGCAACGACCATTGCTCCGAACGAGCAGAAGTTTGTAGATGATCTCGCCACCTACAACCTCAGGCCGACGAGAACTGTGCGCGAGTTCGTCGATGTGGGCTGGGGAGTTTGTCGAATGCTGGAGACAAAGTCCAACGGAACAATTATCGATGAGTTATATCAACAGGGCCACCTCAGTCGGCAGGAACTACAGATCCTCATCAACATCGCCCAGAACCGACTTTGCCCCCCGTAGTGGCACAACAATTCCCGGCTGGCGCGAGCTTCGAAAAGAGTGTCGCGCAGCGAAGTGCGCGCCCAGTCGGACCCCGTTGAACGGAATACGTCGGCATGCCTGCCAGGGTTGAATTTTCGATGCAGCCACACTGTTAGCCCATTCGCCGTATGCGCGTGTCTCAAAAATGATCCTCGCTTTCGAAATGGCCAAAGACATCTGCCGACATACGATGCTGAGGGTTTTGGAGGCAACCGGGGAACGGGGTGTCGTGAACGGAGCGAGTCCGGGCGCAGTGGTTCCGCCGCAGTGAGGGGACGCGATTGATGGACGACGTTCGTGGCAAGCGGCCACACGACTACTTCGACAGCGCGCCCAACTGGACCGACACGCTGCCCGACTACCGAAGGCTGGCCCGCGAGATCGGACAAGAGATCGCCGCCACCAGGCCGCCGAATGTCCTGACGCACAATGGTCGCGCGTTCTGGAAGCTCACCGAGGCCGACAGTGGAGAACTCACCTGGCTCGCATTCACCCGGCCTGATGCGCGGTCGCCACTCGCCCGGCGCAAGGTCTGGACTCTCATCCCGCACCTGCAGGAATTCATGGCGAACTGGTTCGTGAGCGTCGACCACGAGCTCACCGATCAGAACCAGTGGATACACACAAACATCGACATTTATGAGGCACGCGAACTAGCACTGCTGGTGCCCCTGAGGGGGACCCGTTTGGTGGTCCAGTCGCTATGCGACTTGGGGTTGATGGGTCGTGGTCCACTGTAGAGCGAACT
>JAIEPH010000028.1 GCA_019749805.1 Mycobacteriaceae bacterium | reverse complement strand
CCTCACCCGGCCCACCCGGGTCACAGCACAACGTAACAACACGAAGTAACTGCACCTACGAACTTAAGGAATCCGATGGCCGGACCGTTGGCGGGCGTCAGAGTCGTCGAACTCGGCGTGTGGGTCGCGGGGCCTGCGGCCGGAGGAATCCTGGCGGACTGGGGCGCCGACGTCGTCAAGATCGAGCCACCGGACGGTGATCCGGCGCGGACGTTCGGCCGGATGCTGGGCGTCGAAGACGGATCGAGTCCGCCCTTCGAAATGGACAATCGCGGCAAGCGCAGCATCGTGCTCGACGTCACGACCGCGGCCGGACGTGAGACCGCGCGTGAGTTGCTAAGCGGCGCCGACGTTTTCCTGACCAACGTCAGACCCGCGGCGCTGACCCGGGTGGGTCTGGACTTCGAGTCGGTGGCCGCGGACAATCCGGCACTGGTGTACGGCCTGATCACCGGCTACGGGGAGAGCGGCCCCGACGCCGACCGCGCCGCTTTCGACGTCGCCGCGTTCTGGGCACGATCGGGCCTGGCGCACCTGCTGACCCGGCCCGGTGACACGCCACCGTTTCAGCGCGGGGGCATGGGGGACCACACGGCGGGGATGACGTTGGCGGCAGCGGTGTGCGCGGCGCTCGTGGCCCGCGGTCGCACCGGCAGGGGGCAGCTGGTCAGCACGTCGTTGTACCGGCAGGGCGCTTACACCGTCAGCTTCGACCTCAACACGTTCTTGATGACGGGCAATCCGATCGCGATCGGCCAGCGTGAGTCGATGGGCAATCCGTGCATGAACAACTACGCGGCCGGTGACGGACGACGCTTCTGGATCGTGGGCCTGCAGGCGGGGCGGCACTGGCCGCCGCTGTGCCGGGCCGTCGGCCGGGCCGAATGGCTGACCGACCCTCGCTATGACACGCCGTTGAACCGCGCCGTCAACTCGCGGGAACTGATCGCCGAGCTCGACGAGATCTTTGCAACCAAGCCGCTCGAGGATTGGGCGAAAATCTTTGCGGGCGAACCGGACTTCTTCTGGTCACCGATCAACTCGCTCGAGGACGTCATGGCGGACGAGCAGTTCTACGCCTCGGGTGGCATCGTGAACGTGCCTGACGGCGAAGGTGGCATATCGATGGTCGCCTCGCCCGCCGACTTCCACGGCACGCCGTGGGAACCGCGCTCGCCCGCACCGCAGCTGGGGCAGCACACCGACGAGATCCTCGCCGAACTCAAGGAGCGAAATGCTTGACGCGGGCGGCATGCCGAAGCTGATTCAGGAAGTCGGCGTCGTCGTCGCTGTGCACGATGTAGTGCGAAATCGCCACGCGCACAGCCGTCGACACTGCCAGGCCGGGATCGGGGCCCGACGCGAGCCGCTCGAGCCGCTGCCGCATCAGCGGTATCACCCGTGACAGCCGCTTGATGACCTGTGCCGGTTCGATGTCGATCATGCGCAGCCCCGGGTAGGACTGCTGGTAGTCGACGATCACCCGCAATGCCGCATCGAGCTTTTCGCACGCGGGCAGATTAGCGGTGGCCTCGGCCACCGCAGTTTCGTAGAACTGGCGTTCCCACACCACAAACGCCTCGAGTAGTTCCTTCTTGGATGCGAACCATCGGTAGAGCGTGGGCCGCGAGACCCCGGCCTGCGAGGCGACCTCTGACAGGCTGAGCTTGGTCATCCCGTTACGGCCCAGCACCTCCGCGGTGGCGGCGAGAATTCGTTGGCGCGTCGAGCTGTCGACCTCGACCCACGATTCCGCCATCGCCATAGCTTTACAAATTTTTGGCGAAGTGTCACGCTAAATCTGTGACAGCCCCACCTGTGCAGGCGCGTGAGTACAGCCGGTTCGACATCACGTCGCAAGACTTCTGGAGTAGGCCCTTCGACGCTCGCGAGGAAGTTTTCGCCCAGCTTCGTGCTGGTGACGGCCTCACCTGGCACCGGCCCTTCGATTCGTTGTTTCCGATGGAGGAGCCCGGTTTCTGGGCGTTGACGCGTCGCGCCGATATCGCTTTCGTCAGCCAGCATCCCGAGCTGTTCACGTCGGCGCAGGGGGTGGCGCTGAATCCGATGCCTGCCGAGATCCAGCGCTTCGCATCGTTCTTCCTGAGCATGGATCCGCCGCAGCACACCGTGTACCGCAGACTCATCAGCTCGGCGTTCACGCCGCGCAACGTCCGACAGATCGAGGAGCAGATCCACCGCAATGCCGTCGCGATCGTCGACGAACTGGTCGGCGCCGGGAACGTCGACTTCGTGGCCGCCTGTTCTGCGCGGCTGCCGATGCTGACGATCATGGACATGCTCGGTGTGCCGACCGCCGATCAGCCGGAGGTGGCCTACGCCGCCGAGAAGCTGTTCGGCATGAGTGACGACGAGTACGCGACGGCTGAGGAGCGGGCGGAAGACCCGATAGCGCAGATCACCCTGCTGTCGAACACGGGTGTCGAGCTGGCGCAGTTCCGGCGCAAGAATCCCGGCGACGACCTGATGACGGGAATCGTCAACGCCGAGGTCGACGGCCACCGGCTGACCGACGAAGAGATCGGCGCGTTCCTGATCCTGTTGGCGTCTGCCGGGAACGACACCACCAAACAGGCCACGACGCACGCAATGCTGGCCCTGGCCGAGAACCCGGCACAGCGGGACTGGCTGATGGCGGACTTCGACAACCGGATCGGTTCAGCCGTCGAAGAATTCGTCCGGTGGTCCTCACCGGTGCTGCAGTTCGCCCGTTTCGTGATCGAGGACACCGAGATCAACGGAGCACCGGTACAGTCGGGCGACAAGGTCGGACTGTTCTACTGCTCGGCCAACCGGGACGAAGCGGCCTTCGCCGATCCCGGAGTTTTCGATCTATCGCGTTCCCCCAACCCGCATCTCGGGTTCGGCGGCGGCGGACCACACTTCTGCCTCGGCAGCCAGCTGGCGAAGGCCGAGCTGCGAAACCTGTTCCGGGAGTTGCTGACCCGGTTGACCACCGTCGAGTTCGGTCAGCCCGACCTGCTCTACAGCAATTTCGTCCATGGCGTCAAACGCCTGCCTGCGTTCATTCGTTAGGAGTCACCATGCGGGTGGAAGTCGATCTGGACAAGTGCACCGGCCACGGCATCTGCGAATCGATCGCCGAGGAGGTGTTCGAGGTGGCCGACGACGGCATCGTCGTGATCCACGACAACGAACGGCCCGAATCCGACCGCGATCGGATGCAGCAGGCCGTGACCCAATGCCCCGTCGCGGCGCTGCGCCTGACCGACTGATCACACGGCGCGGGCGTTAGGTCTATCGTTTTCGTCGATGAAGCCGATTCGCCTCGCCACCGCGCTGATCGTCGCCGCATTGACGACAGGCGTGACCGGCTGCGGCCCGGTCTCGGAGACCATCGACGAGATCAACCGGGCAGCAGAATCGGGCCCGCCGGTGCCCAGCGTCCAGCCGCCGGATGAGTCCTTGGCCAACAACGCCGTCGTCGCAGCGGCAGCGCACAGCGTCGTCAAGGTCATGAGCAGCTCGTTTGGCTGCCAGAAGATCCTGGAGGGCAGTGGCTTCGTTATCGGACCCAACCGCGTGATGAGCAACGCACACGTGGTGGCGGGTGCGGACAGCTTCAACATCTCGGTCGACGGTTTCGACTACGAAGCCCACGTGGTCGCCTTCGATCCCAACGCCGACATCTCGATCCTGGATGTTCCCGGATTGCAGGCGCCGGCAATGGATTTCGCCCACGGCACAGCGCTGAAGGGTACTGACGCCGTGGTGCTCGGCTATCCCGGCGGGGGTCCGTTCGTCGCCAACCCGGCGCGTATCCGTGAGGTCATCGAACTCACCGGCCCCGACATCTATCGCTCCACGAGCGTGCGACGTGAGGTGTACACGATCAGAGGAAAAGTGGGACAGGGAGATTCCGGCGGACCGCTGATAGACGTGGACGGTCGGGTGCTGGGAATGAACTTCGGCTCGGCCGTCGACGATCCGGAAACCGGATTCGTGCTCACGACCAAGCAGGTCTACCCGCACGCCGTCAACGCGGTGTCGCCCGGACCCGTCCCGACCGGCGCCTGCGTCACCTAGCGGCTCGGCATCGGCCGGACCAGCACCGACTCCTGAATCGCGCCGACGGGCCCGGATACGTCGAACAGTGTGCCGATCGTCGTACCGATGCCGTCGGGGCCGTAGTTGGTCTCGGCGCGGATTCCGATCCACTCGCCCTCCGGAATCCGGTGTACATGCACGACCAGGTCGGTGTTCATGAACGTCCACTTGCGGATGTCGAGCTTGGTGCCGATGCCGTTGGCGTCGTCGGCGACCGCGAAGAGGCGCTCCAACGGGGTCATGGACTCACCCTTGACGAGGTCGACCTCCGGGCGGATCCAGGACTCGCCGGGTCCGTCGCTCATCGGCCGGGTCAACCACCGCCAATCGAGGCTGTGCACATAGTTGCGGTCCCAGTCCTTCTTCATGTCGCGGCTGTGTGCCTCCGAGAGCGGCCGCAACGGTGGCGCAGACGTGCGCACGACGTCCGTGGTGTCGATCGTCTTCAGCCGCCATCCGCTGGCGCGTGCGACCGCGCGAGGCTCGCCGTCCCGTCCGGGGGCCAGCATCTCGGCACTGACCAACTCGATCTGCTTGCCGGAGCGCTCGATTCGGGATCGCACCCACAGATCCCCTTCGGCAGGCACAGCACCCAGCAGGTCGATCATCACACGGCTCAGCCGGGTGTCGTGGCGGGCATCGCATTTCTCCAAAGCGCGCGCCAACAGCGCTGAAACCGGTGCGCCGTGCTGTATCTCGGCCGTCCACGTGCTGCGGACCAGGTCGGTCGCGGCAAACTTCTCGCCGAGCGGGTCGGCGACATCGACCAACTCGTAGTAGCAATCGCTCACGGCAGCCCGGCTCCCGCGATGTCCACGGTCACCGCGTCGACGCGTGACTCCCTCGTCCCGACCAGCCGTTGCGGATAGGCGTCCGTACTGGACAGCAGGAACAGTGTGCGCCGTTCCGGCCCCCCGAGTGTGCAGGCGATCGCGATGCGTTCGTCCATCTCGATCCGATCGGTGATGGCGCCGCCCTCCTTGATCCGCTCGAAGGCGCGGCCCAATGTCATCGCCACCCACACCCCGCCCTCGGCATCGAGACAGATGCCGTCCGGCGGGCCGTCGAGCCCCTCGGCGAATATCCTTCGGCCGCGCAGTGATCCGTCGGCCGCGACGGTGAACGCGGTCAGCCGCCGCCCGGTTGACTCGGCCACGATCAGCGTCGTGCGGTCTTCGGTGATCGCCATTCCGTTGGGGAAGTCGAGATTCTCGGCGACAACTGCGATCGAGCCGTCGGGATCGACCCGCACGATCACCCCACCTTCGCGCGCCTGGGATCCGACGTAAGCGCGGCCCGCGTCGTCGATCACCATGTCGCCGAGCGCAGCGGGAACGAGGTCGGCCAGTTCGGCGATCGGGTCGACGGTGTACCCGTCGTAGCGCAACAGCCGGCGCTGCTCACCCGACACGATCAGCAGCGTGCCGTCGGGCCGGAACCCCAATCCGGATGGGTGATGGCCGGGCAGCGGGAGGGTGGTCAAGTCGCCACGCAGGTTGACGGTGTGCACGGCCTCGCCCAGCATGTCCGAGAACCACAGCAATCCCTCGAACCACCGAGGACCCTCGCCGAAACAGAAACCTTTGGCCAGTGTCGTCAGGGTCTCGGCACCTTTACAAATCACGCCACAAGTGTCACGCTCGCAGGGTGCGACTGTCAACTAGGTGGCGGGTGTGAAGAAGTTCTACGGCCACACGCTTCTTTATCTCCACGAGACGATTGCGCTGGGTGAAGGCCGAAGCGAGCAATTCATCGAGGTCTTCAGCGAGGTCTACCACCCCATGATGGAGGCGCTCGGCGCGCGCCTTTTCGCGATGTGGGAGACCACGCCGTACAACGGTCACTGGCCCCAGGCGACGATCATCTGGGAGATCGACGCGTTCGCCGACTACGCCCGCATCGGTAAGGCGCAGGCGCCCGGCGGCAGCCATGCCGATGCAGCGGCGACCTGGCGGACGTTCCTGTCCCAGATCCGGGCATCCGGTGAGGGCCGGATCATGTACGCCGGGAAGTTCAACAGGACACTCGCAGCGCTGACCGAGTCGAAGTTCTCGGCGGGTCTGGTGATCCAGGAGATCATGCAGACCAAGCCGGGACGGCAGGACGACTACATCCGCGAACTCGAACGCCTCTACGTGCCATGGTCGGAAGCCACCGGAAAGCGATGGCTCGGATCGTTCATCACGACGTTCAGATTCAACGAGGTCATTCACTATTGGGCGTTGGACGGCGACTGGGACTGCTTCGAGAACCACTACCCCTCGTGGAAGGGCAGCCCGCCCGCCGAGATCGTCACGTGGATGAGCGTCGCGCCCGCGCTGCGCGACGGTTGGGAGGACTCGATTCTGCAGGCGCTGCCCCCGTCGCCGCTGCAATGAATTTCCAAGTGACGCAGCTGATGAAGAACTTCTTCTACGATCCGTTCGACCCCGCGGTGATGGCCGACCCACTGCCGTCCTACCGCGTCCTGCGCGACGACTATCCGGTGTACTACGTCGACAAGTGGGACACCTACGCGCTGTCGCGCTTCGATGACATCTGGCAGGTTCTGTCGATCAACGACGGGACGTTCGTCGCCTCGGAGGGAACTCTACCCGCGGCAACGGTCTTAGCGACGCGCAACGACGGCCCGGTGCCCGATCCGCCGCTACATCCGCTGCCGTTCCACGCGAACTTCGACGCGCCGATCTACGATTCCGTCCGTCGCTGCACATCGGGTCCGTTCCGGCCGAAATCCGTTGCAGCACTGGCAGACCGAATCCGCGCCCTGGCCAACGAGCGGCTCGATGAAATGCTGCCGCGTGGCACCTTCGACCTGACCCAGGATTATGGCGGCATCGTCGCGGCATCGGTGGTCTGCGAATTGCTCGGACTCCCGACCGATCTGGCATCCGATGTGTTGGCCACCGTCAACGCCGGAAGCCTGGCCCAGCCGGGCAGCGGGGTGGAGGTGGCCAACGCGCGGCCCGGCTACCTGGAGTACCTGGTGCCGATCATCGAGCGCAGGCGTGCCGGCGACGGTCCTGAGTTGCCGATCGCCGACAACCTCATCGGCTACCGCCTGCCGGACGGCTCGGCGCTGTCTGACACCGAGGCCGCCGTGCAGATGCTCGGCGTCTTCATCGGCGGCACGGAAACCGTACCGAAGATCGTCGCGCACGGCCTCTGGGAACTAGGGCAGCGCCCAGAGCAGTTGGCCGACGTACGAAAGGATCTCGACGCGAACGTCCCTGTCGCGCGAGAGGAGATGATCCGCTATTGCGCGCCCGCACAATGGTTCGCCCGCACCCTGCGCAAGCCGTACACCATCCACGGGACGACGATGATTCCGGGCCAGCGGGTCGTCACGCTGCTCGCATCGGCCGGTCGCGACGAGCGCGAGTACCCCGAGCCCGACGACTTCATCTGGGATCGCCGGATCGAGCGCCTGTTGGCGTTCGGCCGCGGACAGCACTTCTGTCTCGGTGTGCACCTCGCCCGCCTCGAAATCGCGATCATGGTGACCGAATGGCTGAAACGAGTGCCGGACTGGCGCATCATCAGTGAGGGCGCTACGCGCCCGCCGTCCAGCTTCCAGTGGGGCTGGAACAGTGTTCCTGTCGAGGTCCATGTGGAGGTTGTGTGAGGTGTGGGCATACCGACTCGTTGCGCCGTATACCTTTGAGCGACTTGATGTTCCACCGAAGACCGCCGATGACCTGAGCGACGGTCACGTGTTGCTCCGATTCATGGCGGCGGGGGTCTGCGGCAGCGACCTGCCGCCGTTCCGCGGTGTGCGCGGCAAGATCGCAGGCGACGTGGGGCTGAACGCGGCCGAGATGGTGGGCTTTCCGGTCCACGAGGTCGTCGGCGAAGTGGTGGCGAGCATGCACAAGGACCACCGGGTGGGTGACCGGGTGGTGGGCTGGGCGTCCGGATTCGACGGGCTGATGGGGTTCGTGGTCGCCGACGGCGACGGCCTGGCGCCCTACGATCCCGCCTTGAACGCCTCACACGCCGTCGCGTTGCAGCCATTGGCGTGCGTCCTGTACGCGCTCGACCAGCTGGAGCTCGCGGGAAGACATGTCGCAGTCATCGGACAGGGGTCGATCGGACTGCTGTTCTCTTATACGGCAAAGGCTCTGGGCGCGCGTCATGTGACCGGTATCGACCCCGTCGACCGCGACGGTGTCGGCAAAGAGTTCGGTGTCGACACCATTGTCCGCGCCACCAGCGACAGATGGGTGAGTCACCTGGAGCCCGGCGATCAGCCCGACGTCGTGATCGAGGCGGTCGGCCACCAGGTCGCGACGCTCGGCCATGCGATAGACGCCGCGGCGCCGGGCGGCACGGTGCTGTACTTCGGCGTGCCCGACGACGACAGCTATCCGATCAGCATGCGCGCGATGCTGCGCAAGAACCTCACGCTCAAGTCCGGCGTGACGCTGGACCGGCGGCGAGTTCTCGACGCAGCCAATGGGTTCGCCAAGGACCATCCGGAGCTGTTGGCCGCTTACGTCACGCACACGTTCGGTGTCGACGACGTGCAATCGGCATTCGACCTTGCCTGCAGGCCGGTGCCGGATCGGGTGAAGATCGCGATCGCCGAATGAGCAGCCGGTTGCAGGAGGCGCTCGCCGCAAAGCCACACGTGTGGGGCGGATGGGTGGTGGGGCCGACCGTCATCGGGCCCGAGGAGTTCGCCAGGGCGGGATATGACTACGTCGGATTCGACGTCCAGCACGGTTATCTCGACGATGCCGATGTCGCACTGCTGCTGCGGCGGCTCGAGCATGTGCCGATTGCGACCGCAGTGCGGTTGCCGTCGGCGGATCCCGCGCCGATCGGTCGTGTTCTGGATGCCGGGGCCGACGCGGTGATCGTCGCGATGGTCGAGTCGGCCGAAACAGCCGCCGCCGCAGTGGCCGCCACCAGGTACCCGCCGGCGGGGGTGCGCAGCTTCGGCCCGCTGCGTGCCGACATCGGGATCGACCCTGCTGCACACGAAGACCGCACGAGTGTCTTCGCGATGATCGAGACCGCCCGAGGATTGTCGGCGCTCGACGAGATTTGTGCCGTGCCGGGTCTATCCGGCGTCTACGTCGGGCCGGCCGATCTGGCGATCTCGCTGGGGGAGAACCCGATCGCCGCGCTCAATACTCCTACCGTGCTCGACGTGGTCTCTCGGATCCAGTCCGTCGCCTCCGGTGCAGGGCTGGTCCCCGGCATCCACGCCAACGCGGGCAAACCTGGGAAGGCCATGGCCGAGTTGGGGTTTCGGATGATCACCCTGGCATCGGAGTCCCAGGCGCTGCGGCGCGGCGCAGCGGCGCATCTCGGGGAGGCGCAGTGACGTCGACCGAACGGGTCGCGCTGGTCACCGGTGCGGCACGCGGGCAGGGCGCGGCGATCGTCACGCGACTGCACGCGGACGGCTTTCGGGTGGCCGCGTGCGATCTGCTGACGGATGAGCTCAGGGCCGGCACGAAGGCGTTGGGCGGCGGTGTGCTCGCCGTCGAACTCGACGTGACGTCCGAGCAGCAGTGGGACAGCGCGGTGCGGCGGACCGTCGAGGAGTTCGGCGCACTGACCACCCTGGTCAACAACGCCGGTGTCCTGCACCGCGCCTCGTTCGCCGAGGAGACACCCGCAGGCTTCGAGGGGAGCTGGCGCGTCAACTGCCTGGGGCCCTTCCTGGGAATCCGGGCCGCGCTCGAACACCTGCGCCGCGCTGATGGCGCCGCGATCGTCAACACGTGCAGCACCGGAGCCATTCGTGCGTTTCCCAACCACGCGGCCTACGGGTCGTCGAAGTGGGCGCTGCGCGGCCTCACCCAGATCGCTGCCGCTGAGCTCGCCGACTCGGGCATTCGGGTCAATGCGGTCCTTCCCGGACCGGTCGAGACGCCGATGCTCGACCCCGCGACGCAGGCCCGGCTCGCGGAGAAGGGGCGGCTCGGCACGCCGATGGAGATCGCCGACGCCGTGGCGTTCCTGGTATCCGAGCATGCGTCGTTCATCACCGGTTCCGAACTCGTCGTCGACGGCGGGCAGACCCTGCAGATCGGATGAACCCAATGACAAAACCTTCCTCGGTGGGCATCATCGGGGCCGGCCCGGGCGGGCTGGCGCTCGCGATCTTCCTGAAAAAGAACGGTTTTCGCGACTTCACAATCTTCGATCGCGAGGATGGCGTCGGCGGTACCTGGCGGATCAACACCTACCCGGGACTCGCCTGCGACGTGAAGTCACACCTTTACTCGTATTCGTTCGACCTCAACGCCCGGTGGTCACGGCTCTGGTCCGGGCAATCCGAGATCCTCGAATATTTCGAACGCTGCGCGCAGCGCTACCAACTCGCGCCGCATTTGCAGCTGCACACCGAAATCACCTCGGCCCGGTGGCATTCCGACACCCAGACCTGGCAGTTGAGCACCGTGAACGGCGAGGAGCACACGTTCGACGTGGTGGTATCGGCGATAGGACTGTTCACCCAGCCGGTGCTGCCCGACCTCACCGAGGAAGAACCGTTCACCGGAACGCTGATGCACACCGCGCGCTGGGACCACTCCGTCGACCTGACAGGCAAGAACGTCGCGGTTCTCGGTACGGGATCGACGGCGGCGCAACTGGTTCCCGAGGTGGCGAAGGTGGCCAAGAAGGTCTACTCGGTGCAGCGGTCGCCGACGTGGATTCTCCCGAAGCCCGACCGCGCCTACACCGATCGCGAAAAGTGGCTGTTCGCCCATGTTCCGTTTGCCAAGAAGATCTACCGGACGCGGTTGTGGCTGCGCAGTGAGTCGAACATCAGCGTGATCGAAAACGGTAGTGACAAGACGCACGAGTTCAAGGACATCGCGCTGCGCACCCTCGAGGCCGTGGTGCACGACGAAGAGTTGCGCCGCAGGCTGACTCCGGAACACCCGTTCGGATGCAAACGGCTGGTCTTCGCGACGGACTATCTGCAGACCTTGACCCAACCGCACGTCGAGGTGGTGTCGAGTCCGGCTCGGGCTTTGCGTGCTCGTTCGTTGGTGACCGCCGACGACCGTCAGCTCGACGTGGACGCGGTGTTGTGCGCGACGGGCTATGCCGCCGCGGACTACCTCGGCCAGATCGACGTCGTCGGCGAGGACCAGACCACGCTGCGGGAGACATGGCGCGACGGGGCGTTCGCCTACCTCGGCATGTCGGTCCCCGGATTTCCGAACTTCTTCATGCTCTACGGCCCGAACACCAACGTCGGCTCGAACAGCGTCATCTTCATGCTGGAGGCGCAGGCCCACTACATCGTGCGCGCCCTGAAGTACATGCGGCGCAAACGGAAGACCTACGTCGCGGTGCGCAGCACGACGATGTCGGACTTCATTGCCAGGATCGACGACTGGATGCGGGGCACGGTGTGGCTCACCCGGTGCAGCAACTACTTTCGCGCCCCCAACGGTCGTGTCGTCACTCAGTGGCCGCGTAGCGCACGCGTCTTCTGGGAGATGACGCGGCGGTTCCGCCCGGCCAACTACACCTTCGAGCCGCCGACGTACCGGCCCGCCGTCGAGCTGGGATCACAAACGACCGTGGCCGGATCGCCGGCGCCGAGCTGACATGAACGCCGACGCGGACTTCGCACACCGGCTGGACCCCGCATTGGGCCATCTGGTGGCGGCCCGCATCGATCTGTCATCGAGCGTGCTCGGTGTGGTCCGCGACTCGTTGAACCAGCGCCGCGCCGAGACCGCGAAAGCGGTCAACACCGCCGGGGTGGAGATCGAGCAACGCGAGGTCGGCTCGATTCCAATACGCATATATCGCGGTGCGGGCATCCCGTCGCCCGCGGTGATCTACTGCCACTCAGGTGCTTTCGTGCTCGGAAACCTGGACACCGATCACCGGCAGTGTGTCCAGTTCGCGAGACAGGGCAGCTGCACCGTGTTCTCCGTCGACTACCGGCTGGCTCCCGAACATCCGCACCCGGCCGCGCTGCAGGACGCAATGGCGGTGCTGACATGGGTGGCGGAGAACGCATCCGAGCTAGGTGTGAATGCCGACCGGCTTGCGGTCGCGGGCAGCAGCGCAGGCGGGGCCCTGGCCGCTCGGCTTGCGCAGTGCGCCGCCGACGGGGCAGCGCCACCGGTCGTGTACCAGGTGCTGCACCAACCTGTGCTCGACGATCGGCCGACGCCGTCCAAGGACGAGTTCGCCGCCACGCCAGGGTTCGACGGACCCGCCGTCGAACAGATGTGGCGGCATTATGTCGGTGACCGTGCGGTCCCACTCGACGCCGCTCCCGGACGCATCCGCGAGTTATCCGGTGTCGCAGGTGCGTTGATCACCTGCTCGGAACTCGACCCGTTGCGCGACGAAGCGCTCGACTACGCGCTGCGGCTGATGTGGGCGGGCGTCGCCACCGAACTGCACGTCTTCCCCGGCACCTGTCACGGGTTCGATTCGCTGCTTCCGGAGTGGGAGACCAGCCAGCGCCTGTTCGAGCTCCAGGGAGCTGCGCTGCGCAAAGCGCTGTGGTGACCTAAGCGCCCAGTTCCCGCGCGACCGCGGCGTGGTACGCGTCGATGTTCGCGGGGTTGACCGTGCGGAAGAAGCCGTCCGGCAACGGGGCGTGCTTGTATGCCTCGATGGTCATCGTTCGAGTGAACAGCGTGACCCCCTCTCCTGGCTGAGTGAAGTGGTACTGCACCGTGATCCGACCCTCCATGCCTCCGTTGCCATCGCGGTCGTGGCCGAGGCGTCCTACCGAATTGAACATCCACAGCGTGGGGCGCATCGCGATGGCCAAGTGCCACGTGAAGATCCGGTCACCGTCGGGTCCGGCCTCCGCCCACGTGTCGCCGATCTGGAGTCGAAGGGTTTCCGGCAACCCTTCGATATGTGCGCTGCCCGGATACGTCTTGGTCCAGTTGGCAGGATCGGTCACGAAGTCGTAGATCGCCTCGGGTGGTTGGCTGAAAGCCGTCTCCGAACTTGTGGTGACGATGCCCACGGGTCATGCTCCTTCGGTTTGTAGCTCGCTGATTCCCATGATCAGCAAGGTGATTCCGACCACCAAGAGGATGGCGGCCGTGACGAGTCCGCTGCGTCGGTGCAGCCACTCCTGAACCGGGTGAGTTGGTCGTCGGCCCGCGCACCCGAGAACGGCGATATCGCAACCACCATCGCCGGTGCCAGCACCTGGCTCAGAACTGTCGACATCAGACGCGACTCTACAGCGGCTTTACAGATCGATCAGAAAGTGTCACGCTCGGAACGTGGACTTCTCCCGCGTCGAATTGTCTGCCGACGACCAGGCCTTCCAGGACGAGCTCCGGACGCTGCTGACGACCCTGGTGACCGATGAGGTGATCCGGCGGGACCGCGAGACGGGGGAGAACTTCGACGAAGGCGTTCATCTCGCGCTCGGTGAGGCCGGCTATCTGGCCGCCGAGTTCAACGACGAAGCCGACGGCGGGTTCAGCCGCCTGCGACGCCGGCTCTGGAACCTCGAGATCGGCCGCGCGCACACGCCGTGGTTTCACTGGGGTACGACGGCGATGGTCGCGCGGGCGGTACGAGACTTCGGCTCCGACGAGCTCAAGGCGGAGGTGCTGGAGCGTGCCCTGACGGGTCGGATCCGCCTGTGCCTGGGCTACACCGAACCCGAAGGCGGATCGGATGTGGCCACCTGCAAGACGCGCGCAGTCCGCGACGGTGACGGTTGGATCATCAACGGCTCGAAGATGTTCACCTCCAATGCGCAGAACGCCGCATACGTCTTCCTGATCACAAACACCGATCCCTCCGCGCCGAAACATCAGAGCCTCACGATGTTCCTGGTCCCATTGGACTCGCCGGGTGTGGAGATCCAGCCGCTGCGCACCGTGGATGGCGACCGCACGAACATCACGTACTACAGCGATGTGCGCGTCGAGGACCGGTACCGCGTCGGTGAGGTCAATGGCGGCTGGACCGTGCTGCGGGATGCGCTCAACGACGAGCACGGCACCGTCGAACGCGGAACCGACGGTCTGCAGAAGATCGCGGCCATGGCCGAGCACCTGGTGTTGCTCGCCGAGGTCGTCGACAAAGTCGCGCCGTTGGTCGGTGATGACGATGCGGTGAAATATCGGCTCGGACGCGGCATCGCGCGCATGGAGGCGGCGATGAGCACACCCGACATGTTCGGCCGGGTCGCCAACGCGCAAACCATGCGTGACGTGTCGCTGGACCTGATGGACATCCAGGGCACGGTGTCGACGTTGCCCGTCGACGCGCACGGGGCTCAGGCCGACGGCGGAGCCGAGTACGTCTTCCGATTGGCGGGACCGACCGGAATCTACGGCGGAACGCTCGAGGTGTTCCGCAACATGATCGCCCAGCACGCTTTGGGCCTCGGTCGGCCCGCGTACGCGCCGCCGGTGAAGCGCTAGTTTTCGAGCGTCGAGTGTGGGCTTGACGCACACATTGACCGCCAGAGCGTGCGGGTAACCCACGTTCGGGCGAGATGAAGTCAGAGGTTTGCGACCACCTCGGCGGCGAGCAGGTCGAGTGTCTCGTCGGATCCGCGGTCGTGGGTGAACAACACGATCTGGCCGAAACCCAATTCCTGCAGGTGGTGTAACCGGTCGACGATCGCCGGTGGCGTGCCGACGAGACCGCCTTCCTCGAGCCCGAACGCCGGTACGCCGAAACGCTTCTCGGCGAGCTCGCGCACACCGGGCAGAGATGTGTCGTCGGCGGCCAAAGCCATCACCGCCTCGATCGACATCACGATCGTCGACGGGTCGCGGCCGATCGCGTCGCACAGCGCCCGCAACACGGAGATCTTGTGCTCGAGTTCGCCCAACGCATACGTCGGGACATTCCAGACGTCGGCGTAGCGTGCGACCAACGGCAGTGTGTGCTTCTCGCCGACCCCGCCGACGACGATCGGTGGTCGGGGCTGCTGCGCCGGGCCGGGTTTGATGGGCATGTCCTTGACGACGAAATGCTCTCCGCTGAAATCGATCACCTCGTCGGCGAAGGCCTGATGCAGTATCTGCAGCGTCTCGCCGAGGCGTTCGGACCGTTCGGCGAACGTGCCCCACGGCAACCCGAGGCGGGAGTGCTCATCCTCGATGGAACCGCTGCCGATGCCGAGCGCGAGCCTGCCCGCCGAGATCTGATCCAGCGTGGTCGCCATCTTGGCCAGCACCGCGGGATGGCGAAACTGGTTGCATAACACCATGTGTCCGACCCGGATACGCTCGGTGCGGCTGAGCAGCGCGGTGGCCAGCGTCCACGCCTCCATCGACGGGTATTCCGGCATGCCGGGTGCGTAGAGGTGGTCGTAGAGCCAGATCGAGTCGATTCCGAGTTGTTCGCACCGCAGCGTCCGATGCAGCACCTGCTCGTAGGTGAAGCCCATCTGAGGCAGGTACACCCCGATCTCCGGCTTGTTCATGTCCGCAGCTCCAATCGTCCGTGGCTGATGGTCGTCGTGCCGTTCGCCTCTGCTTCAAACGCGAACGAATGGCCCGAGATGCCGAAAACATTCACGTTCAGATCGCAATCGAGGGGAGTAGGCGACCCGAACCGCCCCGCGACGCGCCGAACCAGGCCAGGATCGTCGACCCCCAACAGGCCGAGAACGCGGTGGGTGCAGATAGCCATCGTGCACAGCCCGTGGGCGAACACGAAGTCGAAACCTGCTGCGCGCGCCGCCTCGATGTCGAAGTGATGTGCCGACCAGTCGCCGGACACCTCGGCGTAGCGGTGCGCCACGTCGGCGCCGATGTGGTGGGTCACGGATCCGACAGGACGCGACCGTGCGTCGTCGGGAAAGCGGTAGTCGGCGGGTGCGGCCCCGAAATCGGCGACGCCGTCGAGGCCAAGCAGCACCATCGTCCACCACTGTTCGGCGGCGAGGGCGCCGTCCGCGCCGACCTGCTCGAAGTGCATCACGACCTGCGTGCCGGCCCGCGACGTCCGCACCGCCGATATCTGCGACCACGTCTGCAGCGGCTCACCGGGGAGCAGCGGCCGGTGCAGCACGATGTCGTGTGCGCCGTGCACCCCGCCGCGAACGCGCCGCCAAATCGACTCGGGCAGGTCGCCCCTGGCCGCCTCGTTCGGGGTGAACACCAAAATCACCGGGAACATCGCGGGCGTCGCGAGGCCGTCGAGCACCGATGAGGTCCGGTCGCCGGTGGCCGCGGTGTAGCGCGCGATCGTCTCGGGGTCGAGGCGGCCGGCGAACGGGCCGTGCCGGACGGGGGACACCGTCGTCTCGCTCATGCTCGATGACCCTTCTGCGGCGGTGAACCCTGTACTTTCCGTGATTCGCATGGTAACGACATTCTCAGAAATCGAGAAGATAGTTCTAGTGTTGAATGCGCGGCTCGGCCGCGCGGAAGCGGAGCACTACATGCGGTTCACGTTCACCCACCCGATGCACAGCCATCCGTACAACCCGGAGCTGGTGACCGGTTCGGGCATCGCCGCCGTCGCGGCGGCGGCCGAGGCGGCCGGGTTCCACGGTTTCGGGTTCACCGATCACCCGGCGCCGTCACAGCGGTGGCTGGAGTCCGGCGGGCACGACGCGGTGGACCCGTTCGTGGCGATGGGCTACGCCGCGGCGCGGACGACGACGCTGCGGCTGATCCCCAACATCGTCGTGCTGCCGTACCGCAATCCGTTCGTGGTGGCCAAGGCAGGCGCGACGCTCGATCTGCTGTCCGACGGCCGGTTCACCCTCGGAGTCGGCGTCGGTTACCTCAAGCGGGAGTTCACCGCGCTGGGCGTGGACTTCGACGAACGCGCGGCCTTGTTCGAAGAGGCTCTCGAGGTGATCAGGGGCATCTGGACTACCGACGACTTCTCCTATGAGGGAAGGCATTTCAGTGCCAAGGGAATCACTGCTCACCCGAGACCGGTGAGCTCACCGCATCCGCCGATCTGGATCGGAGGCAATACCTCGGCCGCGCGCAAGCGCGTCGTCCTGCACGGCGACGGCTGGTGCCCGTTCCCGGCGCCTGCGATGCTCGCTCAGACCGCGCGCACCGCGGTCATGGATGCGGGCACACTCGCCGAGGGCGTCGAGGATCTGCGCCGCAGGTTCGATGACGCGGGCCGGGACTTCGCGGGGATCGACATCACGTTCACCAACCCCGACGGCGGGAGCCCAGGAGGTGACGACTTCAACGCCGACGCGTATCTCACGGGTCTGGAAAAGCTTGCGGCGGTGGGTGTCACGTGGGTCCAGGTCGGCCTGCCGGGCGACAACCTGGCGCACGTGTTGGAGACCATCGAACGTTTCGGCAACTCGGTGATCAAGGCCGCGAGTTGAGGAGTGATCAGGCGGCGATCAGCCTGAGGGGTAGCCGTTCGTGTCGGCGGATGATGTTGTTGAGCGCCCACGTTGGCGGCCCCGACAACTCGATCCGTTCGACACGCTCGACCAGCGCTCGCAGCATCGCCTGGGTCTCCAACCGCGCCAACCCTTGTCCCGCGCATGCGTGGGCGCCGTGACCGAACCCGAGGTGGCGAGTGGCGTCGCGCCGGATGTCGAACGTGTCGGGAGCATCCCATTCGAGTTCGTCGCGATTGGCCGAGGAGTAGAGCACCAGGACCTGTGCACCCGCGGGTATCCGGTGTCCGGCGATGTCGGCGTCGACGGTGACGCGGCGGCCGAACGCCCGCAGCGGCGACTCGAAGCGGACGATCTCGTTGACCGCGGCGGGGATGATCCCAGGATCCTCCCTGAGCAGCTGCCACTGGTCGGGGTGCGAGGCGAACAGGTGCAGCGCATTGGAGATCGCGCTGATCGTGGTGTCGAGCGATGGGGCGATGTAGTCGATCATCAGCGGGGCGCACTCGGCGAGGGAGACGTTGCCGGCGTCGGCCGCTAGCAGCACCTCATGGCCGACGCTGCCCTCGATCAGACTGCGGTCACGCACCACCCGTCGGGCATAGGCGAGCATGCGAAGGCTCGCCGGTATCGACCTCATCGCTCGCCTGTTCATCGGGCCGAGGACGTCGAAAGTAGCTGCGCCCCAAGACAGCAGATGGGTGCGCTGTTCGCGCGGCCAGCCGATCAGGTCGGGCACGACCGCCATCGGCAATGCGTAGGCGAGGTCCTCGACACCGTCCACTTCGCCGCGGGTCAGCGCGGCGTCGACCACCCGAGCGGCCTGCCTCTGAACGTCGTCGTCGATGCCGCGCAGGGCTCGGGGCAGCAGGCGGTGCGCGACCAGCTTGCGTCGCTGGTCGTGTTCGGCACCGTCACTCACCAGCGTCGTGCCGCGGGACAGCCGATTGGTCAGCGCGTTGAGCGCCACGCCCTTTTCGGAGGCGAAGACCGTGTCGTCGCGCAGCACCGCCTTGCATTCGGCGAACGTCGGCAATGCGTACACGCGGTGTCTGGACAGCCAGACGACGGGCCCAAGCCTGCGCAGGGCGGCGTAGTGCGGGTACGGGTCGACGATCGCGTCGGTGGTGTAGATGTTCGACCCGTAGGTGGGGACGCCGCTGCGCGTTTTAAGCATCGGATCGGACCCCGTTACCGCTTGTGAAGGTCGGGAGCAAGCCATAGATCTTGCGCGCGTCGCGTGCGGCATACATGACCGTGCGGTCCGGCCGCACGATCGCCGCTGCGGCGTGACCGCGGCGCAGCCACTCGGCGAGTTCCGAGCCGGGCGAAGCGATGTGGACGGCGACGCCACGGGCGTCGAGCGCCGACTGCTGCGCGGCGGTCGGTGTCACCACCGTGATGACCGAGAAGCCGTTGCCGAGCACGTCGTCGAGCCGGCGGCCGTCGCTGCACATCGAATTCGGGCACAGGGTGCCCGCGAGGTGCCCCGGCACGCGCATCGATCGCACGTAGGCCGAACGATGTAATGCGGGGGTGCGGCTACCGAGGATCTTGCCGCGCATACCGGGAACGAACCGCAGGCGGGTCACCAGCAGCCGCCGGGCGAGGTTGCCCCATTCCCCGCCCGCCGTCATGGCCCAGCCAACGGTCAACGCGAGCCGAATCATGTGCCGCGCGTGTGGTTCGCGTTCCTGCTCGTAACTGTCGAGCGTGGCAGGCGGAAAGTCGCCGGTGATGACGCCGGCGAGTTTCCACGCCAGGTTCATCGCGTCGCGCAAGCCCGCACCGAGGCCCTGGCCGACGAACGGCGGGGTGAGATGTGCGGCGTCGCCCAACAGGAAGATGTTGCCGCGTCGCCACCGGTTGGCGATCCGGGCGCGAAAGGTGTATTCGGCGACGCGGATCAACTCGATGTCGTCGTCGGTGGCGTTCGACGTCCACGGGGCGATCAGCGGACGCAGTGCACGGATGCTACGGAAGTCGTCGGCCGATTCGCCGGGCAGGAGCCGGAATTCCCAGCGGTACCGCGAGGGCCCGATCCGCATGTACGTACCGGCCCGCATCGGATCGCACACCTGATGCACGCCGTCCCACTGGTCGAGATCGACGTCGGTGGCCGCGTCGACGACGAGCCAGCGCTGGTCGAACTTCATGTCGTGCATGCAGCTGCCGATCTGGTTGCGCACGACGCTGTTTGCGCCGTCGCAACCCAGCAGGTAGTCGGTGTCGACGACATGGGTGGAGTCGTCGGTTCGGTCGATGTAGGTGACGCGGACGCGGCCGTCGCGTTGTTCGGCGACGTCGACGACCTCGACGTCACCTCGCAGTTCGACGCCGGGGTAGCGCTTCAGGTTGGCGCGCAGCAGCGCCTCGAGGTCGGGCTGGTCGAACATGTTGGCCTGCGGAAAACCGTTGACCGACAATGCGGTGTCGCGGCGGAACTCGGCGAGCACCCGCATCGAGGGGCCGAGCAGACGAAGACCATGGGCCGGCCGTGAGATCGCGGAGAACTCATCGGCGATTCCGAGGCGCGCGACGATGCGGCAGATCTCGTCGTCGAGATGCACTGCACGCGGCTGCGGATAGACCGCGCCCCACCGTTCGAGGATCAGGCAGCGAATCCCGTACTGCGCCAACAGGGTAGCGACCGTGGCGCCGGTGGGTCCCGCTCCCACGACGACGACGGGCGGCGAATCCTCCGTCGTCACGCATACCTCACGGTGGTGCGCTGCACACCGAGGTCGATGGCGCCGTCGTCGGTCGCGACGCGCAGTTCCACCGAGTCGCCGTGCTTGAGGTACTTCGTGTTCTTGGCCTGCCGATTGAAGAACACCTTCCACTTGACCGCGGGCGGAAGCAGCGATCCGATCACCTCGATCGGCTTCGGCGGGGCGCTCAACGCGGTCCCGACGGGCGTGCCGGTCATCACCAGGTCACCCGAGGCCAGATCCTGGAAGCGGGCCAGCGACTGCAGCGCCTGCACCGGCGGGTAGATCATGTCGCCCCCGACCACCGTGTCCTGGCGGATCTCGCCGTTGACCCTCAGCTGCAGACGAAGATCGGTGAAGCGCTTGAGTTCGTCGGCGTCGAGCAGCACCAGCGCAGGCCCGACCGGTGTGAACGTGGGGTAGGACTTGCCCTCATAGAACTGGGTTTGGGGGAGTTGGATGTCGCGGGCCGAAACATCGTTGGTGACAACGAGTCCGGCGATGTAGTCGGACAGCTGAGATTCGGCGATCTCGGTGCCGACGGGGATGTCCCGTCCGATCACCAGACCGATTTCGACCTCGTAGTCCAGCAGCTTCACGTGTTCGGGCTTGACGATGTCGTCGAACGGACCGCTGATCGACGCCGAGGACTTCCGGAAGAAGGTGAGCGGGATCGAGGCGGGGTCCATGCCCGCGTCTTTGACGTGCGACGCGAAGTTCGTCATCTGCGCCACGACGCGGCAGGGCCGAGTCACGGGGGAGATCAGCGTCAATGAATCAACCGGCACGGTCTCGGTGCTGTGGCTCGCCCATTCGATCGCCTCCCGGTCCTGCAGCAGGGCGCCGGTGGTGGCCGCGGCGGTGGAGATTCTCGCGGCACCGGTAGGGGTGTGAACCCACCAGGCGTCGGCGGTACGCAATATGGACGTGGTCATGAGTTGGCTACTTTCATCAGGCCGCGGAGGCGGGTGAGGGTGAATTCGTTGTGGTCGCGCAGGGCGTTGAGAATCGAACGTGCTTCGTGGGGAAGCGCTTTGGGGTTGATGCCGAGGAAGTCCTTGGTGACGGCGGGACCCCACTGAGACAGGCCTGACGCCGTGAACGGAGCCCAGCCCGGCTCGAGGGTGTTGTCGAACATGTCGCCGTCGGCGAAGTGCTCCACGAGGAATCCGTCGGGGTCGCGCCAGTAGTCGAACAGCTGGCTGCCCTGGATGTGGCGGCCGATGCCCCATGAGCGGAAATAGCCACGCTCGCGCAGATATTCGCCGCCGGCGGCGAGCGCGTCGAGGTCGCACACCTGGTAGGCCGAGTGCACGTACCGGTTGACCGGTCCCAGCGTCATCGCCAGGGTGTGATGGTCGGCGGGGGCCGTGCCCCGGTCGCAGCGCATGAAGCTCATCACCGGCCCGCGATCACGTTGGCCCGGGTAGTAGAGGAAGTCGCTGACGATCATCCCGAGGTTGTCGAGGTACCAGTTCAACGCCTCGGTGTACCGGGTGGAGGAAATGACGACGTGCCCGAGTCGCTGAACCCTGGCCGGCGCGCGGTTCGGGCGCTGGGTGGTGTTGGCGCGCGCGACCCGGTCGCCGAAGTTGAAGACGTGCGCCTGCTGGCGCGGCAACGCGGGCAGCGGGTGCATGCCCGCGACCACCTTGACCGGAATTCCGCTCGGATCGACGAGGTCGGCCGACACGCCTCCGATGGCTTCGGGGAGTGCGTGGACGCCGATGCCGTTCGCGTCGGCGAGGCGCAACACATCGACCTCGTCCTGAGCCGCGAACGCGGTGCCGACGAACCGCGAGCGGGCGCCTCTGCGCAGAATCACGCACGGCGCGCCGGGGTCGGTGCCGCGCAGTAGTACCTCGTCGTGGGTGCGCATCGCAGTGGTGAAGCCGAAGGCCTGCGCGAACGCTTCGGCGCGCGAGAGGTCCGGTTTCTCGAACTCCAGCCACGCGATATCGGCGACTTTGATGACCGGATTTCGCGATCTCCCCGGATGCTCCCCGGCCCGGGCCCCGTGCTCGCTGTGCAGGTCGCTGTGGGTGCCGACGGTGTCGCCCATGCTGCACCTCCCTCGTGTATCGACGCTGACTGACGAAATCGTCACATACGACGCGACACTCAGTCAAGCCATCCTGACGAAATCGTCAAAAGTGATGGAATCTGCTACCGTGAGTGGGTGAGTGATCACCCGGACGCGTCGGTCAACCGGCTTGAACGGCGCAAACAGCGCACGCGCGCCGCGTTGATCAAGGCGGCGCAGCGATTCATCGCCGCAGGCAAGGTCAACGTCCCAGTTCTGGAGCTCACCCAGGCGGCCGATGTGGGAATGGGCTCGTTTTACAACCACTTCGAGAGCAAAGAGCAGCTGTTCGAGGCGGCAATCACCGATGTGCTCGACGCCCATGGCGCCTTGCTCGACGAACTCACCTCGGCAATCGAGGACCCCGCCGAAACATTCGCTCGCAGCTACCGGCTGACGGGCCGGTTGTTCCGGCGTCGCCCGCAGGAGAGTCAGATCCTGCTGGCGCACGGTATGCAGCTGCTCGCGTCGGAGAAGGGGTTGGCGCCACGCGCCCTGCGTGACATCCGGGAGGCCAACCGGGTCGGGCGATTCACCGTCAGCGACCCCGAACTCGCCTTGGCCATGGCCGGCGGCGCACTGCTGGGGTTGGGCAATCTGTTGCGCAATCAACCCGATCGGGACGACGCCGCGGCCACCGACGCTGTGACAGAGGACATTCTGCGACTGTTCGGTCTACCCGCCGACGAGGCACGGGAAATCTGCAGCCGCCCGCTGTCGGAACTGGACGCGCTCACCGAACCGGACTCGGCGGCCTAGAACGCCGCCTCGGGCAGTCGCATGATCTCGTCGTCCATCGTCCCGACGATTCCGCGCACCGAGCTGACGGTCGGCAGCCGCTGCGAGGCGAAGAACGTCGCTGTCGCGACCTTGCCCTGGTAGAAGACCTCATCACCGTGCGCCGGCCCGGCCGTCAGCGCCGCTTGTGCGACGTCCGCGGCCACCAGCAGTCGCCACCCGATGAGCAGATCGCCGACGGCCATCAGGTAGCGCACCGAGGACAGGCCGATCTTGTAGATCTCCGAAGGCTCTTCCGATGCCGCCATCAGGTATCCGGTCAGGCTCGCCGTCATCGCCTGCACATCCTCCAGCGCGACCCGCAACTGATCGGCCTGTGACTTCAGCGCTTCGTCACAGCCGTCGATCGTCTTGCTGATCTGCGTCGCCACATGGGCCAACGCTGCGCCGTTGTCGCGGAAGATCTTGCGGAAGATGAAATCCAGTGCCTGGATCGCAGTCGTGCCCTCATACAGCGAGTCGATTTTCGCGTCGCGGATGTACTGCTCGATCGGATAGTCCTGCAAGTACCCCGACCCGCCGAGCGTCTGCAGCGATTCGGTTAGATTCTCGTAGGCACGTTCGGAGCCGACGCCCTTGACGACCGGCAGCAGCAGGTCGTCGACCCGGTGGGCCATATCGGGATCCACACCCGAGACATGTTGGGCCACATCGCTGTTCTGATGCGCCGCGGCGTACAGATAGAGCGCGCGCAGACCCTCGGCATATGCCTTCTGCGTCATCAGGCTGCGCCGGACATCGGGATGGGCGATGATCGCGACGCGCGGTGCCGTCTTGTCGGTCATCTGAGTCATATCGGCACCCTGCAGGCGCTCCTTGGCGTAGGCCAGCGCGTTCAGGTACCCCGCCGACAGTGCGCCCGCGGACTTGACGCCGATGGTCATGCGCGCGTTCTCGATCACGGTGAACATCTGCGCGATGCCGTTGTGGATGTCGCCGACCAGATAGCCGACCGCCGGTATTCCGTCCGCGCCGAATGTCAGTTCACATGTCGGCGAGGACTTGAGTCCCATCTTGTGCTCTAGACCAGTCGCGAAAACCCCGTTGCGAGGGCCGAGTTCGAACGTTTCGGGATCAAAGAGAAACTTCGGCACGTAGAACAGGCTCAACCCCTTGGTTCCCGGTCCGGCGCCCTCGGGTCTGGCCAGGACGAGGTGAACGATGTTCTCCGCGGTGTCACCGACGTCCCCGCCGGAAATGAAGCGCTTGACGCCTTCGATGTGCCAGGTGCCGTCGGGCTGGGCGATGGCCTTGGTGCGGCCGGCTCCGACATCTGAACCGGCATCGGGCTCGGTGAGCACCATGGTCAACGCCCAGCCGCGCGCCACCCCCTCTGCGGCCCATCGCTTCTGCTCGTCGGTGCCCTCGATGAACAGCGAGTTGGCCATCGAGGGACCCAGCGCCCACCAAAAGGCGGCAGACGGGTTGGCGGCCACCAGCATCTCGTTGACCGCCCACACCAATGGGGAGGGTGCCGGTACCCCGCCGATCTCCTCGGCGATGCCGATACGCCACCAGTCCGAATCCTTGATCGCCTGCACCGACTTGGCCAATTCCGTTGGCACGCTGACCGAGTGTGTCGCAGGATCGAACACCGGCGGGTGGCGGTCGGCGGCGGCGAACGATTCCGCGACGGGCCCTTCGGCGAGCCGGGCCACTTCGTCGAGCATGGTGCGTGCGGTGTCTTCGTCGAGGTCGCCGTAGGCGCCGGAGTCCAGAACGGCGCCCAGCCCGAGCACCTCGAAGAGGTTGAACTCGAAATCGCGCACGTTTGCTATGTAGTGCCCCACCGCTGTTCCCTTCGCGTCACCAAACTCATAGAAGTGTGGCTGAGCAGGGAAAACGTACGCAACCGTAACCTACGCAACCGTAGGGAACGAAGTCCGGACTCGGCGGTGACGTGCGCACCAGCCGGACGGCGGGCCGTCTGCTCAGGGTTGGGGCAGGTCGGCCTCCACGTCCAACTTGCCGGGGTCGAAGCTGAAAAACCCTCTGATGGAAAGAGATTCGGGTAGCGGATGCTCGTAACTCCACGCGACGTCGTCGAGGACTTCGCCGCCACGAACCGCCGACCAGTAGGTCGCGTAGCCCTTGTAGTTGCAATAGCTGCTCGTCTCCGAGCGCTGCAACAGATCGGTGCGCACGAGCGAAGGGGCGACATAGAGACGGGGCTCCAGCGCGGTTTCGAAGACGATGACCGTATCGGAGGTGTCCACCAGGACGTCGCCACCGAGTGCGACCCGCAGCCTGCGGTCGGTGGGCCGGCAGTCGACGCGGTGATACGGGTTCGGTGGGTAATGGACGAGGCGGCGGCCCTCCTCCAGCCACGCGTCGACCGCATCCCACGGCACCTGGAAGTAGCCCGGCGCCTCGGGCACCGCTTCGCTTGGAAGATCCCCGATCTCGTCGGCCGGGAACGCGTAGCTCAGGGGCCGGTCGGCGCGGTGCACCAACAGCGCCCGCTCGGTGTCGATCACCGCACGACCGCCGCGCAATGCCCGGATTCGACGTGGGTGAGGTTCGACGAAGACGGTGCCAGCCGCCAACGGCGGTGAGAACCATCCGGCGGGATCCGTGCTCAACGGTCCATGCCCGGTGACCAGACTCATGAACCCAGCCTTACAAAGCTGCGACGAAGTGTCATTTCTTTGGCGAAGTCCTGTGACTTCGCCGATGAAGGAGTGTGATTGGGGCACGCGGGGAACACGACGGCGACGGCGACCGAGGGGGAATGTGAAGCGACTGAACGGCGTCGACGCCTTGATGCTGTACAGCGAGACACCCGAGATCCACATGCACACGCTGAAGATCGGCGTGCTCGACGTGTCGGGTGTCGACGGTTTCAGCTTCGATCTGTTTCGCCAGGTGGCGTATCCGCGATTGATGGCCCTGAGCCCGCTGCGCTATCAGCTCGTCGACATCCCGATGAAGTTGCATCACCCGATGTGGGTGGAGAACGACGACATCGACCTCGACTACCACCTGCATCAGGTACGCGTGTCCGCACCCGGCGGCCGCCGGGAACTCGATGCATTGATCGGTGAGATCGCCAGTACCCCATTGGATCGCAGCCGTCCGCTCTGGGAGATGTACCTCGCCGAGGGACTGGCCGGAAGCCGGATCGCGATCATTCACAAGGTGCACCACGTCCTCGCCGACGGTGTCGCATCGGCCAACCAGATGGCCAAGGCGATGCAGCCGCTCCTTTCCGCAACCCCGGCGGTACCGCCCCTGGACGACATGCCTCGCACAACGGGGCACCTGTTGGCCGAGGCAGGCCGCGACCACGTCAGCCTGATTCGGAAGCTGCCCCGACTGGTGAGCGAGACCGCCACCGGGATTTCAAAGGTTCGGCGGCGCTCCAAGGAGCGCGGCGATCATCCGGACCTGGCCCGCAACTTCGCGCCACCGCCGAGCTTTGTCAACCACGTCGTGACCCCGACGCGACGGTTCGCCACGGCGCCGCTCGCGCTGTCGGACGTGAAGGAAACCGGTAAGCACCTGGGGGTCACCCTCAACGACGTTGTGCTGGCGACGGTCGCGGGGGCCCTGCGCCGTCTGCAGCTGCGCTACGACGGGCACGCCGAATCGCCTCTGATCGCGGGGGTTCCGGTCAGCACCAACCCGTCGCGAGAGCGATTAACCGGCAACGAATTCACCTACATCACCCCGTCGTTGCCGGTCCACATCGACGATCCGCTCGAGCGGGTGCGGCTCACCGCGCTGTCCACCGGCATCGCCAAGGAGAATCACCAACTGCTCGGGCCGGCGCTGCTGCCCGCGTGGATGTCCTACCTTCCGCCGGCCATGGCGCCTGCGATATTCCGCCGCCAGGCCCGGCGCGTCGAGTCGGCGAGCGTGTTCAATCTGACGGTGTCGAACGTGCCCGGTCCGCGCGAACGCGGCATCATCGAAGGCGGCGTGGTCACCGAGATCTACTCCGTCGGGCCGGTGGCCGCCGGCAGCGGCATGAACATCACGGTGTGGAGTTATGTCGACCAGCTCGCGATCTCGGTGCTCACCGACGACGTCACCCTCACCGACCCGCACGAGGCCACCGACGCGATGATCGACGCGTTCGTCGAGATGCGCGAGGCGGCGGGCCTGACCGGCGGGCTAACGGAGGTGGGCGCCGCGATGCCGATGGCCACCGCAGCGGTTTGAGCAGGGAGTACGCGCGACGACCCGTCGTCCCGGGTTTACAGATCCGCTGAAATCGTTAGACAGACCCGAAAATGGTCCTTTACAGATCCTCGGGAAAGTGTCACGCTTCGTAGGTGCCTTTGCCCCTCGACGAATCGAACGCCATCGGGAGCCGTCGCTATCAGCTGACCGTGGTGGCCGCGAGCACTGCCGACCTGGTCGGATCGGCCGGCGGATGGATGTGTGACAAGGCCAGAGCCGGGTGGGACGTGCGGGTGGTGCTCACCGACGACAGCGACACGCGGGCGCTCGCGATCCTGGGTGCGTCACCGCTGGGCGCCGACGCTGCGCTGCCCGACGTGATGAAGATGGCCTCGCTCGGCGGAGCCTTGGCCCTGAGCGCGGGTGTGCTCGCCGACGAGCGGATTCGTGCCGGCGTGCTCGGGATTCTGAAGCGCGGGTTGACGCAGGTGACGGTGTGGGGTCAGGACTGGCCCGCCGAGTTCAGTCGTAAGGCAGACCCGGTCGAGCATCGGCTCAGTTCGGCCGCTCGGGCGTTCAAGGCCCACGCGCTGGGCGCGGCGACGGTATCGAAAAGTCAGATCGCAGGAACCGAGACGCTGTACAGCCTCAGCGCGAACGCACTGCGCCCGCTGCACTCGGTCTAGCCACTCGGTCTAACGGATCCAGCCGCGGCGGCGCAGCCACCAGTCGCGGCCGACCAGGCCGAGGATCAGCAGCGCGAAGCCGATGAGGAATGCGTCCTCGACGCGACCGACGTGGTTGCCGCGCATCATCGCCAACAGGAAGAGCGCTGCCACGATGCCGCCGAGGTGGATGGCCTTGTGGTTTTCCTTCGACCAGCCCCACTCAGCGGACGGCACTTCCTCGACATCGATATTGCGGCCGGTGTGTCGCTCGACCTCAGTGGTGGTCACGGCGGCTCCTCGCGGTGGGCGGACAACTGCCGACATTCTGGCATACGCGGTTGTCCGGGGTATTCCGCGCGCCCGTAGGGTCATGCGTCATGGCAGGCCAGTTCGACGGACGAGTCGCTTTCATCACCGGCGCGGCGCGGGGTCAGGGCCGTGCGCACGCCGTGCGGTTCGCCGAGGAGGGTGCCGACATCATCGCGCTGGATCTGTGCGATCAGATCGACAGCGTCGCCTATCCGCTGGCGACACCCGAGGATCTCGACGAGACGGTCAGGCTCGTCGAGAAGACCGGACGCCGGATCGTGGCCGAGCGCGCGGACGTCCGCGATCTCGAAGCGCTGCAGGCCGTGGTCTCCAACGGGGTTGCCGAGTTCGGTCGCATCGACTTCGTGCTCGCCAATGCCGGGATCCTGCCGGCAGCCGGTGAACCGGGTAGCCGGATCGGGGCGTTCGTCGACGCGGTGAACGTCATGCTCAACGGCGTCTACTTCACGATCGTCGCCGCGCTGCCCGCGATGCTCGAGCACGGGGACGGCGGCGCCATCGTGATCACCAGCTCAGCTGCGGGATTCCGGCCGGTCACGGTCGACTTCGGCACCGCCAGCCACGGTGCGGCGGGATACACCGCCGCCAAGCACGGCGTGATCGGATTGATGCGACACTTCGCAATAGCGCTGGCCGAGAAGAACATTCGCGTCAATACGGTCCATCCCGGTGGGGTGGCGACGCCGATGATCTACAACGAAGCGATGGCACAGTGGTCCGTGGAGCACCCGAATTTCAGCCCGTCGCAGCAACCGCTGCTGGACAACCCGCCGGTAGAGCCCGAAGTCATCAGCGACACCATGGTCTACCTGTGCGGGGAGTCCGGTCGATACCTCACCGGGGTGGCGCTGCCTGTCGACGGCGGACAGATCATCAAGTGATCTCGCCGTAGCGGCGCAGCGCCTCGGCCCGTTCCTCCTTGTGATCGATGATCGGATCGGGGTAGTCGTCGTCGATTTCGGGAACCCACCGGCGCACGTATTCGCCGTCGGGATCGAACTTCTCGCCCTGCGTCGTCGGGTTGAACACCCGGAAATAGGGTGCCGCGTCGGTACCGCAGCCCGCGGCCCACTGCCATCCGTGCTGATTGTTCGCCATGTCCCCGTCGACCAGTTGGTCGAGGAACCAGCGGGCTCCCCACTGCCACGGCAGGTGTAGGTCCTTCACCAGAAACGAGGCCACGATCATCCGCACGCGGTTGTGCATGAAGCCGGTTTCGGCGAGCTGCCGCATACCGGCATCGACGATCGGGAACCCGGTGCGGCCGGCCTTCCATGCGTCGAACAGCTTGCGTGCGTTCTTGTCGTCGTCGACCTGGATCTTGTCGAACGCCTTGTTCCAGTTCCACCATGCGCTCTCCGGCCATTCGTTGAGCACCGCGGCGTAGAAGTCGCGGAACGCCAGCTCACGCAGATACGCCTGCGCGCCTGCGCCATCGCCGAGGTCGGCGGCCATGGTGCGCGGGTGGATGGTGCCGAACTTCAGATGCGCCGACATCCGGCTGGTAGCGGGTAGGTCCGGTCGGTTGCGATCCTTGTCGTATCCCTCGAGTTGCTTGCGCACGAACGACTTCCACTGGCGCCGGGCCGCGCCCTCCCCGGCGGGCAGCTCCAATTCGACACCGCCGTCGGGGATCTGGACCCTGCCCGGCGCATCGCCGGGATCAATCCACTTCGCGGATTTGGGTCCCGACGACGCGGGCGACCGCCAACCGTGCTTGCGCCACGCTGCGTAGAACGGGGTGAACACCTGGTAGGGCGTGCCGTCGTCCTTGGTGACGCGCCCCGGCGACACCAGGTAGGGCGACCCCGACTCTTCGAGGGAAACATCACCGAGGGCGTCGCGCACCGCATCGTCGCGTCGCCGGCCGAACGGCGTGTAGTCCCCGGACACGTGGACCGAGGAGGCGCCGGTCGCTTTGGCCAGTGCCGGAATGCGCTTCTCCGGCCGGCCGCGGCTTACGTGCAGGCGCCCGTCGAGGCTGTTGTGCAGATCGCGAAGCGCGTCATACAGGTACTGCAGCCGTCGCTGCCCGGCTGATGCCTTCAGTCGCGGGTCCAGCACGTAGCAGGCGAGGACGTCGCCGCCGGCGGCCGCGGCGTCCAGCAGGGCCGGGTGGTCGTGCAGCCTCAGATCGCGCCTGAACCACAACAGTGCGGGCATGCCATTGATGCTGCCCGAATTTCCCGGTAGAGAAACAGGATGCAGTTTTGGTCGGGCACTCCGTTCATGAAAACGTCAGAAATCCTGCCGCTGGCACGCATGCTCGACGAGGCCGGCTACGACGGCATGGTGACGGCCGACCACCTCATCTATCCCCGTAACCTGTCCTCGCCCTACCCGGACCATCCCAGCGGTAAGCCTCCGTGGGAACCCGAGACGGCATGGCCGGACTGCTGGGTGCAGATCGGCGCGATGGCGGCGGTGACGAGCCGGCTGCGCTTCTCCAACGCGGTCTACGTCGCGCCTGCGCGACCGCTGCTGGAAGTGGCCAAACAGGTCGCCACGGCCGCTGTGCTGTCACAGGGGCGGGTGTCGCTGGCCGTGGGTGTCGGGTGGATGCGCGAGGAGTACGAGATGCTGGGCCAGGATTTCACGACCCGCGGTAAACGGCTCAACGAGATGATCCCGGCATTGCGCGCACTGTGGGGTGGCGGCTGGGTGTCCTGGAGTGGGGAGCACTACCAGGTGCCCGAGATGATGATCGAGCCTCATCCGGAGACACCTGTCCCCATTCATTGCGGCGGTGAATCGGAGGCGGCGCTGCGGCGTGCGGCCCGGCTGTGCGACGGCTGGGTGGGCTATGCCTACGGGTGGGACGAAGCGGTGTCCTATGCGGACAGGATCACCAAGCTGCGCGATGAATATGGCAGGGCCAGTGAGCCTTTCGACATCATGCTGGCGTTGATGGAACCACCGTCGCCGGATCTCTACAAACGGGCGCAGGACGCAGGCATCACCGCCCTGATGTGCGCCCCGTGGATGGGCGCGGACCTGCCTGGTGACGACGTCGAGCGCTACCGCGAGCCCATCGAGCGGTTCGCGGAGGAGATCATCGGAAAAGTGCGGTGAGCATGAGTTTTGAAGGCAACGAGATCCGCGATCTCGTGCACTGCCTCTATGCGGCCATCGACCGAAATGACCGGGCGACGCTCGAGGCCGTGGTGTCGCAACGGGTGGTCGTGGAGGTCGGCGGGGGTGGACCGGTCGGATGGCACGAATGGATCGGCCGCCTGGACGAATTCTTCACGGCCTTTCCCGACGGGCGCCACGAACTCGACGAGGTACTCGTGGACGGTTCCCACGGCGTATCCCGCTGCCGGTTCGTGGGCACTCACACCGGCCTCTTCCGTGGCATCGCGCCGACCGGAAAAGCGGTGTCGGTGGCCGGCATCCACATCGACCGGTTTCAGGGCGACATGCTCGTCACCCACCGCGGACAACTCGACATGCATGGGCTGTATCAGCAGCTGCAGGGCGAATAGGCGCGGCGGGTCAGTCCTGCGGATCAAAGCGGAAGACCGCCAGTTCGCCCGCAAGAGCTTCGAGTTCGTCCGGTGTGCCCTCGCGAACCAGTCCCGACCGCTTCGCGAATCCAACTCCGACCGGAACTTCGACGGCGAAGCTGCGCAGCACAGGAGCCGCATCGACGGCGCTCAGTTCGACGATCTTGACCCGCCGGGATCGGCGGCCCCGGGTGAGCGTTCCCGCCCCTGCCGCGCGAGCGTTGGCCGCCCAGTCGGCGCCGGGATAGCCCGCGACGGTATAGAGACGGCCGTTGTGGGTGAACGGTGTCATCGGCGTGCTGCGCAACTTGCCCGTCTTCCGGCCAGGCACCGTCAGAATCTGCGAAGGGCCGGCCGGTATGCCCAGCTTCTGAATCGCCTTGACGAACCGGTTCATCGGTTTGAGGTACCACGGTGGGCGAAGTTCAGACATGTTCTTTCCCTTGGTGATTCATGAACTGAGCTTGATTCGCCGAAACGGTGTCGGCGAACGATTCGGCGGGACGGCCGAGAATCTTCTCGACTTCGTGGGTCACCACCGCAGGCGTGTCGACCGTCGCCGCCAGCAGCGCGATGTAGGCGTCAGCGAATTCGGCCGCAAAACCCATTTCGACGAAGCGGTTCCGCACCTGTTCGGCCGGGACCTCGCGGTAAGACAGCCGGCGGCCGACGACGCCGCCGATGACATCGACCAGCTCGGTGTTGGTGAGGGCTTGTGGCCCGGTCAATGGAATGCGACGGCCGACAAGCTCATCGGTGAGTAGGGCGCGGGCTGCCACGGCGGACACGTCGCGGTCGGAGATCGGTGCGGTCGACGCGTGCGCGAACGGGCCGGTGACGACGTCGCCCGCCTGAATCTGGGGAGCCCACATGCCGAAGAAGTTCGAAACGAACACAGTGGGACGCAGGCTCACCCACTCGAGGCCGGAGTCGATCGCGAGCTGTTCGACCTCCTTGTTGCGGTCGCCGCGAAAGCGCGAGGGCTGCCGCGAGAAATCGTCGTCCGCGTTGATCGCCGACAGTGCCACGAGACGGGTGACGCCTGCCCGTCGGGTGGCCTGCACGAAAGAAGCGTCTTCGTCGCCAAGCGCGCGCGAGTTGAGAAACACCGCGGACGCCCCGTCGATACCCGCGGTGGCAGAGGACACCACTTGGACCCCGTCCGGAAAGCGTGCGGCGCTCGGATCGCGGGTGACCGCGCGGACCACGGCTCCAGCGCTGAGGAGTTGTGTGACAAGGGGGCGACCGACGTTGCCGGTTGCGCCCGTGACGAGAATTGGGTTCATGGCAGCTAGGACGAGGCGGCCACCAAAAAAGTTACGCCCTGTTGTTTCAGCGGCCGGTAACTTTCCGTCGTCGTGTCTCGTCCTTGAATCATGAGCGGTTCAGCGTTGATCGACGCCGCGTGGCGCGAACACCGTCCCTATCTGGTGAACCTCGCCTATCAGATGCTCGGCGACGTCGGCGGGGCCGAGGACGTCGCGCAGGAGGCGTTCCTGCGGCTCGCGCGTGCCGATACCGCGCATATCGACGACCTCCGGGCCTGGCTGACCGTGGTTGCCGGACGACTCTGCCTCGACCAGATCCGCTCGGCGCGCACCCGCCGCGAATACCCCGACGCCTCCGGTGCGCTCGACACCGCGACCTCACCCGACCCCGATCCGGCCGACCGGGTCACCCTCGACGACGACATTCGTGCGGCGCTGCTGGAAGTGCTGCGGCGGCTCAGCCCAGGGGAGCGCGTCGCATTCGTACTCCACGACGTCTTCCATCTGCCGTTCGAGGAGATCGCCGAGACGGTCGGCAGGCCCGTCGGTACCTGCAGGCAATTAGCCCGACGAGCCCGGGCGAAGTTCTCCGATGCATCGCCGCGGCTGGCCGAGGTCGGCGGCGTCGAACATCAGCTGGTCACCGAGAAGTTCATCACCGCATGCGCCAACGGAGACCTGCAGGGGCTCACGGCGATCCTGGATCCGTCGGTGTGGGGGGTCGGCACGATAATCGGCGAGGGGGCCCCGCCGCCTCAGATCAACCACGGTCCGGAGGAGGTCGCGGTCAATCTGCTGCGCTATGTCGGACGGGGAGCCACGCTGGTCAGCGGACCGGTGGGGCAGGAGGCGGTTCTCGCATTCATGGAGCGCCGTCTGTTCGCCGTGCTGGTGTTCACGTTGCGGGACAGCAGGATTCTCAAGATCGAGGCATCGGTGGATCCTTCGGCCGCGCAACCCGGCTGAGCGCGGCGGAAAGC
The DNA here is from genome assembly GCA_019749805.1 of Mycobacteriaceae bacterium. Lineage (GTDB taxonomy): Bacteria > Actinomycetota > Actinomycetes > Mycobacteriales > Mycobacteriaceae > Mycobacterium. Next base: position 52,476 of record JAIEPH010000028.1, on the reverse strand, counting down.
AGCCCGGCCGGGGGTGCCGGGCTGCTCTCCTGATTAATCTGTGCCGCAACTCAATTCATCGGCGGCATCAGGACGGTGTCGATCATGTAGACGGTGGCGTTGGCCGTCTGCACCCCACCGCAGACCACGGATGCGTCGTTGACCCGCAGATCGCTACCCATGCCGGTGACGGTCAGGTCGGCGCCCTGCACCGTCTTGTGGGTCCCGGCGACCTGCGCGGGACCAGCCTGACCGGGAACCACGTGGTAGGTCAGGATGCTGGTGAGCAGGGGAGCGTCAGTCTTGAGCTTCTCGATGGTCGCCGGATCGATCTTCGCGAACGCAGCATCGGTGGGAGCGAACACCGTGAACTGGCCGCCGTTGAGGGTGTCGACGAGGTTCACCTGCGGATTCAATTGTCCGGAAATCGCTTTGGTGAGCGTGGTCAGCATCGGGTTGTTCGACGCGGCCACGGCTACCGGGTCCATTGCCATGCCCTGAACGGAGCCGGGACCCGTCGGCACCTGCTGCGCGTAGGCCGAACAGCCTGTCCCGACCATCTCGGCTTGTGCGCTCGTCGCCGTGCCGAGGGACAATCCGAGAGCGGCAATCGCGGCGAAGCCGACCCCCACGGTTTTCTTTGCGTACATGTAATTCGCTTCCTTTCGTCGGGGACGGCTTATGCCGCCTCGTTTGTCACGTCATCAGGTATTCGGAGCCGTGCGCGGTGCGGATGGGTCATCAGCCGTAGGTAAACGAAAAGATTTGCAATCCGGCGGGTACCGCGACGTCGAGTCGTCCGCGTGTCACGTCGGGATGAGCGGCGATCTGATGCAGTGTCGGTGGGCCGCTGATCGGCACGGTGGATTTCGCGCCGTTGCGGGTGACGGTCAAAGTACCGGTGCCGCCGGCCACGATGTAGACGTCTTTGGCGTGATAGTTCAGCGCGATGCCGGAGTTGTCGCCCTGCGCCGTCGCACCCTGGTAATCGAGCGCCCAGTCGCCGGTCAGCGCAAAGCTGTCGTGGGGAAGTTGTTGTGGATAGCTGAAATTGAATGATCCCTCGTCGTACGTGCCGGCGCCGCCGTAGTTGACCACCTTGCCGACACTGAGATATGTCTCGGGCGTCGTCTCCTCGAACGGGGTCATGTCTTGGGCGTCGACCGGTGGCGGCAGCTGCGCCGAAGGGTTGGCCTCCGAGATCAGCTGGCGTATCAGGCGCTCGGTGACGTCGTAGTCGCCCTCTCCGAACTTGATGTGGCGCACGGTGCCGGACGCGTCGATGAGGTACTTGGCCGGCCAGTAGCGGTTGCGGTAGTTCGTCCATGTCGAATAGCCGTTGTCCAACGCGACGGGGTAGGTGATGCCCAGATCTTGTGCGCCAGCGGCCACGTTGCCTTCGACCCGTTCGAAGGCGTACTCCGGCGTGTGCACGCCGATGACCTCGAAACCGACGTCGCGGTAGGTGTCGTACCAGTCGACGAGGTGCGGGGCGGCGCGCTGGCAGTTGATGCACGAGTACGCCCAGAAGTCGACGAGTACCACCTTGCCGCGCAATGACTTCAGGTCCACCGCCGAACCGTTCGGGGTGTTCAGCCAAGCGGTGATGTTCTTGATGTCCGGTGCGGTACCGCAGCTTTCCAGCTCAGGGGCGCCGTCGCTGCAGTTCGCCAGCTCTCTGTTCTGATCGTTGACCAGGCCTGCAAGGTTGAGCTTCTCGCGAATCTGCTCGTCGCCACCGACGCGTTCCTGCAGCGTGCCGGTGTAGTCCGGGATCGCACGCTGCAACGCGGCGGGGACATTGAACGCGAGGGCCACGGCCAGCAGGATGGTCACAATGCCTGCGGTGATACGGATCTCGCGCTGGCGGCGCCGAAACGCCGCCACCCGCTCGGCGACACGGCGGCCTGTCAGAGCGAAGAACAGCAGCGGCAGAGCTGCGCCGACAGCGAACGCCAGGGTCAGCACGATGGTGGGAAGGCCGATCGTTCCCGTCGCTCCCGCGATGACGATGGCTGCCAGCACCGGTCCGGCGCACGGTACGTACAGCACGCCCAGCGCCAGACCCAGGCCGAAACCGCTACTGCCGGAGCCGAACTGCTTCTGCGGCAGTTTGGAGAACGGCTTCTCCAGCAGCGCCTCGAATTTCGGGAAGATCAGCCCGGTGCCGATCATCACCAACGCGATCAGCGCGACCCACCGGATGGCATCCTGAGGCAGGTGCAGCAGCGACAGCAGTGCGGAGCCCACCAGCGTCACCACGCTGAAACTCAAGACCAGGCCCGCGATCACACGGTAGGGCCGCAACCGGTCCGATAGTGCGGGCTTGGTGGCGACCGCCACGCCGCCCGCACTGCCGGATGCGTCGGCACCGCTGCTCTGCGTGCCGGAGAAGAAGATCACCGGCAGGACGGGAAGGATGCACGGCGAGATGCCGGTGATCAATCCGCCCAGAAAGCCGATCAGTGCAAGCGTGAACATGGACGTTTCCTAGACACGACGAGCTGGGCCCACGCCGAGTCGGGGCCCAGCTCGCGGTGATGAATTGGGAATGTGGCCTAGTTGGCCGGGGGCATCAGCACGGTGTCGATCATGTAGACCGTCGCGTTGGCGGTCTGCACACCACCGCACACCAGTCCGGCGTCGTTGACCTTCAGATCGGGACCGGCCCCGGTGACGTTCACCGATCCGCCTTCGAGCGTCGTGTGCTCACCGACGACCGCCGAGGGGCTGGCCTGGCCCTCGACCACGTGGTAGGTCAGGATGCTGGTCAGCAGATCCGAATCGGTCTTCAACGTCTCGAGCGTGGCCGCATCGATCTTGGCGAAGGCGTCGTCGGTCGGCGCGAACACCGTCAGCGCGGGATTGCTGTTCAGCGTTTCGACGAGGTTCACGTTGGGATTGAGCTGACCCGACAGCGCCTGCGTCAGCGTCTTGAGCATCGGGTTGTTGGACGCCGCGACCGCGACTGGATCCTGCGCCATGCCCGTCACCGATCCCGGGCCCTCTGGCACCTGCTCGGCGTACGCCGCACAGCCGCTCCCCACGAGGTTCGCGGCGGGATCGGCCATCGCGGTCGTCGTGGGCGATGCGGGTGCCGACGATGTCGTTGTCGCTGCTGCGGTCGACGTGGTGGGCGATGGCTCGGACGAACTGTCGGTGGAGCACGAGACTGCGCCGAAGATTGCGAGTGCGCCCAGGCCGGCAGCGGCGACCGTTTTACGGTGGAGTGTTCTCATGGGTTCCCATCCCTTGTGTCGGACGACCGTGTTGCCGTCCTGTGTTTGACGAAGGGGATTCGATGTGACGTGACGCACGGATCGCCGGTTTGCCGGGTGGTCACAATTGCGTCACATTTGGCGCCGTGCAGCGGTGGCGCCCCCAGCGGACGGGACTGTGGCGCACCCGGGGCGTCACAATGGTTCGGTGACCAACAGGCAGCGCGTGCTGATCCTCGGCAGTACCGGGTCGATCGGCACCCAGGCGCTGGAGGTCATCGCCGCCAACCCGGACCGCTTCGAGGTCGTGGGCCTCGCGGCGCGTGGCGGCAACCCGCGCCTGCTGGCCCAGCAGCTCGCCGAGACCGGGGTGACGAACGTCGCCATCGCCGACGAGGCATCGGCCGCGCAGGTCGGTGATGTGACCTATGCGGGACCCGACGCCGCCACCCGCCTCGTCGAGAACACCGAAGCGGACGTCGTGCTCAACGCCCTCGTCGGTGCACTCGGCCTCAAACCCACGCTGGCGGCCTTGAACAGCGGCGCCAGGCTCGCGCTCGCCAACAAGGAGTCACTGGTCGCGGGCGGGCCGCTGGTGCTCAAGGCGGCCAAACCGGGCCAGATCGTCCCCGTGGACTCCGAACACTCCGCGATGGCGCAGTGCCTGCGGGGAGGCACCGAGGACGAAGTCGCGAAGATCGTGCTCACCGCATCGGGTGGGCCCTTCCTGGGCTGGTCGGCAGAGGATCTCGACTCCGTCACCCCCGAGCAGGCGGGCAAGCACCCCACTTGGTCGATGGGCCCGATGAACACGCTCAACTCGGCCACCCTGGTCAACAAGGGACTCGAACTGATCGAGACGCATCTGCTGTTCGGCATCGACTACGCCCGCATCGAGGTGGTCGTCCATCCGCAGTCGATCGTTCACTCGATGGTCACCTTCACCGACGGCTCGACGCTGGCCCAGGCCAGTCCGCCCGATATGAAGCTGCCGATCGCGCTGGCACTGGGCTGGCCGGCCCGGGTGCCCGCCGCGGCGTCGGCTTGCGACTTCCGCACCGCCTCGACCTGGGAGTTCCTGCCGCTGGACGACGAGGTGTTTCCGGCCGTCGACCTCGCCAGGCAGGCCGGCCAGCGCGGTGGCTGCCTCACCGCGGTGTACAACGCAGCGAATGAGGAGGCCGCGGCCGCCTTCCTCGACGGGAGCATCCGATTTCCGGCCATTGTGGGAACAATCGCCGAGGTCCTGCGTGCTGCCGACCAGTGGGCCACCGAACCCGCTACCGTGGATGAGGTACTCGATGCTCAGCGCTGGGCCCGCGACCGGGCAAAGCGCGAAGTCGAGCGGGAGATTTCAAGAGAAGGACTACTCACCAAATGATGTTCGTGCTCGGCATCATCGCGTTCGCGTTGTGCATCCTCCTGTCGGTTGCACTGCACGAATGCGGCCACATGTGGGTGGCGCGCGCCACCGGGATGAAGGTGCGTCGCTACTTCGTCGGCTTCGGACCGACGCTGTGGTCGACGCGGCGGCCCAACAAGCTGGGCGAAACCGAGTACGGAGTCAAGGCCATCCCGTTGGGCGGTTTCTGCGACATCGCGGGGATGACCTCGGTCGACGAAATCGCACCCGAGGACCGGCAGTACGCGATGTACCGGCAGAAGACGTGGAAACGCACCGCCGTGCTGGCCGCCGGCCCCGCCATGAACTTCGTCGTCGGCCTCGTTCTCATCTATGCCATCGCGGTGATCTGGGGACTGCCCAACCTGCATCCGCCCACCCAGGCCATCGTGGGTGAAACCGGTTGTGTCGCAGCGCAAATCAGCAAGGATGAGGTGGCTGACTGCACCGGTCCCGGACCGGCGGCCGAGGCCGGTATTCGTGCCGGCGACGTGATCGTCAAGGTCGGCGACACGCCCGTGGCCACCTTCGACGAAGCCAGGACCGCACTGCAGAAGGCCTCCGGGCCGACCACCGTCGTCTACGAGCGGGACGGACAGCCCGCCAGCGCGGTCGTCGACGTCACCCGCACGCAGCGGTTCACCGGCGAAGGCGACCAGCCCTCGACCGTCGGCGCCATCGGCATCGCCGCCGCGTACTTCGGGCCGACGCAGTACAACCCGTTGTCCGCGGTTCCGGGCACCTTCGCGTTCACCGGAGACCTGGCGGTCGAACTCGGCAAGTCACTGGCCAAGATCCCGACCAAGATCGGTGCGCTGGTGAACTCGATCGGCGGCGGGGAGCGTGACCCGGAGACGCCGATCAGCGTCGTCGGCGCCAGCATCATCGGCGGCGACACCGTGGACGCCGGGCTGTGGGTCGCGTTCTGGTTCTTCCTGGCCCAGCTCAACTTCGTGCTCGGCGCCATCAACCTGGTGCCGCTGCTGCCCTTCGATGGCGGGCACATCGCCGTTGCGTGGTACGAGAAGATCCGCAATATGGTCCGGTCGGCGCGCGGCAAGGTGGCTGCGGCGCCCGTCAACTACCTCAAGCTGATGCCGGCCACCTATGTCATCTTGTTCGTCGTGGTCGGATACATGCTGCTGACCGTCACCGCTGACCTGGTCAACCCGATCAGGTTGTTCCAGTAGGAGAAGCATCAAGTGACCTCCACCCCAAGCGTTGGTCTGGGGATACCGGCGCCGCCCGCGCCCACCCTTGCCCCGCGCCGCAAGACGCGCCAGCTCATGGTGGGCGACGTCGGCGTGGGTAGTGACCATCCGATCGCCGTGCAGTCGATGTGCACCACGAAGACACACGACATCAACGCGACCCTGCAGCAGATCGCCGAGCTGACCGCCTCGGGCTGCGACATCGTGCGCGTCGCGTGCCCGCGACAGGAAGACGCAGACGCGCTGCCCGCGATCGCGAAGAAGTCGAAGATCCCCGTCATCGCCGACATCCACTTCCAGCCCAAGTACATCTTCGCCGCGATCGACGCGGGCTGCGCGGCGGTGCGCGTGAATCCCGGCAACATCAAGGAATTCGACGGCCGGGTCGGGGAAGTCGCCAAAGCCGCAGGGGCGGCGGGCATTCCGATCCGTATCGGCGTCAACGCCGGCTCCCTGGACAAGCGATTCATGGAGAAGTACGGCAAGGCCACGCCGGAGGCGCTCGTCGAGTCCGCGCTCTGGGAGGCCTCGCTGTTCGAGGAGCACGGCTTCGGCGACATCAAGATCAGCGTCAAGCACAACGACCCCGTCGTCATGGTCGCGGCTTACGAACTGCTGGCATCCAAGAGTGACTACCCGCTGCATCTCGGCGTGACCGAGGCCGGGCCGGCGTTTCAGGGCACCATCAAGTCCGCCGTCGCGTTCGGGGCGCTGCTGTCCAAGGGCATCGGCGACACCATCCGTGTCTCGCTGTCCGCGCCGCCCGCCGAAGAGGTCAAGGTCGGTAACCAAATCCTCGAATCGCTGAATTTGCGGCCGCGTGGTCTGGAGATCGTGTCGTGCCCGTCGTGTGGCCGCGCGCAGGTCGACGTCTACACCCTGGCCAACGAGGTGACCGCCGGTCTGGAGGGCATGGAGGTTCCGCTGCGCGTCGCGGTCATGGGCTGCGTCGTCAACGGCCCGGGCGAGGCGCGCGAGGCCGACCTCGGCGTGGCGTCCGGCAACGGCAAGGGCCAGATCTTCGTCAAGGGTGAGGTCATCAAGACCGTCCCCGAGCACCAGATCGTCGAGACGCTGATTGAAGAGGCGATGCGGATCGCCGAAGAAATGGGCCCGGCGTCCGGATCAGACGCCAGCGGTTCGCCGGTAGTGACCGTAAGCTGAGGGTGACCCCTGTGAGCACGGAGCGGCTCCGGCGGCGACATCGAATAGGGGTCACCGCACCGTCACGGATCGGTTAGAAAGAGTCTCCATGTCGGCTCCTCCGCTGTTTCGCCGCGTCGATGAACGACGGGTTTCATTGGTACGCGAAGCGGGTGAGGTGTACCGCGTTCTCGACGAGGATCCGGTCGGCAGCTGCATGGTGGCGTCGCGGGTGGTCGAGCACGGCATCGAGCCCGCGGCGATCGGCGGCGAGCTCTGGACCCGTCGGCGTCCCACCGAATCCCTCTGTTACGCAGGGGCGAACCTGATTCCCCTGCGCGGCGGCGTCGACGACATGTACGCATTCGCCGACAAGGCGATGAGCACCGCTCGGCGTTGTTCGTCTTTGGTGGGCCGCGCCGAGATGGTGCTTCCGATGTGGCAGCGACTCGAGCACGCCTGGGGCGCGGCCCGCGACGTGCGCGAGCATCAACCGCTGATGGCGCTGAGCACTCCACCCAGCTGCGCGATCGACCCCCATGTCCGCCAGGTACGTGCCGACGAGCTCGATGCATACCTGGTCGCGGCCATCGACATGTTCATCGGCGAGGTCGGCATCGACCCGCGGATCGGTGACGGCGGCCGCGGTTACCGGCGCCGTGTCGCAGGGTTGATCGCCGCCGGCCGCGCGTGGGCCCGCTTCGAACGCGGCCAGGTGGTCTTCAAGGCGGAGGTCGGATCCCAGTCGCCGTCCGTCGGGCAAATTCAGGGCGTGTGGGTCCATCCCGACTGGCGGGGCCAAGGGATCGGCACCGCGGGGACGGCGACCCTGGCCACGGCGGTGGTACGCGGTGGGCGCACCGCGAGCCTGTACGTCAACAGCTTCAACACCGTCGCCCGTGCCACGTATGACCGGGTCGGCTTCACGGCGGTCGGCACGTTCGCGACCGTTCTGCTCGACTGACTCCGGCGTGCCTCTACGCTCGGGGAATGACCGATGACGATCCAAGAGTGGAACGCCGCGAGATCGCCGATGCGCTGATGCGCGCGCTCGAACGGCGCCACGAGCTCCTCGATGTCGTCGTGAAAGCCGAGGACTACGACGCCGCGATCGGGGCAATAGCAAGCCATCTCGGCACCTCGACCGCCGCTGCCGAGGCCGTGCTGCGGTTGTCGTTCGATCGGCTCACCAAGGTTTCGCGCCGGAGAATCGCGGCCGAACTCGAGGACCTGAACAATCAGCTGAGCTTCACCAGGGGTGAGCCCGCGAGTCCGGTCGATACCATTGCGCTGCGGCCCTTCGCCGCCGACGCCGATCGCGACATCTTCGCCGCGCGCACCGCCGACGTGCAGGAGGCGGGCGACGGTTCGCGTGCGCCGGCCGGCGAGCTCGAGGACGAGATCCAGGCCGGGCTGCAGCGCGTCGACGCCGAGGATGCGGCATGGCTGGTCGCGATCCACGGTCCGCAGAAGATCGGCATGGTCTTCGGCGATCTCGTCGCCGGTGAGGTCAACGTCCGGATCTGGATCCACCCGGACCACCGCAAGCAGGGCTACGGCACCGCGGTGCTTCGCAAGTCGCGCTCGGAGATGGCCGCCTACTTCCCGGCAGTGCCGTTGGTGGTGCGGGCTCCGGCAGCGGGATCAGAGGGGTTCTAGCCCGCGTCGAAAACCACGAAATGCAGGATTCCTCTCGAACTTTGTCTGCAATTCGTGGATTTCGTGCGCGCCTCCGTGATCTAGAGGTGTCGGATTCGTAACATCTGCCTCAATGGCAACTTCAGTATCACGCGTATCGGCCTTTTTGATGGTCGCGGTGGTGAGCGTCGCCCTCGGGACCGCATGTACACCCAAGCCCGACGGGCCCGAGCCGACGGCTGAGCAGTTCTTCGCCGCGTTGATCGCCGGGGACACCGGGGCCGCCGCCGAATTGAGCGACCGGCCCGCGGATGCGCGCCAAGCGCTCAACAATGCGTGGGCCGGCCTGCAGGCCACCAGCCTCGACGCGCAGATCCTCAGTTCGAAGTACGCCGAGGACACCGGCAGTGTCACCTACCGCTACACCTGGCATCTGCCCAAGGACCGCATGTGGACCTACGACGGGCAGCTCAACATGGTCCGCAACGAGGGCCGCTGGGAAGTGCGCTGGAGTGCCACCGGTGTGCACCCGAAGCTCGGCGAGAACCAGACGCTGGCGCTGCGCGCCGACCCGCCCCGGCGGGCCTCGGTCAACGAGCGTGGCGGCACCGACGTCCTGGTGCCCGGCTACTTCTACAACTTCTCGCTCGACGCGCAGGCGGCGGCCGGTTCGCTGATGACGACGTCGCGCGCGGTCGTCGATGCGCTGCGGCCGTTCGACAACACGCTGGATCCGCAGCGCCTCGCGGAGCAGGCAAGTTCGTCGAAAAAGCCGATGTACCTGATCACGCTTCGGCAGTCCGACCACGACCGGGTGGCGGGCGCCATCGGAGCGCTGCCGGGCGTGGTGATCACGGCGCAGGCCGAATTGCTGCCGACCGATGAGACATTCGCGCCCGCGATCGTCAACGAGGTCAAGAAGGCGGTGGTCGACGAGCTCGACGGGCAAGCGGGATGGCGCGTGGTGAGCGTCAATCAGAACAACGTCGATGTCGATGTGCTCAACGAGGTGGCGGGCGAGCCGGCGCCATCGATCACGATCAGCCTCGACCGGTCCGTGCAGAACGCCGCGCAGAACGCCGTCAACTTCACCGGCAAGCCCGCGATGATCGTGGCGATCAAGCCGTCCACCGGCGAGATCCTGGCCGTCTCGCAGAACGCCTCGGCCAACGCGCAGGGGCCGCTGGCCACCACGGGCCTTTACCCGCCGGGGTCGACGTTCAAGATGGTCACCGCGGGGGCGGCGATGGAGCGTGACATGGCCACCCCCAACACGCTGCTGCCCTGCCCGGGCACCATGGACATCGGCCATCGCACCGTGCCCAATTACGGTGGGTTCGACCTCGGCACCGTGCCGATGTCGCGGGCGTTCGCCAGTTCGTGCAACACGACCTTCGCAGAACTGGCCAGCCGGATGCCGCCGCGCGGGTTGACGCAGGCAGCCGCCAAGTACGGCATCGGCACGGATTACGCGATCGAGGGTATGACCACGGTCACCGGCTCGGTACCGCCGACGGTGGACCTCGCCGAACGCACCGAGGACGGCTTCGGACAGGGCAAGGTCGTCGTCAGCCCCTTCGGCATGGCGCTGGCCGCAGCGACGGTCGCAGCCGGGAAAACGCCTGTGCCACAACTGATCGAAGGCCGCCAGACCCAGGTCACCGGCGATCAGACCCCGATAAGTCCGAAGATTCTCGACGGCCTGCGGCCGATGATGCGGTTGGTTGTGACCAACGGTACTGCCGAGGATCTCCAGGGCGCGGGTGACGTGCGGGGTAAGACCGGGGAGGCGGAGTTCGCCGGTGGCTCGCATTCGTGGTTCGCCGGCTACCGCGGCGATATGGCGTTCGCGGCGCTGATCGTCGGCGGCGGATCCTCGGAGTACGCGGTGCGGATGCTCAAGGTCATGTTCGACTCGCTGCCGCCGAGCTACCTGGCCTGAGCCCGCATGGGTTCGATCCCAAACGGCAGCGGCGGTACCGTTGAACCGTTATGACAGGGCTCGATGACCAACGTGGGATGCGCATCTCCGACGCGCAGGCCGGGACGCGCATCTCCGACGCGCAGGCGGCGATGCGGATCTCCGATGCGGATCGCAACGGGACGTTGCGCCGGCTGCACAACGCCGTCGCCCTCGGGCTGATCGACATCGACGAATTCGAGGAGCGCTCGGCGTTGGTGTCGAGTGCGCGGCTGCACACCGACCTCGACAACCTGGTCGGTGATCTGCCCGGGCCTGGCGCAATCGTCACGACGGCCACCGACCGCGTGGAGTTGCGCGGCGTGCTCGGCTCGCTCAAGCGGCAGGGGGAGTGGATCGTGCCGACGCGGCTGGCGTTACATCGGCGGATGGGCTCGGTTGACCTCGACCTGACCAAGGCGCGCTTCGCGGGATCCATCGTCGTGGTGGAACTCGACCTGAAGTTCGGTGGGCTCGACCTCCGGCTGCCCGACGGCGCCAGCGCATCGATCGACGACGTGGAAGTGGTCGTCGGCAGCGCTCACGATCACCGCAAGGACGCACCCGCCGAAGGCAATCCGCACGTCGTGCTCACCGGCAAGGTGGTCTGCGGGTCCGTCGACATTCGTGGGCCGCGTAAAGGCTTGCGCTTCGGGCGCATCACTTGAGCGGTTCGTCGGGGACCCCGAACCGCTGCTGATATTCGCGCACCTGCTCACGCACTGCACCGGCGTCAAGCCCCGTGTCGTCCCACGTGTAGCGGCCACCGCCGCCGTCGCCGGGGTGGGCGGCCAGGAACGCGCGCATGTTCTGCTCGGCGACGGGTGAAAGTTCGTGTCCGAGTTCGGCATACAGCGCGCGGATGGTGGCGAACGGGTCGCGGATGAAATCGGCGAACTGTACGTCGACGATCCGATGTCCGGCCAGCGCCTCTGAATCCCGCAGTTTCATCCCGCGTTCGAGGCCGACCACGATCTCTTCGCATGACTGCCCTGCGCAGTCGGTGATCGAACTGTCGTCGGACGCGAGACGGCGCAGGTGGTGGGTCAGTGCGCTGATCGACGAGATGACGTTGAGCGGGTCGCGGTGGTTCTGCACGATGAGCGCGTCGGGATATTCGGCGACCAGCGCGTCGAGCTGCCACAGATGCGCGGGCGATTTCAACAGCCAGAAGCAGGCCCCGCCGGGCACCCCGGATTGCAAGTGCTGCAGGAACGTTCGGTGATAGCGATAGGCAGGGCGGTAGTCGGCGTCGTACAGGAGCCACCGGTAGTACGTCGGCAGGCGGTACTGCACGGAGAAGATCATGCTGCAGAACTGTCCCGCGGTGATCCGCACGCATTCCTGGCCATGAAGCGCGCCCATCGGATGGAACGCCAGTAGTCCGGGAACGATCTGCTCGGACATCTCGATGCTCGCCTGGGTTTCGGCGATGCGGGGGTCAGTGGCATACGTCTCCGGCCGGGGCAGCGGGTGTGGGTTGTCCACCTCCCAGGTCAGTGGTGGCCGAAGTTCGGGGTCCTGCGCGAGGAGGTCGAACAGGATGGTGGTGCCGGTGCGTGGCTGCCCGACGATGAATATGGGCCTGCTGATCTGCTGCGCGGCGACGGTGGGATTCTCCTTGCGCCACCTGGTGATCTGAAGTCGGTTGACCATGGGCCGGATGATGTCGAGCACCGCGATCTCGACGCCGAGATCGTTCAGGCGTGCATCGGTGACCAGTCCGTCGCACAACAGAATCAGCCCTTCGCGCCAGCTGTCGTCGCCGAAGTCGTCGCTGCCCGCCATCTCGCAGGCCTGCTCGACGAGCAGGTCGGGCTGAAAACGCTCGCCTCTCACGACGCGGCCCCGCCGCGCCGGACGCTGGTCCGGACATCCGGTGGGGCGGGGTTGTCGAGCCATCGCAGCACGATGAAGCCCCTGCGTCGGCCGCCGGTATCCAGCCAGTGGCCATGACCGAAGTCTTTGGCGCCGATGGCAATTCGCACGGTACCGTCGTCGCCCGGCGCGACCCCCTTGTTGGTGACCGAGCTATGGCGATGCCGCGGCTCCAGGCACTCGTGCCAGATGCTCTCCAGCGTCACGTTCCAGTACCGCGTGTCGGGTGGCTGGATCTCGAGCACGAGCGACTCGTCGGCCTCGAGCCCAAAGGTGCCGATCATGTAGAGGTTGTCGGGTGTGGTGTCCGCACCACCGAGTTCGGCGGCCTCGGCGGTCATCAGCTTGTTCGGCTGATCGAGCAGTTCGGGCTTGATCGTGCGATGCATCGTGGCCAGCTTGACGATCGTCCATGCCATCGCGGTGAACTGTTGTGCAGCAACGTCATCGGTGATCGGGCGCAGCGGGTCGGGATCGAGGGATTCGATATGCATGGTGGCGGGCTCTTCGGTCGCGAAGTCGCCGACGTACTCGCGGACGACGATCGACGAGGCGTCCGCCGGGATGGACACCCACTGCGCCCGACCGAGCACTTCGCCCGACGGCTCGGTGGGGGAGAAGAGCAATTCGTACCTGCCGGAGTCGAGTACGAGGTCGGTGTCGCTGACGTATCCCGACATGCGTCGCGGTGTCAGGCCCGTGCCGGCAAGCACTTGGTAGCCGAGGTAGGCGGTGGTGCCGCGGGTGCCGGTGACGCGGTAGGCGCGATCGCCGCGGATCATCGCCAACAGGTAGCGGCCGTCGGGGTTGGGGCCCCCGATCATCCGGGTGCCGGGGCACATGTCGAAGAATGCCGGACGCTCGGGGTCGGCCTGGACGGATAGTTCCGAGCACAGTCCGATGATCTTCGCGACGACCTGGAGGCCCTCGATGAGCTCCCGCTCGTCGATTGCGTCCGCGGTCACCGACTTGGTGAGGTCGGCCAGCATCTGCTGAACCAACTGCCAGGATTCCAGGGTTCTCGGCGCGGCCGTGTTGCCATCGATGTCCACAGTGAGACATAGTCTCATCATGGACGTCGTCTCACCAGAGAATTCGCGTGAAAGTCTGACGGTCCGCAGAAAGCGGGCCACGCGGGCCCGCATCGCGACGGCGGCGGCGCAGCGAGTCGCCGAAAACGGCCTGGCCGGGGTGACGGTCGAGCAGATTGCGGCGGCGGCCGAGGTCGGCCGCGCCACGTTCTTCCGGTACTTCAGCTCGAAGGAGGACGCCGTCGCCGAGGGGATGACGACGCGCTGGCTGGATGCGATCACCGCGGTCATCGCCAACCAGCCCGCGGGGTTGTCGGCGAGCGATGCGGTGATCGCGGGGTTCGGCGACCTGGGTGACGGCTTCGAGGCGATCAGCGCCCAGGTACGTGACCTGGCCACATTGACCCGGTCATCGCCCGCGCTCAGCGCGTGGACGCTGCAGATCTACCTGCGCTACGAGGCCGTCATCGCGGACTTGGTGGCCCCGCGTATCGGTGATCTGACCGACGACGACCCGCGGCCGAGGCTCATCGGTGCGTTGGCCATGGCGTCGGTGCGGATCGCACTGGACGACTGGCTGCTGCACGGCGGATCGCTGCCTGTCCGCGTGCGGTCGGCGTTGTCGTCGCTACGCGTCGACCAGTCAGATCACCGCTTGAACAGCTGAGTGCCGGTGCGCAACAGCCGCTCCCACCCGGCCGGGCGGCCGACGAGCTTGCCGATGAGCGGCGTCGAGTCGAAAAAGGAAACCCGTTCGGCGACAAGGCCGTCGGCGAAGGTGAACCGGTCGACGGCGTCCCAGGCGATGGGCTTGCCGCCGTATGTGCCGCTGAGCGTGAACTCGATGAACACCTCGTGACCGCCATGCCCGACGCGATGCACGTCGGCATGCAGGTCGGGAATCAGGGCGAACAGTCGCTGAAACGCCTCGCGACAGGCCTGCTTGCCGCGAAGGGTGCCCATCATCGGCTGGGTCAGCACGATGTCCTCGCTCCACAGCGCCTCGTGCTTGGCCAGATCGGGCGTGCGCCACGTCTCGGCGAACTGTTCGGCGAATCGGGCGGCGAACTGCCCGTCTACGTCGTCGATGGTCATGACCGTCGAATGTAGCGGCCGCCGCCGACTATCCTGGCGTCATGCCTGTTCGTACCGCCCTTCGTCCCGGCGTGGTGTCACCGACGCTGCCGGTGCCCCGCTCGATCGTGCGCCCCGAATACGTGGGCAAGGCGACCGCGCAGGAGGGTAGCGAGCCGTGGGTGCAAACCCCCGAGGTGATCGAGAAGATGCGCGTCGCCGGACGCATCGCCGCCGCGGCGCTGGCCGAGGCGGGTAAAGCCGTCGCGCCGGGCGTCACCACCGACGAGCTCGACCGCATTGCGCACGAGTACATGATCGACCACGGCGCCTACCCGTCGACGCTGGGCTACAAGGGCTACCCGAAGTCCTGCTGCACCTCACTGAACGAGATCATTTGCCACGGCATCCCCGACTCGACCGTGATCGAGGACGGCGACATCGTCAACATCGACGTCACCGCGTTCATCGACGGTGTGCACGGCGACACCAACGCCACCTTCCTGGCGGGGGACGTGTCCGAGGAGCACCGGCTGCTCGTCGAGCGCACCCACGAGGCCACCATGCGCGCGATCAAGGCCGTCAAGCCGGGACGCGCCCTGTCGGTCGTCGGCCGCGTCATCGAGTCGTACGCAAACCGGTTCGGCTACAACGTGGTTCGTGACTTCACCGGCCACGGCATCGGCACCACATTCCACAACGGGCTGGTGGTGCTGCACTACGACCAGCCCGCCGTGCAGACGGTGCTCGAACCCGGAATGACGTTCACGATCGAGCCGATGATCAACCTCGGTGCGTTGGACTACGAGATCTGGGACGACGACTGGACCGTCGCGACCAAGGACAAGAAGTGGACCGCACAGTTCGAGCACACGCTGGTGGTCACCGAGGACGGCGCCGAGGTCCTGACCCAGTTGTGAATGGACACTTCTCGAGTGTGAAACCACTGCGACTTTCCGGCCGAATTTTCGTAGTGAGTTCACACCCGGCGCCATGAGCGGAGCGCTGCTCGTCGCCGGCACCACCTCAGACGCCGGCAAGTCCATGGTCGTTGCCGGGCTGTGTCGCCTCTTGGCCCGCAAGGGGATTCGCGTCGCGCCGTTCAAGGCGCAGAACATGTCGAACAATTCTGCGGTTACGGTCGAGGGCGGGGAGATCGGCCGGGCCCAGGCCGTGCAGGCCCGCGCGGCGGGCTTGGCTCCGAGCGTGCGCTTCAACCCGGTGCTGCTCAAACCGGGCAGCGACCGCACCTCACAACTGGTGGTCCGCGGGAAAGCGGTGGACACGGTGGGCGCCGGGGATTACTTCACCCACCGCGAACAGCTGGCGACCGTTGTTACAGACGAATTACGATCTCTGAGAACAGAATTCGACGTCGTGATAGTCGAAGGTGCCGGCTCGCCCGCCGAGATCAACCTGCGCGCGACCGACATCGCGAACATGGGGCTGGCCCGTGCCGCGCAGCTGCCGGTCGTGGTCGTCGGTGACATCGACCGTGGCGGACTGCTGGCCCATCTGTACGGCACGGTCGCCGTGCTCGAACCCGACGATCAGCGACTCATCTGCGGGTTCCTCGTCAACAAGTTCCGCGGCGACCCCGCACTGCTGGCGCCGGGCCTGACACAGCTGCAGGAGCTGACCGGTCGACCGACCTATGGCGTGATCCCGTACAGCGAGGGGCTGTGGCTGGACGCCGAGGACTCCGTCTCGGTGCTCACTCATCGCGTGGTCGGCGATCCGCAGCGCCCCCGCGGACGGGACTGGCTGCGAGTCGCCGCCGTCCGGCTGCCGCGCATCTCCAACTCGACCGACGTCGAGGCCCTGGCCTGCGAGCCCGGAGTGCTGGTGCGCTGGGCAGGCGACCCCGCCGACCTCGCAGACGTTGACGTTGTCGTCATCCCCGGTAGCAAAGCCACCGTCGCCGACCTGACCTGGTTACGGGAGCGCGGCCTGGCCGAGGCCATCGAGGCGCACACCCGACTCGGGAAGCCCGTGCTGGGCGTGTGCGGCGGATTCCAGATGCTCTGCCGTCGCATCGACGACACCGTGGAGTCGGGCGCGGGTACCGTCGACGGGCTCGCGCTGCTCGACGCCGACATCGCGTTCGCGCCTGAAAAGATGTTGCGCCACCACGAAGCCCCGTTGCACGGCTACGAAATTCACCACGGTCGCCTCAGCCGCTCAACCGAAGACGACTGGCTGGGCGTGGGGATTCGCAACGGCTCCGTATACGGCACCCATTGGCACGGTCTGCTCGACAACGACGATGTGAGACGGCAATGGCTCAACGAGGTCGCGGCTGCCGCGGGGCGAAGCGAATTCGTCGTCGCCCGGGACGTCGACGTCCGCGCGCGCCGCGACGCCCAACTCGACGTGATGGCCGACCTGATCACCAGCCATATCGACGTCGACGCCGTGATCGCCTTGCTGCAAAACGGTCCGCCGAGACTGCCCACGATCGTCACTAGGCTGACACCATGACCTGGCGCAATGTGCTGGTCCTCTTCGCCGTGGTACTTGTCGCGGGGGGCTGCGCCCAACCGATTGCGGGTACCGCGACCTGGCCCGGCGCCCGACTCGAGAGGGTGCTGCTCACGCCCGCGGACTTCCCTGAGGGTGTTCAGTACGAACTCATCACTCGCGAGCCCGGCCAGGCAGACGGCGCCGGCGCGCCGCCCGCTATGATTTCCCGTCCGGAAGGCTGCTCGGACGGACTGACCCGGGTGATCGCCGACTCGGCCGAACGCGGACCGGGCAGTGCAGCGGAGTACCTCGTCGCCTTCGATGGTGCGCGGATGGTCATCACGGTGCTGACGTGGCGACTGAACCTCGATAGGTTGGCTGCGGTTGCCGATCGGTGCGCCGAGTTCGAGACTTTCTTCGATCCGTCGACCCCGGGCATTCCGATGACCACCACGAGAATGGAAACCCAGCGCGCCGACGCGTTGGTGTACGAGCAGACCATGCGCCTGGGCGGCATAGCGGAGAGCGTCTACTTCTCGTTCGAGAACATCGGGAGCACTGCGGTGTTCGGAGTCGCGTTTCCGACATCCAACCCGTCGATCCCCGTCAAAGGTTCGCTGCCGCAAACGTTTCTGGAGACGACGGCAAAGCAGGCCGAGCGCGCGCAATCTGCGTGAGCACCGTGTTTGCTCAAGGCGAAAACGACCCGTTCTCAGGTGACCGCCTGTAGCGTGGCCAAATGCCGCCCACCACAGTCGCCGTCGACGGGTTCGGCGTGTCCGTCGACGTGGCCGGCCCCGAAAAAGGGTCCGTCGTTGTGGTCCTCGGTGCCGCCCACCATTCACCTGCGGCGTACGAACCGGTATGTCAACGGCTGCACACCGCGTCCCTGCGAACTGTGGTCATCGCGCCGGACCCGCGGCTGACCGCCAAGACGGTGATCGACGTCCTCGATGCGCTCGACGTGAAGTGGGCGTTGTTGGTCGGTGACCGCGTCGGCGGGGAATTGGCATGGGAGCTCGCTGCGACGCGGTTGGACCGGTTCATCGGGCTGGTGGTGATCGACCGCGGCCACCCGCGCGTCGCCGACCCCTCCGGTGTGGTCCGCGACGACCATTGCCCGCCGGTGGAAATGAACACCACCGCGTTGGTCAGTACGCCCGCCGCACGAGCGGTCGCCAAAGCCAGCCAGCGCTACGTGTATGGCGACTACCGGATGGTCGACCTACTCGGCAGGCGCAATGCCCAGGAGTCCACGGCGCAGCTTGCCGCCGAGATCGTGATGCGCACGAGCACCTGGTAGGTCTAGGTGGTGGGCACCTCGTCGGGTGTCCAGGCCTGCGGCAACGCGGGACTGCCCGGGAAGAGGAAGTCGACGAAAGCCTTTGCGGTGGGCTGGGGCTCGTGGTTGGCCAGCCCCGGACGCTCGTTGGCTTCGATGAACACGTAGTCGGACGCGGTGACATCGGGAACCAACAGGTCGATGCCGGTCACGGGAATGCCGATCGCGTCGGCGGCCTTCACGGCGACCTCGCTCAGATGCGGGTTCACCTTCGCCGTCACATCGTGGATCGTGCCGCCCTGATGCAGGTTCGCCGTGCGGCGTACGCGCAGGGTGCGTCCTTCGGGCAGCACATCGTCGAACGAGAAGCCCGCCTCGGCAACCGTCGCCTCTGTGACGTCGTCGATCGGAATGCGCGATTCGCCGCCGGTGGCGGCCGCGCGGCGTCGGCTCTGCGCCTCGATGAGTTCGCGAATCGTGTGGTGGCCCGTGCCGACGATTTCGGCGGGCTTGCGCAATGCAGCGGCCACCACCTTGCCGTCGATCACCACCAACCGCAGATCGTCGCCGGGTGCGCGCTGCTCGATCAGCACATTCGGGTGCTCTTCCCGCGCCCGTGCCAGGGCCGCGTCCAACTCCCCGGTGCTGTTGATGCCGACGGTGATGCCCTTGCCCTGCTCCCCGCGGGTCGGTTTGACGACGACGTCGCCGACCTCCTCGAGGAAGGTGTGGTCATGTTCGTCGAATGTGGCCAGACGTCCCTTGGGCACTTGGATCCCGGCCTCCGACACCAGACGTCGGGTTAGCCTCTTGTCGTCGCAGCGTGCCATCGCCACCGCGGAGGTGTACTCCGACAACGACTCCCGCGTGATGACGCTGCGACCGCCATGTGACAGGCGCATCTCGCCTGCTCCCGCGTCGAGGACCTCGACAAAGATCCCGCGTCGCATCGCCTCGTCGGCGATGATCCGCGCATACGGGTTCAGGTCGTCGACGGTCTCCGGGGGATGGGTGAACAGCGGTTCGTTGATCGCGTTCTTCCGTTTGACGGCCATGACCGGAACGCGCTCGAAACCCAGCTTCTCGTACAGGCCGATGGCGGCCTCGTTGTCGTGCGCCACCGACAGGTCCATGTAGGCCCGACCCCGCTCGCGGTACAGCGCGGCCAGCGCACGGGTGAGTGCCGCGCCGACACCCGGCAGGCTGGTGGTCGGATCAACGGCCAGCGTCCACAGGCTCGAACCGTTCTCCGGGTCGTCGAACAGCCGCTTGTGGTCGACCCCGGTGACGGTGCCGACCAACGATCCGTCGTCGTCGCGGACCGCCACCAGGTAGTCGAGCGCATCACGGTCTTCGCTGTTGTCCCACAGCACCTCAACGGGTGCGGGCACCATTCCGCAGCGGATGTAGACCCGGTTGATGTCCTCGGCCTCCTCGGGACGCTCCAGCGATCGGACGGTGAACCCGGTGGGTGCCGTGCGCTGCGGGTCGTCGTCGGAGAACCGCAGCCGATAGGTGTGACTGGGGTCGATGAACAACTCGGCGGGCGCCATCGCGACGAGCACGTGTGGCTCCCTGGCGTACATGCAGATGTCGCGACGACCATGGCCCTCTTGCCGCAACACCTCGGCGAGCTTCGCCGGGTCCGCGAACGTCTGCCCGAATATCAGTCGGCCCCAGCCCATTTCGACGGCCACGTCGTCGGCCATCGCGTCGACCAAGTGCTGGGGCGACGCGTCGTGCAGGCCGAGAGTGATCGCTTCGGTGCTTTCGGGGTTCACGGCGCTGGATGTCGCCGGCCTCCCGGCTCCGGCGGTCACGCCGCCGTCCCGTTGATCCCGTGTCGCTGCAACCATAGTTCCAGCAATCCGAGCTGCCAGAGTTCGTTGCCCCGCAGCGGGGTCAGGCGACCGTTCGGGTCGGCCATCAGGTGGTCGACCGCCTCGGGACGGAACAGCCCGCGCTCCTTGGCGACCGGAGCGTAGAGCGCATCGCGCACCAGCTCGAGGTACGGACCCTCCAGATGGGTCAGCGCCGGCACCGGAAAGTAACCCTTGGGACGGTCGATGACTTCGGCGGGGATCACCCGTCGGGCAGCCTGCTTGAGCACGCCCTTGCCGTCGTGTGCGATCTTCAGCGCGGGTGGGCAGGTGGCGGCCAACTCGACGAGCTCGTGATCCAGGAACGGCACCCGGCCCTCGAGGCCCCAGGCCATCGTCATGTTGTCGACGCGCTTGACCGGGTCGTCGACCAGCATCACGGTGGTGTCGAGCCGAAGGGCGCGGTCGATGCCGGTGGCCGCGCCGCGGTGCGCGAAGTGCTCGGTGACGAACTCCCCGCTGGGGTCGCTTTCCACGAGATAGTCCGTCGAGACGAGTGCGGCGACGCCGGCGGGGTCACGGTCGAAGAACGCGGCGCGATAGCTGGCCACCGCACTGTCCAGCGATGTGGCGTCCGCCATCGGCGGATACCAGTGGTAGCCGGCGAACACCTCGTCGGCGCCCTGCCCGGACTGGACCACCTTGACGTACTTGGCCACTTCTTGGCTCAGCAGATAGAAGGCGACGCAATCGTGGCTGACCATCGGCTCGCTCATGGCGCCGATCGCGCCGGCGAGCGCGGGCAGCATCCGGTCGGTACCGATGCGGATCTGATGATGGTCCGTGCCGAAGCGCTCGGCGATGATGTCGGAGTACTTGAACTCGTCGCCCGCCACGCCGCCCACCGACTCGAACCCGATGGAGAAGGTCGCCAGACCATGCTGGCCCGCTTCGGCGAGCAGTCCGACGATCAGGCTGGAGTCGACCCCACCGGAGAGCAGGCAGCCGACGGGCACGTCGGCGACCAGCCGGCGGTCGACCGCAACGCGCAGCGACTCCAGAACCGCGTCCTCCCAGTCACGTTCGGACCAGTCGGCGCGATCGGCGTGCGGGGTGAAGTCGGGTTCCCAGTACGTGGTGGTCGTGCGCCGGCCATCGGGCTCGATCGCGACCAGCGTTGCGGGCGGCACCTTGCTCACGCCGCGCAGAATCGTCCGCGGCGGCGGGACGACGGAGTGGAACGACAGATAGTGGTGAAGCGCCAACGGATCGATGCGGGTGTCGACTCCGCCGCCGGCGAGCAGTGCGGGCAGTGACGACGCGAACCGGATCCGCGACGCGTCCTCCGTGAGATACAGCGGCTTGATGCCCAGCCGATCGCGGCCGAGCAGCACCCGTCCGCTGTCGCGTTCGACGATCGCGAACGCGAACATGCCGTAGAGGCGGTCGACGAAACGGTCGCCCCAGTGGTGGTAGGCCTTGAGCAACACCTCGGTGTCGCTGTGCGAGAAGAACCGGTAGCCGTGCTGCTCGCTCAGCTCGCGGCGCAACTGCTTGTAGTTGTAGATGCAGCCATTCCACGCAATGGCCAGCCCGAGCTCGGAGTCGACCATCGGCTGCGCGCCGGCCTCGGACAGGTCGATGATTTTCAGGCGACGATGACCGAGCGCGACCCTGCCCTGCGACCACACGCCTGCGGCGTCAGGTCCTCTCGGCGTCATGGCCTCGGCCATGGCGGTGACGGCGCTGCTATCGGGGGTACGTCCGTCGAGGCGGACCTCGCCGGTGGCTCCACACACCTGTTCGACCCTACTTCTGTATCGGCGCTACCTCAATCGAGCTGACTGCGGCCGTGCGTCGGCGACCGGCGCGGCCGTTAATTACCCAGGATGGGCATGGTCAAACTCGGTGACCGCGATGCCGATCGAGACGATTGTCACAAGAATGCCTCGAGTCGACGCACGTGGTCAGTCGGTATGGCCCTTCAGGATCTCGTCCTCGATGGTGCCGCCGAGCCCCTCGGCCTCCGGGTCGAAGCCGTGCAGGCCTCCTGTCACCGCGTACTCCTCCTCAGGGGAGAGGACGAGGCGATGACGACCGTAGAATCCGAACACCAGCAGGCCGATCACATAGAAAATCGCGATCGCGATGACCGCAGGTCGATAGGTCGGATTGACCAGCACACCGACGAACGTCACCGCAGCGATGACCAGCGCGATGAGCGCACCCGTGTTGCCCGTCGGGCTGACCCACGGTCGCCGGGCATTCGGGAACTTCCGGCGCAGGATCAGGAACGAGATCATCTGCAGGCCATAGGCGAGGACGGCACCCCACACCGCGATGTTGAGAACCACCGCACCGGCACCCTCGTTCGCGTTGACGATCAGCAGGGCCACGAAGCCGATCACCGCGCCCGCCACCAGAGCTACAAAGGGCGTCTGCCGAGAGCCGGTGAGCGACAACGACTTCGGATAGTAACCGGCCCGGCTCAGCGAGTACATGTTGCGCCCGTAGGCGTACATGATGCCCTGCAGACTGGCCAGCAGACCGATCAACGCGAACGCCGACAGCACAGCGGCCAGATTCTCCGGCAGGAACGCTCGGAACCCGTCGAGCAGCGGCTCATCCGAGGCGCCCAGTGCGGCTGAACCCGTCACCGCCGGGTTGAGGAAGAACACGATCGCACCGCAGCCGATCAGCGTCACCAGACCCCAGATGCCGGCCTTGGGGATGTCGCGAGCGGGCTCGTGAGCCTCCTCGGCCGCCAGGGGGAGTTCTTCGATGCCGAGGAAGAACCACATTGCGAAAGGCATTGCGAACACGATCGCTAGCCAGCCGGACGGCAGGAACGTCGAGGAGCCCGCCACCTCGGGGTCGGCCGGGATGTCGAACAGCTTGCTGAAGTCGACGGCGCCGTTGACGGCGGCCAGGATGCCGAACAGCACGAGAATGCCGATCGAGATGATCGCGACGACGAGCGCGAACTTGAACGAGATCTCCGCTCCCCATGAATTGAGGCCGACGAAGATTGCGTAGAGGATGACCCACCACACCCACGCGGGCAGGCTCAGATCGAAGAGATCGGTGGTCACGGCGTCGGCGTAGCTGGCAGAGAAGTACACGATCACCGCGGTGGTGAAGACGTACTCGATGGTCTCGGCGAAACCGGTGACGAAGCCGCCCCACGGTCCCATTGCGGCACGCGCAAACGAGTAGGCGCCACCGGTGTGCGGCATGGCCGCCGACATCTCGCCGATCGAGAACAGCATCCCGAAGTACATGATCACGATCACGACCGATGCGATCGCCAGACCGCCCCACCCGGCCTCGCCGATGCCGAAGTTCCAGCCTGAGAAGTCGCCGGAAATGACGGCGGCGACACCAATGCCCCATAGGCCCCAGAAGCCCGCTGTCCGCTTCAGCTGTCGCTTCTCGAAATAGCCCTCGCCGGCCTGGCTGTACGTGACGCCGCCCGAGCCCTTCATCGTTTCGTGGGCCTTTTCGTTGGCCATGGCTTTCGCTCCTTTGTTGAATACGCGGCATAGGGAGAATAAACTCGCCAAAGGTCGGTTGTCCTACCTTTGGGAGTGACAATCATGTAAAACGCAGGGTTATAACCAGGCCGGGCAAACTCCAATGGTTGACAGCAAGTCAATCTCCGTGTCTCTGACGATGAAGGGCAGGGCTGCATGAGCGCCGCATCGGGCATGTTGTCGCAAGCCGACCTCGAAAAGCTGGTGGCCGACGGGGACATCGACACCGTCATCCTGGCGTTCTGCGATATGCAGGGGCGGCTCACCGGCAAGCGGGTGTCGGCGCGATTGTTCGTCGAAGACGTCGCTGAGCATGGCGCGGAGTGCTGCAACTACCTGTTGGCCGTCGACGTCGACATGAACACCGTCGACGGGTACGCGATGTCGAGTTGGCAGACCGGCTACGGCGACATGGCCATGAAGCCTGACTTCTCGACGCTGCGACGCGTGCCATGGCTGCCGGGCACCGCGCTCGTGATGGCAGACCTGGAGCGCGTCGACGGCGACCCGGTGACCCCAGCGCCACGCAGCATCCTCAACCGCCAGATCGACCGGCTGTCCGAGCTCGGTCTGGTGCCCTACGTGGGGACCGAGCTCGAGTTCATGGTGTTCGAGGATTCCTACCGCGAAGCATGGAAGAAGGGCTACCGGAACATGACGGCGGCCTCGGACTACAACGTCGACTACGCGATGCACGCGTCGACCCGAATGGAGCCACTGCTTCGCGACATCAGGCTCGGCATGACCGGCGCGGGAATGTACTGCGAGGGCGTGAAGGGCGAATGCAACCTCGGGCAGCAGGAGATCGCCTTCCGCTACGACCACGCGAGGGTGACGTGTGACAACCACACGATCTACAAGAACGGTGCCAAGGAGATTGCCGATCAGCACGGCAAGAGCCTGACGTTCATGGCGAAATTCGATGAGCGCGAAGGCAACAGCTGTCACATCCACATTTCGTTGCGTGGTATCGAGGACGGCAAGCCGAAGGTTCCGGTGTTCGCCGACCCCGGTGCATCGGATGGAATGTCGACGATGTTTCGCAGCTTCATCGCCGGCCAACTGGCGACGCTGCGTGAGCTGACACTGTTCTATGCACCGAACATCAACTCCTACAAGCGATTCGCGGAGGGCAGCTTCGCGCCGACCGCCATCGCGTGGGGGATGGACAACCGTACCTGCGCGCTGCGCGTGGTGGGGCACGGTCCGGGCATGCGGGTGGAATGTCGCGCGCCCGGCGGCGACGTCAACCAGTACCTCGCGGTGTCGGCGCTGATCGCCGGCGGCCTGCACGGTATCGAGCACGAGCTGGAACTGCCGGAACCGTTCGAGGGCAACGCCTATATGAGTGGCGCAGAAAGCCTTCCGACCACGCTGACCGAGGCTGCGGCGCTGTTCGAGAAGTCCGAAGTGGCCCGTGCGGCATTCGGCGACGACGTCGTGGAGCACTATCTCAACAACGCCCGCGTCGAACTCACCGCGTACAACGCGGCCGTGACGGACTGGGAAAGGGTGCGGGGCTTTGAGCGGCTTTGACGCGAGAAGCAAAGGCGGAGCCGGGGCGAGCGCAGCGACGGGAGAAAGAGCACGCAGATCCCGACCGGTCGTCGGATTGACCACGTATCTGCAGCAGGCGCAGACGGGGGTGTGGGACGTGCGCGCCAGCTTCCTGCCCGCCATTTATTTCGAGGGTGTCGGGCTGGCGGGTGGCATCTCGGTACTGCTGCCCCCGCAGCACGTGGACGACGAAATCGTCGACCGCGTGCTCGACGGACTCGATGGGCTGATCATCACCGGCGGGCGCGACGTCGACCCTGGCGCCTACGGTCAGGATCCGCACCCTGCCACCGATGAGGCCAACGAAGACAACCGCCGGCGCGACGCATGGGAATTCGAGCTCCTCAGGGGCGCTATCCGGCGTGGCCTGCCCGTCCTCGGAATCTGCCGCGGCGCACAGGTGGTCAACGTCGCACTCGGCGGCACCCTGCATCAGCACCTGCCTGACGTACTCGGCCACACCCGCCACCAGCAGGGCAATGCGGTGTTCTCGACGTCGTCGGTGCGCACCGTGCCCGGTACCCGGCTGGCGGCGCTGATCGGGGAGTCGTCGGATGCGCAGTGCTACCACCATCAGGCCCTCGACCGCCTCGGTGAAGGTCTGATCGTCAGCGCGCAGGATGACGACGGCGTCATCGAGGCCGTCGAGATCCCCGGTGACCACTTCCTTTTGGCGGTGCAGTGGCATCCCGAGGAACGGCTGGACGATCTGCGCCTGTTCGCCGCATTGGTCGAGGCGGCCGCGACGTATTCGAGGGAAAAGGTGACCGCGTGACGGCTAGTGAGCTGATCAATCCCGCGACGGAGGAACTGCTGCGCGCCGTCGAGCAGACCAGTGTCGAGGGTGTCGACGACGCGGTGGCGCGCGCCAAGGCGGCACAACGTGATTGGGCGCGTCTGGCACCCGGCGACCGGGCCGCCGCCTTGCGGTCGTTCGCCGCGGCGGTCGACGCGCACGTCGACGAGCTGGCCGGGCTGGAGGTCGCCAACTCCGGACATCCGATCGGCAATGCGACGTGGGAAGCCGGTCATGTTCGCGATGTCCTGCAGTTCTATTCCGCCACACCGGAGCGGCTGTCGGGCAAGCAGATTCCGGTGGCGGGTGGTCTTGACGTCACGTTCAACGAGCCGTTGGGCGTGATCGGTGTCATCACGCCGTGGAATTTCCCGATGCCCATCGCGGTGTGGGGTTTCGCACCGGCCCTGGCCGCCGGGAACGCGGTAGTGGTCAAACCCGCCGAATGGACACCGCTGACCACGATCCGGATAGGCGAACTCGCGGTCGAGGCCGGCCTGCCTCCCGATCTGTTCCAGGTGTTGCCGGGAAAGGGGTCGGTGGTAGGGGAGCGGTTTGTCACCCATCCCGACGTACGCAAGATCGTCTTCACCGGTTCCACCGAGGTCGGCACCCGCGTGATGGCGGGCGCCGCGGCTCAGGTCAAGAGGGTCACCCTCGAGCTGGGCGGCAAGAGCGCAAACATCGTGTTCGACGATTGCGATCTGGACAAGGCTGCGACCACCGCGCCCTACGGGGTTTTCGACAACGCCGGGCAGGACTGCTGTGCACGCAGCCGGATCCTGGTGCAGCGCAATGTCTACGACCGTTTCATGGAGCTGCTCGAACCTGCGGTCAAGGGCGTCGTAGTCGGTGATCCGGCTGCCAAGGGCACCGAGATGGGCCCGCTGGTGTCGAAGTCGCACTGGCAGTCCGTGGTCTCCTATGTGCCCGACGACGCACCGGTCGCGTTCCGCGGCGACGCGCCGTCGGGGCCCGGCTACTGGTTCCCGCCGACCGTGCTGACCCCGCAGCGCTCCGACCGCACGGTGCGGGAGGAGATCTTCGGCCCGGTCGTCGCGGTGCTGCCGTTCGAGGATGAGGCCGACGCCATTGAGCTCGCCAACGACACCCCTTACGGCCTTTCCGGGTCGATCTGGACGGACAACCTGTCGCGGGCCATCCGGGTGTCGCGCGCGGTGGAGTCTGGCAACCTGTCCGTCAATTCACACTCGTCGGTGCGGTACAACACGCCCTTCGGCGGGTTCAAGCAATCAGGTCTTGGCCGTGAACTCGGGCCCGATGCGCCGCTGTCATTCACTGAAACCAAGAACGTCTTCTATGCGATCGGAGATGACTAATGGATCTGACCCAGCGACTGGCGGGCAAGGTCGCCGTGATCACCGGCGGCGCCAGCGGGATCGGGCTGGCGAGCGCCAAGCGGATGCGCGCCGAAGGCGCCACCATCGTCATCGGTGACATCGATCCGACGACCGGGAAGTCCGTTGCGGACGACCTCAACGGAACCTTCGTTCAGGTGGATGTCTCAGATCAGGCCGCGGTGGATGCCCTGTTCGATACGGCCGCCGAGACGCACGGTTCTGTCGACATCGCCTTCAACAACGCGGGTATCAGCCCGCCGGAAGACGACCTCATCGAGACCACGGGCATCGACGCATGGCAACGGGTGCAGGACATCAACCTGAAGTCGGTGTTCTTCTGTTCCAAAGCCGCACTGCGCCATATGATTCCGCAGCAGAAAGGTTCGATCATCAACACCGCTTCGTTCGTCGCGGTGATGGGGTCGGCGACATCGCAGATCTCCTACACCGCATCCAAGGGCGGCGTCCTCGCGATGTCCCGTGAACTGGGAGTGCAGTTCGCGCGTCAAGGGATTCGCGTGAACGCGCTGTGCCCCGGACCGGTGAACACACCGCTGCTGCAGGAACTGTTCGCGAAGGATCCCGAACGCGCGGCGCGCCGGCTGGTCCACATTCCCGTTGGTCGGTTCGCCGAGCCGGAGGAGCTGGCCGCGGCCGTCGCATTCCTGGCCAGCGACGACTCCTCGTTCATCACGGGGTCGACCTTCCTGGTCGACGGCGGCATCAGCTCTGCGTACGTGACCCCCCTCTAGAGGCGCTGTAGAAAACATGACTGCCGATCCGGACGTACCGCTGGCTAAGGCCGGATTCGCCGCCCCGGCGGCGAGCGAAGCTCTGCTGCGCCCGGTTCGGCCCGGGAACGCGTTCGAGGACACGGTCGGGAGGCTCCTGCAGACCATCCGGCTCGGCGTGCTCGCCCCCGGCGAATCGCTGCCGCCGGAGCGCGAGCTGGCATCGCGGCTGGGCGTCAGCCGCGACACCGTGCGGGAGGCCATCAAGTCGCTGGCCGACGCCGGGTATCTGGTGTCGCGGCGAGGCCGCTACGGCGGCACCTTTCTCGCCGACGAGTTGCCGAGGTACACCCAGGACACCGACGCGGTAACACGCGCCCAGATCGACGACGCGTTGCGGCTGCGGGAGATCCTCGAGGTCGGAGCGGCGCGGCTGGCCGCCAACCGAACCCTGACGGCACCCGAACGCGAGGAGCTGTGGGCGCGTTTGCGTGATGTCCGCAGCGCCGCGCCCGGCGACTACCGCCGACTGGATTCGCGGCTGCATCTCGCCATCGCCGAGGCAGCCGGATCGCCATCGTTGGTGCCGTTGGTGGCCGAGAACAGGATGCGCCTCAACGTCTTGCTGGACCAGATCCCGTTGCTGCCGCGCAACATCGCCCACTCCGACGAGCAACACGACGCCATTGTGATCGCGATCCTGGCCGGCGACAGTGAGGGTGCGGCGTCGGCCATGCTCGCCCACGTCGAAGGCTCGGCCACCCTGCTGCACGGATTCCTGGACTAGCCCGATGCCAGCGCAAACACGAACGTCATCGCCGTCATTCGGGGTGCCAAGGGGGTTAGATTTGTCGGATGGCGGAAGCAGGTGGCCACGCGGGCGTCGATGCGGTGGTGCGACGGGCATCGTCGGCGCTCGCCGACGTCGACACCGGCGGCTGGGCGCAGCGGTTCGACCTGCTCTCCGACCCGCATCGGCTGGAGATCCTGCTCGTCCTGCACCGCGCGCCCGGCATCAACGTCGGCGACCTTGCCTCGGTGCTCGGACGGTCCGAGAACGCCGTGTCGCAGGCGCTGCGGGTGCTGCGCCAGCAGGGTTGGGTGAGCTCCACCCGGGTCGGCCGTGCCGTGAGCTATCGCCTGGAGGACGAGATCGTGCACGACCTCCTGCATTGGATCGGCGCGCGGCACGGCTGACGACGAGTAAGCAGTCGATGCGCGTCCTCGCGAGCAAGCGAATCCGCCCTTAGATCGCATCGGCCTGCGGAAAGCTGTAGGCGTGACGGTGGAGTTCCGGCTACTCGGCGACGTCGAGGTCCGGTTCGACGGGCAGAAGCTCGACGTCGGGCATGCCCGGCAGCGCTGCGTTCTCGTCGCGCTCCTAGTCGACGTCAACCACGCTGTCACCGCGGATCAACTCATCGACCGGGTGTGGGCGAGCGAGACGCCGTCCAGGTCCCGTAACGCGCTGGCAGCCTATGTATCGCGCTTGCGCCATTCCCTCGGGGGCGCCGACGATGTGGCGATCGTGCGGAGTCCCGGAGGCTACACGCTTCAGGCCGACCCGATGTCCGTTGACCTGTATCGCTTCAGGCGGTCGGTTGAAGCAGCCCGCGCACTGGTGGATCCCGCCGCATCGGCCACCGCATTCGATGTCGCCCTGAAACTCTGGCGAGGTGAGCCATTCACCGTACTGGACACGCCGTGGATGAACAATGTTCGGGAATCGCTTCTGCTGGAATGGTTTTCGGCGATGCTCGACCGCAACGATGCTGCGTTGCGTGCCGGTCGTCATACCGAACTGCTCGGCGAGCTGACGGCCGCCGCGCTGACTCATCCGCTTGACGAGCGGTTGGCCGGGCAGCTGATGCTCGCGCAATACCGCAGCGGCAGACAGGCCGAAGCCCTTGAGACGTACCGGAAGACGCGCGAAAGGCTCGTTGACGAACTCGGTGTCGATCCCAGTCCATTGCTGAGGACCGTGCACCAGCAGATTCTCGATGGCGAAGCGACGCCGCCAGTCGAAGTCCCCATATCAGCGGTTTGGGTCGCGACGCGGCCGCTGGCGGGTTTGCCGCGACTAGCCACGAGCTTCGTGGGTCGGGCGCTCGACGTGGAGCGCGTGAGTGCCGCTTTGCGGGATGGCCCACTGGTGACCCTCATCGGAGTCGGCGGGGTGGGGAAGACCCGGCTCGCGTTAGAAACTGCGGAGCGTCAGCAGCAGCGATTCGAAGATGGCGTCGTCATCTGCGAATTTGCGCCGATCGAGGCCGGAACGGCGGTGAACCATGCTGTCGCGGCGGCTCTGCGTCTCCAACAGCAGCACGGTCTCGGTATCGAGGAGACCGTCATCGAGTACCTGCGCACGCGCGAAATGCTGCTGGTCATCGACAACTGCGAGCACGTCCTGGAAGACGCCGCCCTGCTGCTTGATCGGATAGCCCGGCACTGCCCGGGTGTCACGATCCTGGCCACCAGCAGGGAAGCGTTGGGTGTCGCGGGGGAACGCGTCGTGCCCGTCGTACCGTTGGCGGTCGACGACGCGACCATGCTGTTCGTGGACCGGGCGAAGGCGACCCGGTCGGATTTCGACCTCGATAGTGAGCCGGTCGGTGCGGTTGCCGAAATCTGCCGCCGGCTCGACGGGCTGCCGCTCGCGATCGAGCTGGCGGCGGCGCGGATGCGCGCGATGAGCAGCCTCGATGTCGCCCGTCGGCTGGACCGGCAGCGGCTGCTGACCGGTGGGGCACGTGGGGCACATCCACGGCAGCAGAGCCTCACCGCGACGATCGACTGGTCCTACCAGCTGCTATCTGCCGACGAGCAGTCGCTGTTCGCGCGACTGTCCGTGTTCGCCGGCGGGTTCGATCTCGATGCGGTGCACGGGGTGTGCGGTGAAGACGGTGCGACCGACGATGACACGCTCGATGTCGTGGTCGGGCTGGTCGACAAGTCGATGGTGATCGTGCGGGCGGGTGCTGACCGCACGCGATACGGGGTGCTGGAAACCCTGCGTACCTACGGCCGGGAGCGCCTGCGGGACGCCGGAATCGAAGCCGACGTCGGGATGCGCCATGCCCGCTATTACGCCGACCTGGCCCAACGCGCCGCAATCGGCATGCACGGCGCCGACGAGCGGTCTTGGGTGCTGCGGATGCTGCCTGACTACGACAACCTGCGCGCCGCGTTCGAGCACAGCATGAGTGCCGGAGACGTCGACCTCGCACTGCGACTGGTCACCTCGCTGTCCGAATTCGTCCATCTGCGAATCGGATACGAGTCCTCGGGCTGGGCTGAACGACTCCTGCCTGCCGTGCACCCAGATGATCCCCTGTTTCCCGCCGCAGCAGGGTTCGCCGCACGCGGCGCCTGGAACCGCGGTGATGCCGACCGGGCGCGGATAATAGCGACGTCGGCCCGAAACCGGATACCCGAGCGAGGCAACGGGCGGGTCGCTTATCCGGGCGACGTACTCGCGGATCTCGCGCTGTACACAGGTGACGCGGACGCCGCACTGAAGCATTACGCGGCCGAAACGGAGCGGGCCCGAGCTGAGCGGGACCCCATCCGGTTGGTGTGGACGCTGTTCTATGTGGCGATCTGTCACGCCGCGTTGCGCGTCGACAGTGCGGGTATCGGCCCCGCGGAAGAGGCCGTGGCGGTTGCGGATACGACGGCCAACCCCACGGCGCGCTCGATGGGACGCTATGCGCTCGGCTTGGTGCTCAAGAAGTCCGAGCCGGATCGCGCTCTGCGACTGTTCGACGAGGCCGCGGGTCAGGCCGAGTCGGTGCAGAACTTCTGGTGGCACGGCATCGCTCTGATGGAGGCCGCAGCCACGCGTGCCGTCCACGGTGACCCGGCAAGCGCCGCAGAGGAGTTGATCAGGGTGATCGATCATTGGGACCGGGTGGGCGACTGGAGCCAGCAGTGGCTCAACCTCAGGTACGTGACCCGATTCCTCGTGCGCGTCGGCGCGAACGAGGACGCACTGATCCTGCATCGAGCCCTTGGCGGTGCGGGTAAGCCGTCACCGCTGAGCGCTGCCCAACTCGCGTCGCTGGGGGAGTCGGACCGTCAACCGCTGAGCGGAGCCGATGCTGTCATATGCGCGCGTGCCGCATTGGCGCGATACATCTGACGGTGGGCGAGCCAGCCGGTTTCAGCGAAAAGCGTGCTCACGCAAACCGGGGTTGACCTGCAAGTTTCACGATAGTGCAAGAGCCTCGAAACCCAGCGCGGCCAAGGTGTGAGGCAGAACCCCAACCCTTCGAGGAGGACCAGATGACCAGTATCGAGCAGGCGCCGTCGGCATCACCCGACGCTGATAGGGCATTGAAGGCCAAGCACCGGGCACTGTGGGCTTCGGGAGATTACGCGGCCGTCGCCGCGGAACTCATTCCCGCGCTGGGTCTCGAACTCGTCCGCGCGAGCGGCGTGAAGCAGGGTGACCACGTCCTGGACGTGGCCGCGGGCTCGGGTAACGCCGCCATCCCCGCCGCCGAGGCGGGCGCGATCGTCACGGCGAGCGATCTGACGCCGGAGCTGTTCGACGCCGGACGTGACATCGCCGCGCGCCGGGGTGTCGAGGTGGAATGGGTGGAAGCGGATGCCGAGGCGCTGCCCTTCGCCGACAACAGCTTCGACACCGTCATTTCGTGTGTCGGCGTGATGTTCGCGCCGCACCACCAGGCGGCCGCCGACGAGTTGGTCCGGGTCACCCGTCGCGGCGGCACGATCGCCTTGCTCAGCTGGACGCCCGAAGGGTTCATCGGCAACCTGTTCAAGACGATGAAGCCGTATGCCCCGCCGCCTCCGCCGGGAGCCAGCCCCGCCCCATTGTGGGGCTCGGAGAACCACGTCCGCGAGTTGTTCGGAGATCGCGTCAGCGATCTGACGATGTGGCGGCAGACCGTGATGCTCGACCACTGCACCGAGCCCACGCAGTTCCGGGAGTACTGGAAGAGCAACTACGGGCCGACAATCGCCGCATATAAGTTCAACGCGGACGCCCCCGACCGGATCGAGGCCCTCGATCGCGACTTCCTCGAGTTCCTCACCAGCTGGAACCGAGGCGACGATCAGCGCGCCGTCTGGGAGGCCGAATATCTGTTGGTCACCGCCACCAAGCGATAGGACGGCTGAATCCCACACATGAACATCTGTTCAGCTAGACAGGTGTTCGGTGTGGGTTCTAGGCTCACCTGGTGGTTGTGAATACGGTCGCCATGCACATGAGCGACGGCATCGTCAACGCGCCGACATCGGTGATCTTCGGGGTCATCGCCGTGGCCGCCATCGGGTTGTGCGCTGTGAAAGCACGCACCGAACTCGACGAACGCACGGTGCCGCTGGCCGGTCTCGTCGCGGCGTTCATCTTCGCCGTGCAGATGGTCAATTTCCCGATCCTGCCCGGCGTCAGCGGGCACCTGCTCGGCGGTGCGCTGGCCGCGATCCTGGTCGGCCCCTACACCGGTGCGCTGTGCATCGCGATCGTGTTGATCGTGCAGTCGCTACTGTTCGCCGACGGCGGAATCACCGCCTTGGGCACCAACATCACGAACATGGCCATCGTCGGCGTCGCCGTGGGGTACGGGACAGCCGTCGCGCTGTACGCGATCGCACGGCGGGCCAAAGCCGATCTGCCGGTGCCCGCGCTCGGCGTTATCGCGTTCATCGCCGCAGTGATCGGAACGGTCTGCGCGGCAATGGCATTTGTCGTCGAATACGCCATCGGGGGCGCCGGCGCCACGTCGCTCGGCACAGTGGCCGCCTACATGTTCGGCACGCACGTGCTGATCGGCGTCGGGGAAGGATTGATCACCGCCGTCACGGTGATGGCCGTGGCACGGTCGCGCCCCGACCTCGTCTATCTGATGCGCAGCGCCCGGACAGCGGTGCCAGCATGAAGCGATGGTCGTTCTGGCTTGCGTTTGCGGCCGCCACCCTGCTGATCGCCGGGGTTGTCTCGTACTTCGCGAGTTCCAGCCCCGACGGGTTGGACTCAGCGACGCTGCGTGGCTGCCAGGTCGTCGAAACCGCGGGCGGCGAAGAGCTCACCGGTGATTGCATCGCACAACACGCCGACGAGCACGCCCTTGCCACCTCGCCCCTGGCCGACTATTCGATCGGTGGACAGGACGGCACCGGCGGGATCGCGGGCATCATCGGCGTCGTGGTCACAGTCATCGTGGCGGGGTCGGCCTTCTGGCTCATTGCACATGGCCGGCGAGCCGGCGAAAGCAACGGAAGCCGTCGGGCCGCCGAAACCGGCCCAAGCCGACGGTCTGCCGGCGACGAGCAGTCCTGACGCATGGGTGCAGGCGCGCATCCGCTGTATCGCCACGACGAGTCGGCCGTACACCGGACACCCGCCGAGGTGAAGATCGTCTGTCTGCTGGTGTTCGTCCTCGCCGTCGTCGCCACGCCCCGGGAGATGTTCTGGCCGTTTGCGATCTACGCCGCGATCATCGTCGCGACGTGGCGTCTCGCGCGGATACCGCTGCGGTGGGTGCTGCCGCGCATGCTGATCGAGGCACCGTTTCTGGTACTCGCCGTCCTTTTGCCGTTCGCCGAGGGCGGGCAGCGCATCGATGTTGCGGGAT
The DNA here is from genome assembly GCA_019749805.1 of Mycobacteriaceae bacterium. Classification (GTDB taxonomy): domain Bacteria; phylum Actinomycetota; class Actinomycetes; order Mycobacteriales; family Mycobacteriaceae; genus Mycobacterium. Next base: position 17,794 of record JAIEPH010000028.1, on the reverse strand, counting down.
TGCAACTTTCGGTAGCCGGACTGTGGGCGGCGTGGGGCATCGTCGTCAAGGGCACACTCGGTGTCGCGGCCGCGTTGACCCTCGCCGCCACCACATCCGCAACCGAGCTACCCGCCGCGCTGAGCCGGCTGGCCGTTCCCGCGGTGGTGACATCGGTGCTCGTGCTGATGATCCGTTACATCGACCTGCTCGCGGCCGAGGTGAGCCGTATGCGGATGGCCAGGATCGCGCGCGGTGACTCGCCGCGGGCACTGCATCAGGCCCGCGCGATCGCGACTGGCATCGGAGCGTTGTTCCTGCGCTCCTACGAACGCGGCGAGCGGGTGTACGCCGCGATGTTGTCACGTGGATTCGACGGTAGGGCACCGGATCTCGCGGTGATCGGCGCCCCACCGAGGGCGATGGCGTCCCAGTGGGTGGTGGCCATGCTTCCGGCTGCCGCGGCGGTCGTCGTATCGGTGGCGGCGCGGGTGACGCTGTGAACGCGATCCGCATCGAGGCGCTGCGGCACGTCTATCCGGACGGACATGTGGCCCTCGACGGCGTCGACCTGGAGGTGGCCGATGGCGAGCGGGTCGCGGTGCTCGGCCCCAACGGGGCGGGCAAGACGACGTTGATGTTGCATCTCAACGGTGTCCTGACCGCGACGACCGGGTCGGTGCAGATCAGCGGAATCTCGCTGAACCGGAAGAGCCTTCACGACATCCGCAGGCGCGTCGGCTTGGTCTTCCAGGATCCCGACGACCAGTTGTTCATGCCGACCGTCGCGCAGGACGTCGCTTTCGGTCCGGCGAATTTCGGGTTGCGCGGTGAGGAGCTCGCCGCCCGGGTGGCGAGCGCGCTTGAGGTCGTGTCGCTGACCGAAGACGCCGAACGCAGTCCCACCCATCTATCGGCGGGTCAGCGGCGCAGGGCCGCATTGGCCACCGTGCTGGCCTGTCAGCCGGACATCCTCGTGCTCGATGAGCCCTCGGCGAACCTGGACCCGGTCGCGCGGCGCGAACTGGCCGAGACGCTCTCGGGGCTGAACGCCACCATGTTGATCGTCACCCATGACCTGCCCTATGCGGCACAGCTGTGCGACCGGGCCGTGGTGATGGACGGTGGCGCCATCGTCGCGGACGGCGCGATCACCGACATTCTGTCCGATTCGGAATTGCTTGCCGCGCACCGCCTCGAGCTGCCGTGGGGCTTCTCGGTCAAAGGTCGTTGAGAGCCACGCTCCGTGGTTTAGGTAGTCGAGGTCGTCCTCGTCGGGCACCACCACGGGGGCGGTCAATGGCGCTTGGACGGCGGCCAGGGTGGTTCGCCGCAGAGCGCCAGCAGCGCATTCTCGATCACTTCGGGCAGCGCGGGATGGATCCAGTACTGGCCGCGCGCCATGTCCTGCGCCGCCAGGTCGAAGTTCATCGCCTGGATCAACGGCTGAATCAGCGACGACGCCTGGTGTCCCATGATGTGCGCGCCGAGTATCAGGCCGCTGTCGTCGTCGACGATGATCTTCGCGATCCCCGTCGTATCCTCCATGGCCCAGCCGTACGCGACGTCGCCGTAGTCCTGGATCTTGACCTTGATATTCAAACCTTTTGCCCGCGCTTCGTTCTCAGTCAGCCCGACACTCGCGATCTGCGGGTCGGTGAAGACAGCCGAGGGCACATTGCGATGGTCGGACGGCATGAGCGCATCGGTGTCGTCCCAGTCCTGAAGGAGATTGTGTTTCACGCGGCGCGCCTCATGATTGGCCACATGCTTGAGCTGATGGTCCGACGACACGTCGCCGAGTGCGAACACATTGCGCGCAGTGGTGCGCTGGAACTCATCGACGACGACCTGTCCATTGGCATTGACCTTGACACCGGCCAATTCGGCGTCGAGCCGATCGCCGTTGGGAACGCGCCCAGTGGCGACGAGCAGCACGTCACCCCGCACCTTCGAGCCGTCCGTGCACGTGATCTCGACACCGTCGCCGACGTTGTGCGCGTCGGCCAGCTCATGGTGATTGCGGATCTCCCATTTCCTCGACGCGATGTCGGTGAACCGCATGGCGATATCGTCGTCGTGGCCGCGCAGCAGGGTGCTGCCGCGGATCATCAGAGTCACGTGGCTGCCGAGCGCCGAGAAGATATGGGCGAACTCGCAGGCGATGAAACCACCACCGATGATGATCAAGTGCTCGGGCACGTCCGCGATGCGCATGATGGTGTCGCTGGTGTGATAGCTCACCCCGCATGCGGTGACGGCGTCGGGCGCGATGGCTCTGGAGCCCGCCGCGATCACCACCTGGTCGGCGGTGAATTCGTCGCCGTCGTCGGTGCGCAAGGCGTAGCGGCCGTCGGGCTTCGTCTTCGCGAAACGTGTGTGGCTACCGAAGACCTCGACGTTCGGTGACGATCGCCGATAGTTCTTGCCACCGTCTGCGAGCGGATCGATGCGGCCGAACACTCGGGACACGATGTCTGGCCACCGCACCCCGTCGAGATGGGCGTCGACGCCGTAACGTGATGACTCCCTTACCTCTTGGGCGACGCCGGCGGCGTAGACGAACATTTTGGTTGGGATGCAGCCCACGTTGAGGCACGTGCCACCGAACACACCCTGTTCGCAGATCGCCACCCGTCTGTCGTTGTACCGCTCATCGAGGATCGAGTTGCCCGAACCGGTTCCGATGATTGCGATGTCGAAGTGAGTCACCTGGTCACCCCTTGGTCGCGTTGCGTCGTCGAGCCCGCAACATGGGCGTCAAGCCAACGATCCAATTCGTCGTAGGCGGCTTGGCGCGCCTCGGGAACGGACAGAAACACGTCATGCTTGGCGTCGGTGATCGGCACGACGGTGCTCCGGTTGCCGATGCAGCCGGCCCAGCGGGCGATCTGATTGACGTCGAGTACGGCGTCGCCGCGCTGGATGACATCGGGGTCGGACACCTCACGCACGCTGCGATCCGACCGCAGGATCAGGTTGGGCACACCGACGTCGAGCCCGCGGTGAAGTTTGGCGTGGCCGCGCCGGATGGCGTTGATCCAGCCGAACGTCACCGGAAATCCGCCGATGGGCTTCCATCTGAGGTCGTAGTCGAATTCGCCCGAGTAGTCGCGGTGCAGCGTCGAGCCGTACCCGCCCTCGGGGACCGGTGCGCGCACCACGGTCTTCTTGCGAACTCGGGACAGCGCCGCGATTGCCGCACCGGTAGGAGCGGCGCGCAGGAACGCCGGACCCTGCAGATCCAGCCAGGGGCTGTTCAGCACCAACCCGGCGACGCGGTTGCGCTGCGTCAATCCCTGACTGCGGAGGCGGTCCAGGAACAACGACACGATGAGCCCGCCCGCGGAGTGCCCGTAGACGAGCACGTCGGCCGACGTCTCGGTGTTTATCACGCTCAACGCGCGGATCAGCTCGTGGTCGTAGCGGGCCAGGTCGGTGGTGAAGTGAGGTGTCTGGCCCTCCCGCCAGGATCGCCCGCATTTGTGCAGATCCAGCGCGTAGAACGCAAACCCGCGATCGGCCAGATGATCCGCGAGTTCGGTGTGGAAGAAATAATCGGTGAAACCGTGTACGACCAGCACGGCACGGGTGGCCGGCGGGTTGACGTCGCCGCGGCGCACCAGCGTGGCGACCAGCAGCCCTTCTCCGTCGGGGTCGGGCCCCAACCCGAACGTCTGTTGCCGGTAGCCAGCCAGCACATCCGCCGTCCACTCGGTCACCCAGATGAGCTTAGTCGTGGCTCGCGGCCCACCTGGGGCGACGACCGGACATGGCCGCGGGATAACCTGAAATCCGCCAAGCAGGATCAAACCGAGCATGGAGGATGATCGATCGGGTGGCTGACCCGCAGGTAGCCGTGGACTCGGTAGTCGAGGACCATGTTGGGGCGGTGAGCGCCCGATGACGGTCGCGCTACGCCGAAGCTGGGCCAAGGATCTGGACGCCGCGACGCTCTACGAACTGCTGAAGTTGCGCGTCGAGGTCTTCGTCGTCGAACAGGCCACCCCGTACCCGGAACTGGACGGGCGCGATCTGCTCACCGAGACCCGCCACTTCTGGCTCGAAAGGGCCGACGGAGAGGTCATCTGCACACTGCGGCTGATGGAAGAACATCCCGGCGGCCAGAAAGGCTTTCGCATCGGCCGCGTCTGCACCAAGCGCGAGGCGCGTGGCCAGGGGCACACCACCCGACTGCTGCAGGCGGCACTCGCCGAGGTCGGCGATTACCCGTGCCGCATCAACGCGCAGACCTACCTCGAGGAGATGTACGCCCATCACGGATTCGTACGCGACGGGGCCGAATTCCTCGACGACGGCATCCCGCACGTCCCCATGGTCAAGTCATGACGACCTACCCGTTCAGCGCGATCGTCGGCCACGACCGCCTGCGCTTGGCGCTGCTGCTGTGTGCGGTGCGCCCGGAGATCGGTGGCGTGCTGATCCGCGGCGAGAAGGGCACGGCGAAGTCGACTGCCGTGCGCGGCTTGGCCGAGGTGCTGGCCGCGGTGGACGGGGCCGCGCTGGTCGAATTGCCCATCGGGGCGACCGAGGACCGTGTCGTCGGCTCGATTGACCTGCAGAAGGTGCTGCGCGATGGTGAGCATGCTTTCTCGCCCGGGCTGCTGGCCCGTGCGCACGGCGGAGTTCTCTACGTCGACGAGGTCAATCTGCTGCACGACCACCTCGTCGACGTGCTTCTCGACGCCGCCGCGATGGGGCGGGTGCACGTAGAGCGCGACGGCGTCTCGCACAGCCATGACGCGCGGTTCGTACTTGTCGGCACCATGAATCCCGAAGAGGGCGAACTGCGCCCCCAATTGCTCGACCGGTTCGGTCTCACCGTCGACGTACACGCCTCCCGTGATGTCGATGTGCGGGTCGAGGTCGTCCGGCAACGGATGGCTTTCGAGGCGGACCCGGCCGAGTTCGCCGACCGCTACGCCGAGGCCGACGCCGAACTGGTCGGCCGCATTGCCGCGGCGCGCGACAGGTTGAGCTCGGTGACGTTGCCGGACAGCGAGTTACGGCGGATCGCAGCCCTCTGCGCGGCGTTCGACGTCGACGGTATGCGCGCCGATCTGGTGGTGGCCAGGACGGCGGTTGCGCACGCCGCGTGGCGCGGTGCCGACACGGTCGCCGAGGAGGACATCCGGGTGGCCGCCGAACTCGCGTTGCCGCACCGGCGGCGCCGCGACCCGTTCGACGATCCCGGTCTGGATCCCGAACAGCTCGATGAAGCGATGCAACAGGCGGGGGAGTCTGCCGACCCCGAGCCGGAGCCCGACCCACCCGGCGGCGGCGAAACCTCGCCCAGTGAGTCATCAGATCAGGCTGCACCACAGGGAAATTCGAGCTCATCCACTCGACCCAGCGCACCGCCGTCCGCGGTGTTCCGCACCCGGACGCTCGTCGTCCCCGGCGTGGGCGACGGGGCGCCTGGACGCCGATCCCGGGCACGCAACCGCACCGGCACCGTCATCTCGTCGACCACACACTCAAACGACGGACACGGACTGCACGTGTTCGGGACGCTGCTCGCCGCGGCCGAACACCAGCGGGTGCCCGGGCGCCCGCGGCCGACGGTAGACGATGTGCGTCACGCCGTTCGGGAAGGGCGAGAAGGCAATCTGGTGATCTTCGTCGTAGACGCGTCGGGATCGATGGCCGCCCGCGACCGGATGTCGGCGGTCAGCGGCGCCGCGCTGTCGCTGTTGCGCGACGCGTATCAGCGGCGCGACAAGGTCGCCGTCATCACCTTCCGCCAGACCGATGCCCGGCTGCTGCTGCCGCCGACGACGTCGGTGCACATCGCGAGCCGCGGACTGGCCCGTTTCGACACCGGCGGGAAAACTCCATTGGCGCAAGGCCTACTGGCCGCGCGTGACGTGGTGGTCCGGGAGAAGGCACGGGACCGGGCGCGCCGCAGTTTGGTGGTGGTGCTGACCGACGGCCGAGCCACCGGCGGTCCTGATCCGCTGGGGCGCGCACGGGAGGCGGCCGCCCGACTGGTGGCCGAAGGTGCGACCGCCGTGGTGGTCGACTGCGAGACTTCCTATGTGCGATTGGGTTTGGCCGAGCAACTGGCCGGCCACCTGGGTGCTCCGGCGGTGCGGCTGGCGCAACTGCGCGCGGATAACCTCACCGACCTTGTTCGCACCGCCGCCTAGTTATGGGCCCACAACGAAGTTAGGGGAGGAAGGTACCCATGCCTCAGGGTCAACCGGCCACCGTTCCCGAGGACGGGCTGACCACCCGCGCTCGACGCAACGCTCCGCTGCTCGCAGTGCACACCGGTACCGGCAAGGGCAAGTCCACCGCCGCGTTCGGGATGGCGTTGCGGGCCTGGAATCAGGGCTTTTCCGTGGCGGTGTTCCAGTTCGTCAAGAGCGCCAAATGGAAGGTCGGCGAAGAGGCGGCCTTCGGCCAGCTGGGTCGGCTGCACGACGAGCACGGGGTCGGCGGCGCCGTCGAATGGCACAAGATGGGTGCGGGATGGTCGTGGTCGCGTAAGCACGGCAACGAGGACGATCACGCAGTCGCCGCGGCCGACGGCTGGGCAGAGATCACCCGCCGCCTCGCCGAGGAACGCCACGACTTCTACGTGCTCGACGAGTTCACCTATCCGCTGAAGTGGGGCTGGATCGACGTCGATGACGTGATCGAGGTACTGACGCGAAGGCCCGGCACCCAGCATGTGGTCATCACCGGCCGCGACGCCCCGCGGAAACTGCTCGACGCCGCCGACCTCGTCACCGAGATGACCAAGGTCAAGCACCCGATGGACGTCGGCCGCAAGGGCCAAAAGGGCATCGAATGGTGAGTACCCCCGCCGTGGTCATCGCCGCCCCGGCATCCGGCGGTGGAAAGACCACTGTGGCAACGGGTTTGATGGGCGCCCTCCGGAAGGCGGGCCACTCCGTGGCGCCCTTCAAGGTCGGGCCGGACTTCATCGACCCCGGATACCACGCACTGGCCGCACAGCGCCCGGGCCGCAACCTCGACCCGGTGCTGGTCGGCGAACATCGAATCGGCCCGCTGTATCGGCATGGCAGCGCCGCGGCCGACATCGCTGTCGTCGAGGGCGTGATGGGCCTGTTCGACGGGCGGATCGCCAACGGCTTCACGGGCGTTGCCGAAGGGTCCACCGCGCACGTGGCCGCCCTGTTGGGCGCGCCGGTGATCCTGGTGGTCGACGCGCGTGGCCAGAGTCACAGCGCCGCGGCACTGCTGCACGGCTTCTCGACGTTCGACTCGACGATCCGGGTCGCCGGCGTCATCCTTAACCGGGTCGGGTCAACGCGCCACGAGGAGGTGTTGCGGCAGGCGTGCGAACACGCCGGGCTGACGGTCTACGGCGCCATTCCAAGAGTCGACGAGTTATCTCTTCCGTCAAGACATCTCGGCCTCGTGACGGCCGTCGAGCACGGCATCCGGGCCCGTACCGCGGTGGAGGCGATGATCGGCCGCGTCGAACGTCACGTCGACCTGACGGCGATCGCCGAGATCGCGGTCAGCGGAGTCGCCGACGAGCCCTGGGATCCCGCGGCCGGCGGTCCCGTCACCGAGGACGTGACGGTGGCGCTCGCCGCGGGCAAGGCGTTCAGCTTCGGTTACGCCGAGCACCGCGAACTGCTACTGGGAACCGGCGCCGACGTCGTGGAATTCGACCCGCTGACCGAATCGCTGCCGCCGCGGACCGCCGCACTCGTCCTACCCGGCGGCTTCCCGGAACAGTTTGGTACCGAACTGTCGGGCAATGAGGTTGTGCGGCAACAGATCAAGAGCCTTGCCGCATCCGGAGCACCGGTGCACGCCGAATGTGCCGGGCTGGCTTATCTGGTCGACGATCTCGACGGGCAGCCGATGTGTGGTGTGCTGTCCGGCTCGGCACACTTCACCGACCGCCTGACGCTGGGTTACCGCAACGCCGTTGCGGTGACCGAATCGCCGCTGTACGAAATCGGGGACCGTACTGTCGGTCACGAATTCCACCGCACTGCAGTGGAATTCACCAAAGACTATGCACCAGCCTGGGTGTTCGGCGACCGCCCCGCCAATCGGACCGAAGACGGTGCGGTAGATGGCGGTGTACACGCGAGCTACCTGCATACCCATCCGGCCGCACACCCGCAAGCGGTATCGCGCTTCATCGCCGCGGCGGAGTCGAGTTTCTACTCCAGCCACCACAACCTCTAAACTCGGCAGGTGACCGAGAACGCCTACCTCGTCGGCCTGCGTCTTGGCGGCAGAAAGGTCGTCGTCGTCGGGGGCGGCACCGTGGCGCAACGGCGACTCCCGCTGCTGGTGGCCAACGGCGCCGACGTGCACGTCATCTCCCGCAGCGCCACTCCGGCGGTCGAGGCGATGGATGGAATCACGTTGGAACTCAGAGAGTTTCGTCACGGCGATCTGGACGGCGCCTGGTACGCGATCGCGGCGACCGACGATCCGACCGTCAATGCCGCAGTCGTCGCCGAGGCCGAACGGAACCGGATCTTCTGTGTGCGGGCCGACGTCGCGCGCGATGGCACCGCGGTGACCCCCGCCTCGTTCGAGTACGAGGGCCTGGCCGTCGGGGTGCTCGCAGGTGGAGACCACCGCCGGTCGGCCGCGATCCGGTCGGCTATCCACGAGGCCCTGCAGCAGGGGCTCATCGCCGGCGAGACGCCGGGTGTGCTGCCCGGTGGGGTGGCGCTGGTCGGCGGCGGGCCCGGCGATCCCGAACTGATCACCGTGCGCGGCAGGCGCATGCTGGCCCAGGCCGATGTCGTCGTCGCCGACCGCCTGGCGCCGCCGGAACTGCTCGCCGAGCTCTCGCCGCACGTCGAGGTGATCGACGCCGCCAAGATCCCGTACGGGCGCGCCATGGCCCAGGACGCCATCAATGAGGTGCTCGTCGACCGGGCCAGGGCCGGCAAGTTCGTGGTGCGGCTCAAGGGCGGCGATCCGTTCGTGTTCGCGCGAGGCTACGAAGAGGTGATCGCGTGCGCGGACGCCGGGATTCCCGTCACAGTTGTGCCGGGTGTGACAAGTGCCATAGCAGTGCCCGCGTTGGCGGGCGTTCCCGTCACACACAGAGGCGTCACACACGAGTTCGTCGTGGTCAGCGGGCATGTTGCGCCTGGCCACCCCGAATCGTTAGTGAATTGGAACGCGCTGGCCCAGATGTCGGGCACGATCGTGCTGCTGATGGCCGTCGAGCGCATCGAGCAGTTCGCCAAGGTGCTGCTGGAAGGTGGGCGACCTGCAGAAACGCCGGTCCTGGTCGTACAACACGGCACCACGGCAGCGCAGCGGACCCTGCGAGCCACCCTCGGCGACGCCGCCGAACGCATCCGCGACGACGGCGTGCGCCCCCCGGCGATCATCGTGATCGGTCCCGTGGCGGCCTTCGGCGGTTAAAGGATTCTTAAGATTACTGTAAGGTAACCCGCATGACGGCTCTCAATGACGCCGAGCGGGCAGCCATGTTTCGCGACGCCGAAGGTGGGGCAAACCGGTCGTTACCTATGAATGTGGGCTACCCCGGCCAGGAGCGAACCGGCAGGTACCCGGCTTGGCTGCCCTCGCGGCGGTTCATCGCCGCGGTCATCGCGATCGGTGGCATGCAGCTGCTTGCCACCATGGACAGCACCGTCGCGATCGTCGCGCTTCCTAAGATCCAAGACGAGCTAAGCCTCTCCGATGCTGGTCGCAGCTGGGTTATCACCGCCTACGTTCTGACGTTCGGCGGGCTGATGCTGCTCGGCGGCCGCCTCGGCGACGTCATCGGGCGCAAGCGCACCTTCATCGTCGGCGTCGCGCTGTTCACCATCGCCTCGGTGCTGTGCGGTCTCGCCTGGAACGAGGCGACCCTGGTCACCGCCCGGCTGCTGCAGGGTGTGGGCGCGGCGATCGCGTCGCCGACCGCCCTGGCGCTGATCGCGACCACGTTCCCGAAGGGACCCGCGCGCAACGCCGCGACCGCGATCTTCGCCGCCATGACGGGCATCGGATCCGTCATGGGCCTCATCGTCGGCGGCGCGCTGACCGAGGTGTCCTGGCGCTGGGCATTCCTGATCAACATCCCCATCGGGCTGCTGATGATCCACCTGGCCCGCAGGACGCTGCGCGAAACGCACCGTGAGCGGCTGAAGCTCGACGCCACCGGCGCGATCCTGGCCACGCTCGGCTGCACCGCCGCGGTGTTCGCGTTCTCGATGGGGCCCGAGCAGGGCTGGGTGTCGCCGGTGACCATCGGCTCCGGCCTGGCCGGTTGCGCGTTCCTGCTGGCGTTCGTCTACGTCGAGCGCACCGCCGAGAACCCGGTGATGCCGCTGGAACTGTTCAAGGACCGCAACCGCGTTGCGACGTTCGCCGCGGTGTTCCTGGCCGGCGGTGTGATGTTCACGCTGACCGTCCTGATCGGCCTGTACGTCCAGGACGTCATGGGCTACAGCCCGCTGCGGGCAGGCGTCGGGTTCATCCCGTTCGTGGTCGCGCTCGGGATCGGCCTCGGCGTGTCGTCGCAGCTGGTGCAGAAGTTTCCGCCGCGGTGGCTGGTGATCGCCGGTGGCGTACTGGTGCTCGGTGCGATGATCTACGGCTCCACGCTGGATGCCAACATCCCGTACTTCCCGAACCTGGTCATCCCGATCACGATCGGTGGCTTGGGCATCGGGATGATCGTGGTCCCGCTGATGCTGTCGGCGATCGCCGGCGTCGGCTTCGACCAGATCGGCCCGGTGTCGGCGATCGCGCTGATGCTGCAGAACCTCGGCGGTCCGGTCGTGCTGGCCATCATCCAGGCCGTCATCACGTCGCGCACGCTCTATCTGGGCGGTACCAACGGCCCGGTCAAGGACATGGACGCCGCGCAGTTGCACGCCCTGGATCAGGGTTATACCTACGGCCTGCTGTGGGTCGCCGCGGTCGCGGTGATCGTGGGCGCCGTCGCCCTGTTCATCGGCTACACCGCCGCGCAGGTGGCGCACGCGCAGGAAGTCAAGGACGCGATCGATCAGGGAGAGCTCTAGAGCTGTGACTTCGGCGTAGTTGGTCGCGCACACCGCAACTGACTGCACGTGATTCTGCGGTCGGTAGGCTGGCAAGCCATGTCTGCGGTGGGCGGTTCCTCAGGGTCGGACCGGGCCACCAAACCGCTGTCGTCATCGGTGTTGGGCCCGGCGATCATCGCGATCACCGGCATGCAGCTCATGTCGACGCTCGACGGCACCATCGTCATCGTCGCACTGCCTCGAATGCAGGCCGATCTCGGCCTCTCCGACCCCGGCAAGAGCTGGGTCATCACCGCGTACGTACTCGCCTTCGGTGGACTGCTGCTGCTCGGCGGGCGCATCGGCGACGCCATCGGCCACAAACGCGCGTTCCTGTCCGGGGTCGGCGTGTTCACGATCGCGTCGCTGGTGTGCGGGCTGGCCACCGACGGGGTCACGCTGATCGTCGCGCGTGCAGTGCAGGGCACCGGTGCGGCGATCGCCGCACCGACGGGCCTGGCCTTGATTGCGACGACGTACGCGGTTGGGCAGGCCCGTAATCGCGCGATGGCGGTGTCGGCCGCAATGCAGGGCATCGGTTCGGTCCTGGGGCTGGTGCTCGGCGGCGCCTTGACCGTCATCTCGTGGCGGTTGGCGTTCCTGATCAACATTCCGATCGGCATCGTGATCATCATCGTCGCCGTCCTGAAGGTCAACGAGACGCATCACGAACGGCTGAAGCTCGATGTCACCGGCGCCATCCTGGCCACTCTGGGTTGCACCTCGGCGGTGCTGGTGTTCACGCAGGGCCCGCCGCGAGGCTGGGTCGACCCGTGGGTGATCGGCGCAGGCGTCGCCTCGGCGATCTTCTTCATCGCGTTCCTGATCGTCGAGCGCCAGGCCGACCACCCGATCGTGCCGTTCTCGGTGTTCGACAACCGCAACCGGGTGATGACCTTCATCTCGCTGTTCCTCGCGGGCGGCGTCATGTTGACGCTCAGCGTGATGGTCGGCCTGCTCGTGCAGGATGTGCTCGGCTATTCACCGCTGCGCGCGGGCGTGAGTTTCATCCCGTTTGCGATCGCGTTCGGCATCGGCAGCATCGTGGCGGCCAAGCTCGCGCCACTGGTGGCGCCGCGCTGGCTGATCCTCGGCGGCGGGTTGTTCGTGCTCGCCGCCATGCTTTACGGCTCGACGCTGGACCGCGATGTCCCGTACTTTCCGGACCTGTTCGGACTCGTCATCGTCGGCGGCTTCGGCATCGGCGCGATCGCGGTGATCCTGCCGTTGTGTGCGATCGCCGGGGTGGGACCGAAGGAGATCGGCCCGGTGTCGTCGATCACGCTGATGGTGCAGAACCTCGGCGGTCCGGTGGTGCTGGTCGTGATCCAGGCCGTGCAGACCTCCCGCACGCTCTATCTCGGCGGTACGACGGGTCCGGTCAAGGACATGACTCCCGCGCAGCTTGATGCGCTGGGCTACGGCTACACCTATTCGTTGCTCTGGGTCGCAGGCGTTGCGGTGATCGTCGGCGTCACGGCCTTCTGGATCGGATTCTCGGCGCGCCAGATCGCGGCCGCCCAGCACACCCGCGAGGCGGTGGAGGCGGGCGAGCTCTAGCGGACCCGGTCAGTAAGGTTGTCGCTCGTGATCACTCGCATGTCGCAGCTGTTCCTGCGCACCCTGCGTGACGACCCCGCCGACGCCGAGGTTGCCAGCCACAAGTTGTTGATCCGGGCCGGCTATGTCCGCCCGATCGGCCCGGGGCTGTACAGCTGGCTGCCGCTGGGTTTGCGGGTGCTGCGCAAGATCGAGGCGGTGGTCCGCGCCGAGATGAACGCCATCGGCGGCCAGGAGATCCTGTTCCCGGCGCTGCTGCCCAAGGCACCGTACGAAATCACGAACCGATGGACCGAATACGGCGACGGCGTCTTTCGACTGCAGGACCGCAGGCGCAACGACTACATGCTGGGGCCGACGCACGAAGAGTTCTTCACGATGACGGTGAAGGGGGAGTACAGCAGCTACAAGGATTTCCCGCTGCTGCTGTTCCAAATCCAGACGAAGTATCGCGACGAGGCGCGCCCGCGGGCCGGCATCCTGCGGGGGCGTGAGTTCGTCATGAAGGATTCGTATTCGTTCGACGTCGACGACGACGGACTGCGGGCGCAGTACCAGGCGCATCGCGCGGCGTACCAACGCATCTTCGACACACTGGGCGTGGAGTACGTCATCGTCTCGGCGGTGTCGGGCGCCATGGGCGGCAGTGCGTCCGAGGAGTTCCTGGCCGAAAGCGACATCGGCGAGGACACGTTCGTGCGCTGCGATGCATCCGGCTATGCCGCCAACGTGGAGGCCGTCACGACGGCCGTCCCGGACCCGCTGCCGATCGAGGGTCAGCCCGACGCCAAGGTGTACGACACCCCGGACACGCCCACGATCGCGACCCTCGTCGCTTGGGCCAACTCGGTGCTGGACCGCGAGGTCACCGCCGCGGACACGCTCAAGAACGTGATGCTGAAGACCCGCGTCCCCGGTGGTGACTGGGAGCTGCTGGCCGTCGGCGTGCCCGGCGATCGCGAGGTCGACGACAAGCGGTTGGGCGCCGCGCTGGAACCGGCCGAGTACGCGCTGCTCGACGACGCCGACTTCGCCAAGCACCCGTTTCTGGTCAAAGGCTATATCGGCCCGAAAGCGTTGCTGGCCAACGAAGTCCGGTTTCTCGTCGACCCGAGGGTGGTCGACGGCACGTCGTGGATCACCGGCGCCGACGAACCGGGTAAGCACGTGGTGGACCTGGTCGCCGGACGGGACTTCGTCGCCGACGGCACGATCGAGGCGGCCGAGGTGCGCGACGGTGATCCGTCACCCGACGGTGCAGGATCCCTGGTGTCGGCCCGCGGAATCGAGATCGGCCACATCTTCCAGTTGGGCCGCAAGTACACCGATGCGTTCGAAGCCGATGTGCTCGGCGAGAACGGTAAGCCGGTGCGCCTGACCATGGGGTCCTACGGCATCGGGGTGTCGCGGCTGGTCGCGGTGATCGCCGAACAGCACCACGACGAGCTGGGCCTGCGCTGGCCGTCGTCGGTGTCCCCGTTCGATCTCCACGTCGTCATCGCCAACAAGGACGACGCCGCCCGCGCCGGTGCCGAAGAGCTGGCCACCGCGTTGGACGCCCAGGGTCTGCAGCTGCTGCTCGACGACCGGAAAGCCTCACCCGGAATCAAATTCAAGGACGCCGAGCTACTCGGTGTGCCGTGGATCGTGGTGGTCGGGCGCGGCTGGGCCGACGGCGTCGTGGAGTTGCGCAACCGGTTTTCCGGCGAAAACCGGGAAATCCCAATCGAAAACGCGGCCACTGACATCTCGACGGCACTGAGTTCCTGAGCGCTGCGCTCGCGCCAGGTGACGCTATTCAGTGCCGCCGGGGAAGGCGACCGTGATCGGCGTCGTGCCCAGAGCGCGGGTCCATCGTGCCGCCCTGACCGCGCAATCCGTCAGCGCGCCCACCGCGAACGCGCGCTCCTTCTCGTCGGTGGCCTGTTCCACGACGGCCCGCCACGCAACCGCGGAGTCCTCTTCCATTCGCACCGCGAGATTGGCCGCATCGGTGGGGTTGTCCACCTCCATCGGCAACTCGTACCCTGCCGCGGGCAGCGGGGCGTCCACGGAACGTGCCTGCAGCATCGCCAACGCCTCCTCGCGCTGTTGGCGGTGCGCGGCCATCGATGACGACACGAGGTAGTTCAGGTCCGGGAGCGAATGAGCCGACACGATCCCGTAGCCGTAGATCGACGCCTGCGCCGTCGCGATCGCGTCGAACAACGCCGCGTCGGCGGCATTCTGCGGCCGTGACGGGCTGGTGGGTTCGGCGGCCCGCGACGACGTCGTCGTCGAGGGTGTCGGTTCGGGGGACGTCATTGCGCGCTCCCCGGCGGAACCAACGCGACGGTGTAGGCCGCGGTGCATGCCGCGGCGATCGAGCCCAGCAGGCCGGCTCGGTACCCCGACATCTTGGTCGCCAGCTCGGTAGCGCTGGCCGCGGACTGCGTCAGCGCGGAGATGACGTCCTTCACAGTCGGGGCCGTGGCCGGGGCTGCCGTCGTGCTGGTCGGGGTGGCGGTAGGCGCATCCGTCCCGCGCATCCTGACCAGTTCGTCGGTCAGCGCCTGGGCGTGCGCCGCTCGCTCGGACGCGACGGCGTTCAGGGCCTCGACGATGTCGCCGCGCGCGGCGGCCGCCGCGTCGGTCGCCAATTGGCTGTCCGTGCGGGCTCGTTCGAGTTGGGCGGCCAGCTCGTCGACCTCGGGAGGCGGTTCCGACGAACCGCAGGCGGCCACCGACGCGCCGAGCAATGCCAACGCCGCCGTACCGAGCAGCACTCGCCGCCTGCTGACGGTCGGGTTCGGGCTCGGCACGTGCAACATCTTGCCATTGCAGCGACGGTCGACGCCCACCGCGCTTTTGCCGGTTGGCGCGGCGGCGCTGGCGTATCGTTGAAAGGCGGTTTCAGTGTCCAAGTGCCGGGACACGCCGAACCTGTGTCCGAACAATTCAAGATGAGGAGCTCGCCGTGACGGAGCGGTCTGCGGGATTACCTTCGCAGCAGCAGGTCATCGAGCTGCTTGGTGGCGAATTCGCGTGCGCAGGCTACGACATCGAAGATGTGATTATTGACGCCGCCGCACGTCCGCCCCGCATCACGGTGGTGGCCGATGGCGACGACGGTCTGAATCTGGATTCGGCCGCCGCACTGTCTCGATCCGCATCCGAACTCTTGGACCGAGTCGACGGCGACGCGACGCCATACGTCCTCGAGGTCACATCGCCAGGAGTGGACCGCCCGCTCACCACCGAGAAGCACTTCCGCCGCGCGCGCGGCCGTAAGGTCGAGCTGACGCTGTCCGATGGTGCCGAATTGACTGGCAGATTAGGTGAAACCAGCGATGGCACCGTGCGATTGGTGGTACGTAAAGGGCGTGGTGCCGATCTGTCGGTCCGTGAGCTATCGATGGAAGACATCGCCAAAGCGGTTGTACAGGTTGAGTTTTCACCTCCGAACAAGCGTGAGTTGGAGCTGACCGGTCAAGCTGGGAAGGGGGGCCCGCGGTGAATATCGACATGGCGGCGTTGCATGCCATTGAGGCTGACAAAGGGATTTCGGTCGACGTCGTGGTCGAGACCATCAAGTCGGCGCTGCTGACGGCATACCGCCACACCGAGGGGCACGAGGCGGACGCGCGCATCGAGATCGATCGCAAGACGGGCGTGGTGCAGGTGCTCGCGCGAGAAACCGACGAGGACGGCAACGTCATCTCCGAATGGGACGACACACCAGAGGGTTTCGGCCGCATCGCGGCGACCACCGCGCGTCAGGTGATCCTGCAGCGGTTGCGCGATGCCGAGAACGAGAAGAACTACGGCGAGTTCTCGGCCCGCGAGGGTGACATCGTCGCCGGTGTCATCCAGCGCGATGCCCGAGCCAATGCGCGCGGTCTCGTCGTCGTCCGCATGGGCAGTGAGACCAAGGGGTCCGAAGGCGTCATCCCGTCGGCCGAACAGGTGCCGGGGGAGCGCTACGAGCACGGCGACCGCCTGCGCTGCTACGTCGTCGGCGTCAGCCGCGGCGCACGCGAGCCGTTGATCACGCTGTCGCGCACCCACCCCAACCTGGTGCGCAAGCTGTTCTCGCTGGAGGTCCCAGAGATCGCCGAAGGGTCGGTCGAGATCGTGGCGGTCGCCCGTGAGGCCGGTCACCGGTCCAAGATCGCGGTGACGTCGCGGGTGCCAGGGCTCAACGCCAAGGGGGCCTGCATCGGTCCGATGGGCCAGCGGGTACGCAACGTGATGAGTGAACTGTCCGGCGAAAAAATCGACATCATCGACTTCGACCCCGACCCGGCTAAGTTCGTGGCCAACGCGCTCTCACCGGCCAAGGTCGTGTCGGTGAGCGTCATCGACGAGGCCGCTCGCGCCGCCCGCGTCGTCGTGCCGGATTTCCAGCTGTCGCTCGCGATCGGCAAGGAAGGGCAAAACGCCCGGCTCGCGGCCCGGTTGACGGGTTGGCGTATCGACATCCGCAGCGATGCAGAGGCCGTACCGGCTGGATGACCCGCCGTTGGTGCCGCGACCGATCGGCACGGACGGCCATTTAGGTGCATCGACCAGGTATGGCTAGACTGAACCGTGATCCAGCGCGAGACTCCTGCTTCGCCGCATAGACGACCAGAGGGACCGGTCCGTACGTGCGTCGGCTGCCGGAAGCGAGAGCTGGCCGTCGAACTGCTTCGTGTAGTGGCTGCGGACGGCGGGAATGGCGACTGTGCCGTGACCGTTGACACCGCGAGAAAGCTGCCGGGGCGGGGTGCCTGGTTGCATCTCGATCCGCAGTGTCTAGACGCAGCAATCCGGCGGCGAGCATTCGTCCGAGCGTTACGGATCACCGGTTCACCGGACACCACCGCGGTGCAAGAGCACTTGAGCGCAGTTCGAGGCGCTGAAGTGGCCGCGCACCAAGGCGACAGGACAGGTAGCGAAGAACATGAGCACACCGTGAAGTCTCGATGACCATGCGTCATAGCTAACCCGAGGCGCGGCGCCGACCACCGCTGCCGCCTCCTAGACAGGAGTTGTAGTGGCAGGTAAGGCCCGTGTACACGAGTTGGCAAAAGAGCTCGGTGTCACCAGTAAGGAAGTTCTCGCCCGCCTGAGCGATCAGGGCGAATTCGTCAAATCCGCGTCCTCCACTGTGGAGGCCCCCGTTGCGCGCCGGCTGCGCGAATCCTTCGGCGGCGGCAAACCCGCCGCGGACAAGACCCCGGCAAGTGGCAATG
>JAIEPH010000078.1 GCA_019749805.1 Mycobacteriaceae bacterium | reverse complement strand
CCGTCGTTGGCCTTGTAGGTCTGGTAGTCACCGTCGGGCGTGGTGTTCATCAGGTTCACCAGCGCGCCGTCGCGGTCGGCGTGCAGCAGGGTGTCCCATTCGCGGCCCCACACGACCTTGATGACGTTCCAGCCGGCGCCGCGGAAGAACGACTCCAGCTCCTGGATGATCTTGCCGTTGCCCCGCACCGGGCCGTCGAGGCGCTGCAGGTTGCAGTTGATGACGAATGTCAGGTTGTCGAGACCCTCGTTTGCCGCGACCTGGATCAGGCCGCGTGATTCGGGCTCGTCCATTTCGCCGTCCCCGAGGAACGCCCACACGTGCTGGTCGGCGGTGTCCTTGATGCCGCGGTCGTCCAGGTAGTGGTTGAAGCGGGCCTGGTAGATCGCGTTCATCGGGCCCAGGCCCATCGACACCGTCGGGAACTCCCAGAAGTCCGGCATCAGGCGCGGATGTGGGTACGACGGCAGCCCGCCGCCGGGGTGGCTGTGCTCCTGCCGGAAGCCGTCGAGGTCATCGGCGGTCAGCCGGCCCTCGAGGAACGCGCGCGCGTAGATGCCCGGCGAGGCGTGGCCCTGGATGAAGATCTGGTCGCCGCCACCGGGGTGTGCCTTGCCGCGGAAGAAGTGGTTGAACCCGACCTCGTAGAGTGCCGCGGAGGATGCGTATGTCGAGATGTGCCCTCCGACACCGACTCCCGGCCGCTGCGCGCGGTGCACCATGATCGCGGCGTTCCAGCGGATCCAGGCCCGGTAGCGGCGTTCGACGTCCTCGTCGCCGGGGAACCACGGCTCCAGTTCGGTCGGGATCGTGTTGACGTAGTCGGTGGACGTCAGCGCCGGGATGGCCACCCGCTGTTCGCCGGCGCGCTCCAGCAGCCGCAGCATCAGGTAGCGGGCGCGGGCCGGCCCGGACCGCTCGAGCAGCTTGTCGAAAGACTCCAGCCACTCGCCGGTCTCTTCGGTGTCGATGTCGGGCAGATACGACGCGACACCTTCACGGATCACCCGAACGCGGTCGGGTTCGGCTGCACTGCTGGAGTTTTGGGCCAGATCCTGGCGCGCGAACTCGGTGGTCAACTTCCGCTCCTTGTTAGGCGGTATACGTGCTGCGGTGGCCGGCGCGGATGTTTTCCGCACCACCCACCTGTGGTCACCTTGCACTCTTGTGTGCGCAGTACCTCCATCCTTCTCCAATCCTGCATGACATGCACCGGTGGGGGTACGGGATGGAATGAACCCGCCATCGCGAATCGGACCCGGTAACCTCTGCAGACCGTGGTGACCGGTTGGCTGTTTCCGAGACGCCTGCGGATCGCCGCTCTCGCGGTCGGCAGTGCCGCTTCCGCGGCGATGATCATCGTCGGCTGTAGCAGTGTCACCCAGGGCACCGCGTCGGTCGATACCGCGGATGCACCCGTGTACAGGGCGTCGGTATCAGCGTCCATCGCGGAGTCCGCGGCCAGTTCGAGTGCCCGCGAGTCCGAGCGGCAGGCGTCGCTCACCCAGGAGGCGGTGCACACGTCGTGTGAGTCGCTGAGCACCAGCAGTGTGGACGCGATCACCGCAGTCAACGCCTATGTCGACGCCTTCAACCAGAGCGTCGCCGACGCCGACGCGAAGGCGCGCCCGGCGATCGACGCTCTCAACCACAGCGCCGACCTGGTCGCCCGTAGCGTGTCCGATCCGCTGCCGCCGGACCTGAAGGACTCGATGAACACCTGGGTCGACGCCGCAAGGGGCGTCGCAGTGGCGATTGAGGGCAATTACGGCGCCGAAGAATTCAACGCGGCGATCACCAAGCTCAACGATGCGAAGACCACCGCGCTGAACCGCTGCGATGCGGCATATTGATTTAGTTCGGCACAACCTTGCCGCCGGTGAGTCGCTAGTGGACCCCGGCGTGCGACGATAGGGCCGGACGCACATCGCGCCAGCTGGCTGAAGGAGGACCGACGGTGGTCGCGGCGGAGGACGCCTCGAACTACGCCCAAAGGCTGGGCATCCAAAAAGATCAGGTTGTGCAGGAGTTGGGCTGGGACGAGGACGTCGACGACGACATCCGGGCCGACATCGAGGAAGCGTGCGGCGGTGAGCTGCTCGACGAAGACGCCGACGAAGTGATCGACGTGGTGCTGCTGTGGTGGCGCGATGACGACGGTGACCTCGTCGATCGTCTGATGGACGCCATCACGCCCCTGGCCGACGACGGCGTCATCTGGGTCGTCACACCCAAGACGGGTAAGCCCGGACACGTGCAGCCGGCTGAGATCGCCGAATCGGCGCCGACGGCCGGGATGATGCAGACCTCGTCGGCGAACCTCGGCGGCTGGATCGCCAGTCGGCTGGTGCAGCCGAAGTCCAAGGCGGCAGGTAGGCATTGATCGACGTCGGAACCGAGGCGCCGGACTTCACGCTCAAGGACCAGAACGGCCAGCCGGTCACCTTGAGCGACTTCCGCGGTGCCAAAGACGTGTTGCTGGTGTTCTTTCCCCTGGCTTTCACCGGGATCTGTCAGGGCGAGCTCGACGAGATTCGTGATCACCTGGCGAATTACGAGAACGACGACACCGCGACGTTGGCCATTTCGGTCGGCCCGCCGCCCACCCACAAGGTCTGGGCGACCGAAAGCGGCTTCCTGTTTCCGGTCCTGTCGGACTTCTGGCCGCACGGCGCGGTGGCCCAGGCCTACGGCGTGTTCAACGACGACGCAGGCTTCGCCAATCGGGGGACCTTCGTCGTGGATCGCGAAGGCATCATCCGGTTCGCGGAGATGAAGCAGCCGGGGGAGCCGCGCGATCAGGCGGCGTGGACGGACGCGTTGGCGGCGCTTCGGTCGGGTTGACCGATTTCGTGTCTGACCTCGTCGGCGTGTAATTTGCCCTGACGAGGGCGCGTAGCTCAGTGGTAGAGCTCTGGTTTTACACACCAGCGGTCGGCGGTTCGATACCGTCCGCGCCCACTCACAAAATCCCAGGTCGTCGAACTCGGCGGTAACCCTAGCTGTCCATGAAATCTATTGTGGTACTACCTATCCCGCTATCCCGCGCCACGAATTCCGTAGACGTTCCCAGGGCTGCATGCCGAGCAGACCGGCACGGCGCCCCTGGAACTGGACGCCGGACGGCAAGCGGGCGCCACCATGTGGTCGCCTCGTCGATCGCTAGATAGCCACGACTCCGCCGTCGGCGACCAACGCCACGCCATTGACATAGCTCGAGTCGTCCGAGGCCATGAACAATGCGACCGACGCGATCTCTTCGGGGCAGCCCATCGTGCCCCGCGGGATCAGGGATTCGAACTGCGCTTTCATCTCCGCGTCGAACAACTGCTCCTGTATCGGAGTGGCGACCTGGCCGGGGGGCAGCACGTTCACCCGGATCTTCCTGTCCTTCAACTCCGACACCCACCCGTGCGTAGGCGGGAAGTACGGCCTTGCTCGGGCATACACACTCCACTCGGGGTAACCCTTGAGCGACGCGTTTGACCCGGTCAGGAGGATCGAGCCGCCATCGTTGAACAGCGGTAGCGCCTTCTGGACCGTGAACAGCGTGCCGCGCGCGTTGAGCGCGAAGGTGGCATCGAAGTGCTCCGCGGTGATCTCGCCGAGCCTGCTCTTTTCGCCCGTCCCGGCACTCGCCCACAACACGTCGATCGCGCCTTTCTCCCGCTTGATCGTGTCGAACAACCGGTCCAGATCGTCGAGTTCGGCTGAGTCGCCCTGCACGCCAGTCACGTTGCGGCCGATCAGCTCGACGGCTTCGTCCAGCACGTCCTTTCGTCGGCCTGAGATGAAGACGTGAGCGCCTTCGTCGACGAACAACTTGGCACCGGCCAGCGCTAGGCCACTTGTCGCGCCGGTGATCACTGCGACCTTGCCATCGAGTTTTCCCACGACCGCTCTATTCATTGATGATGCCGCTGTTATGTACACCGATCTGTGTTCTTAACGTTACGGAGGGTACCGCGGAGCGCAAGCTATGTACACAGATCCGTACCCGCTGGGCTAGGCTGGGTGCATGTCGGAGTTGGAGAAAGGGCCGCGAGGCCTGCGCCGCGGAAGAGGCGCGCGAGAGCGCATCGTCGCCGCTTCGCAACAACTGTTCCGCGATCAAGGCATCAACAGCACCGGGCTAGACCAGCTCTGCAAGGTGGCCCAGGTGTCCAAGCGCACCTTTTACCAGCACTTCAGCGGTAAGGATGAGCTGATCGCCGAGCACTTGCGCCGATTCGATCCCGACATCCTGCCCGAGGTGTTCGACCGCGCCGACCTCACGCCCCGCGAACGACTCCTCGCCGCCTTCGACATATCCGGGCCCCTGTGTCCGTTCATCGCGGCGGCCGTCGAACTCCACGACCCGGACCACCCGGCACGCGTGCACGCCCGCGACTACAAGAAGGCTTTTGCCGCGCGCCTCAGCGAAACCGCGCGCGAGGCCGGCGCCACCAACCCCGAACAACTCGGCGAACAACTGGCGCTGCTTTTGGATGGCGCTTCGGCCCGCAACCGTGTCCTCAACGCCGAAAGCTTCGCCACCGCCGCCGCCATCGCAGCCGTCCTCATCGACAGTGCCATTCCCACGGCAGCGGAACCGCCCGACGCACAAGCGAAGATGTCAGCCGGGACGGTGCCGCCCGCCGGGTCCGGCGGCGAGCTCAGCCGAATTTGAGCACCCTGGCTTCGCTGTATCTGCCGACGGTCAATGCCGCGATCATCGACGACGGTGTGGCCAAGGGCGATCTGAGCGTCGCGCCCACCGCCAGGCCGGTTCGCGCACGTTCGACAAGTCATGTGTGCGACAACAGCTCTCATCGCATCTGTTGATCACGCATCTTGCATCTCACGTTGTGCTCGTGATGTGAGTGGCAGTGCTCCTCCGTCGGCTTCCCACCGCTCGAGTGCGATCGGGGAGAGCAGACGATCGTCTCCGCGCCGGGTGATTCCCAGTAGTTGGTCGGGGGTAGATACATCGTTGACGCTGGCCGCAGTGGTAACCACGCTGTAGGCGCACGTCGGCTCGGTGTACGGCGGCACCACCAACAGGTCGAGCCTGCCGAACCGGGGGCCCAAGAGAGAGATGACATTCGGCCACTCTTGGTGGGCGCTCAGGAGTACCTGCTCGCCGCGGTGCTCGATGTTCAGGGGCGCTGGCGACCAGTTGCTTCCGTGGTAGAGCAGGCTGTCGATTGTGCCGAACCGCAGCGAGAGGGCTGTCAGGAGGGAAGGCAATTCGCTGCCCAAATCTGTCGATCGTGGCCACCAGGCGCCCTGGACAAACCCACATGATCGATGGGCGGGTTTCAACTGCATGCGCAGACTTCCCAAAGTTGTTCGGCCTGTTGGTGTGTCCGGGGTGTTCTCGATGATCGTTGACATGTTTCGCCTTTCGTTGTTGTGCATCGGTCTTTCGACGAGTGCTGATCAACATTCGGGATTTTCAGTGCGGGGTTTGTCGAGAGTCGTGGCTTCAGCGTCATTTCGCCCGCACGCGCCGTTGTGTGCGCCGCTCGGCATGGTCGTGGCCCTGAGTGACTTCGGTGATGGCCGCGCGCAGGGTCCTGTTATCGGTGCAAAGTTCCGCTTCACGGGCCTCGAGTTCACGGATTCGTCTGTAGGCCTTGATGAGTCGGTCGTAGAGTGTGCTGAAGGTGGGAGCTGTTGGAGACACGGGGGTTCCTCTTAACCGCCGGTGGGCGTTCGGTTTGGACGGTGTGTGCGATCTCATCACACTGCTGTCGGCTGGGTCAGGTCAGCCATGTGCAGGCCGTAGGGCACTGCTTTGAGCAGCGTGACCGACAGGGGCATACCGTTGGGAAGGCTGTAGGTACACCGTTGTCCCGGACGTGCTCCTGCGATGGCCACGCCCAACGGGGATTCGATGGAGTAGACGCGCATGTCGTCGTATTCGGCGCGGTGCACGCCGAGCAGGAACGTCTCCGTATCCCCGGTGGCGTCGCGACGGATGGTGACGACCATGCCCGGTTCGGCGATCCCGTCGTCGGGTGGGTCTTCGCCGACCACGGCGTTAATCAGCAGATCATGTATATGTTGAATCCTGGTCTCCCATGCGCGGCGCACCACGATGGTGTTTTCGTCGGAGTCCGCATCGTCGATTCCGGCGGAGAACAGGAAACGCAGGGTGTCCAGTTCGCGGTTCAACCGCTCGTGGGCCTGCGGTGAGATCCAGACCCGTGGCGTCGTGGCCATGCCAGTTCCTTTCGTTACACGAGTTCCACAGCGCAGTACCGTCTTTGACGAATCGCCTGCGCCCCGGTGAGGGAGTTATGTTGCGGCTACCGGCCGACGTGCGGTCGCCCTGCATTTGGACGTGGCGCGTGCTAGGGAGCCTCCGCGGCGCGGGACAGGCTGGGGCCCTTCGGGTTGCGGCGTGTGCTTTCCGTAGGGGGCCGCCTCGAGCAGCGTGACGGGCAGGTTGGCTCCGCTGGGGATGGAGTAGATGCGCTGTTCGCCGACGCGTGCGCCCGCTATCGCGCTGCCCAGTGGTGATTGCATCGAATAGACGTCGATGCCGGCGTCTTCCACACCACGAACGCCGAGCAGGAAGGTTTCGGTGTCACCGGTGTCGTCGTAGCGCACGGTCAGCACCATTCCTGGTTCTGCGATGCCGTCGTCGGGCGGATCATCACCGACGACGGCGTTGCCCAACAGTTCCTGAATCTGGCGAATGCGTGCTTGTCGCGCCACGTGGGCGGCCATGAGGTTGTCGTCGTAGTCCATCAAGTCATCGGGGACTTCGATGCCGCGCCGCGAACGCAGCCCGGCCAGTTCTAACTTCAGGCGGGTGTGAGCTTCGCGCGTCATCCACGGACGTTCGGTGCGAGTTCGTTCGGTGCTAGTCATTGTTTCTGTTCCTTTCGTTGACTAGGGGACCCGGGTGCCGCCCGAGACACGGAGGATGATGACGGGCGGTGTGGACTTCGGAAATTGACGGGGCTCTAGCGGCCGGTTCGCCGCAGCGGGTCGAAGTCCCGCAGTGCTTCGGGCTGCTTGCCGGTGGTGATCTGTTCGGCCAGCAGGCGACCGGTGACCGGGCCGTGCGCAAGTCCCCACATGCCGTGGCCGCCGGCGACGTAGACCCCGCGCGAGATCTCCCCGATGAGGGGTCGTCCGTCGGGGGCGACCGGGCGCGGACCAACCCAGATGTCGCTGCGTTCAGCCCAGCGCACCCCCTCGAGCAGCGGCATGGCGGAGGCGACGATGGCGCCCACCCGCGCAGGCACCACCGGCTCGTGCGGGTCGCGGAACTCCATCGTTCCCGACATCCGCAGCGCGCCGTTGTAAGGCGTGCACGCCACCCGCACGTCGGGCAGATAAATGGGGCCCGGGAGGGGGCGGTCCACGGGCACCGTGAACGAGTAGCCGCGACCGGCCTGCACGGGAACGCGTACCCGCTCGCCCGCCAGTCGGGGAAGCCATGCGCCGGTGGCGATCACCGCGGCGTCGACGGTCAACGGCACACCCTTCCCGGGATACACCGTCGCCCCGCTGCCGGAGCTGAACACACCGCGCACTTCCATCGTGCGCATCGTCGCTCCGCGCTCCACAACTGCCCGTCCGAGCGCGTGCACGAACCGGCCGGGGTCGACGAAGCGTTGACCGTTAATGCTCAATCCGGCGGCCATCGCCGGCGAGGCTAGAGGTACAGCCTCGCGTAGCGCTTCGCCGGCCAATCCGGTGAAAGACACTGCTTGCCCGGCACTTTCCAGCGCTCGCAGCTCGCGCACCATGTGCTCGGCGCGGGAGAACCGCGCGGTGATGGGGGCATCGGTCACCGGTGCATCGACACCGTTGGCCACCAGCACGTCGAAGGCCTCGATGGCCTCCTCGTTGAGCGGTACGTTGGCGCGCACCGCGCGCTTCCACGAAGAACGTCGACAGTTGGCGACGAACTGCATCAAGAAAACCGCGAGCGTGGAGTCGGCGGCCATCGGGATGTGCAGCGGCGCGGCCGGATCCAGCAGCGAACGCAGCCCGTAGCGCAGCACGCCGGGCGAGTTCAACGGGAGGGTCAAAGCTGGAGAGATCCAGCCGGCGTTGCCCCAGGACGCGCCCGCGGCGACGCCGGTGCGGTCCACGACCGTGACGTCAACCCCGCGCTCTTGTAAGAACCACGCCGTGGACAAGCCGACGATGCCCGCACCGACCACGATCGCCGATCGAGGCCCGCCGTCAATGCGCTCGCCGCCCATCACAAAACCTCCACATCTAAGCTCTTCGGTGTTATCTCCATGGTGGCGCATCGGGCCCGCAGCTGGTTAGCTGAAATCGGACAAGCAGCCGATGCGCGGTTGTCGCGATCGGACAACAGTCCCGTCAATGGCGCCCGGTGCTTGGCAGATCGAGGGCATGCCGGATGAATAGTACGAAACCACGCGGCCGCTGGCTTTTTATTATTTTTGACGTATGGTCGGGGAAGTGGTTGCCACTTCGTATTAAGGAGCGACAATGGCTGATAAATCTCCGGGCAAAACCCTTCGAAAGCCCGAACTTTCCATCAAGGAGCGCCGGGCCGCCAAGCGAGCCAAGGTCACAGACTCGATGCCGATTTCGCGGAAGCGCAAGGGCTGACGCGACAGACGTTTACAATAAATCGTGAACAAAAATCGTGAACAAAATTAGTAATTGCCTGCCATCTGTTTAGGCAGGCAATTCACCGCGGCCCCGCCACCTGATGTGAGGATTTTCGAGCGTCAGACCGGTGCGAATATGCACATCGAATCGAATCTGTGGCGGGGGGCGACGACGTGGGCGGTTATTCCTCGTCGTCGCTCCGAACCCGGCGTCACACCTTTGCTGAGCGCACTGATGTTCCGGCCGACCAATGTGCCGCAGCGCGACGTGACTGCCCGTCAGGACGCGGGTCCGTCGTGCGCCGCGCCCATCCCGATCGCCAGCAGCTCCTCAGCGCTCGAGCGGTCGGCGGGGTCGGCTGCCGCCATCACCGTGGCGTGCGCTGCCGCCGGGTCGGTATCGGGGCGAACCACCAGCAACACGAGCGTCCCGAACTTCTTGCCGCTGAGAATCAGGGTGTTCGACGAGGTGTTGCGGGGTTCCAGAATCACGCTGTGGCCGCGAAACTCCATCCGCATCGATGCAGGGGCCCAACTGGTCTCGTCGTAGATGACCCGCTCGATGGTCCCCGAACGCGACGACAGGGCCGCCAGGAGATGTGGAAGTTCGACATGCAGGTTATCGGTCAGCGGCCACCAGCCGCCCTGCACAAACCCTGCAGAACGGTGGGCGGGCTTTACTTGCAATCGAGGATTCGCGATCATCCATCGACGCTCGTGGGTCATCTTGAAGGGCAATGATAGTGCGGACATGGAAGTGCTCCCGTGTTCGTGAATAACTGGGCCGCCGAACGGTTGGCGGCGATTTAGGACTGGCGTGGTTGCAGCCCGTCGCGGCCGACCAGCGTGTCGATCGCGCGTTGCCATCCGCTGGCGCGAATGCGGTTACACACCGCTCGGGTACCGATCAACAGGATCGCCACAGCCGAGGTGACAGCCGCCCACATGAACAGTGCAGTGGTCACCGCATCCACTCCGGCGCGGGTCGTCGAGGTCGGCGCGTTGGTGAGTGCGCCCTTGTCGTCGACCCAGATCGCGACCTCGTCGCCGGGCTCGGACTCCGATTGTGCCGTCACCGGGCCGCTGTGTTCGGACCCGGCAGCCGACCACCGGGCCGCCATGGTAGCGGTGCTGGTATGCGAGAAGTCCTGGCCGGCAGTGTCGGCGATGATCGTCGCCGTGACGAGGTGGCGAGTCTGGTGCTGCTGGACGTAGACGTCGCGGCGTGAATCGTGCACAGCGGTGCCGACCGCCCCGGCCACCGGGACAGCCAGCAGTGACACCATCACAGCCAGCGCTACCACCAGTGCCTCGATGCGATCGCTGGTCCTTACCAGTGGGTTGCTGCGGAACAGCCTGAACAAAGACCACTGCGGTAGGCGCACCGTGAAGGCTTCCATGCCTTCATCAGCGGGCGCATGGATGCTGATCGCGCGGTCATGCGGACGCGGGACGGTCATCGGAATCCCCTCTGAGCGAGTCTCTTTACGTATCGGGGTGTGAGCTTCCGACGTGTGGAGGACCGGCGGGGCGCCGGCCGCACGGCTCGGCGAGCAAACCGATTCGACCGGCGCGCCGTGCACTTGCGGGTTTCGGCCAGGCGGCGACCAAGCAAGGCGCGCACCGGCTGTGACGATTGATCGCGGCAGGGCTTTCCGTCGTCCATCACAGCCTCCACTTCTCGGATACTTCTCCTACCCTTTAGCTTCAACCTCCATGATGGCTCGGATTCCCTGCCCGGGCTTGCCCGCGACGAACAACAAGACGGACGGGGTTTGTCGTGTTGCGACAGCGATGATCGAGCGCCTAGTCGTAGCGCGACAATGCCGCGCGAGGGCATTCGGCGATAGCACGCTCGGCGAGTGACTCTTGTTCGACCGGTACGGGGTCGGCGATGACCATGGCATATTCGTCCTCGTCGAGGGTGAACACCTCGGGCGCGATTTTCACGCAGATCGCATTGCCTTCACAGCGATCACGGTCCACAACGACACGCATGCCTTCTCCTCCACTTCACTTGAACTGGGCGCCGGGTCAATTCAGCCCGGCGCGACGGGTGTCGCTCATTGCCGGACACCCTTTTCGATCAGGTCGCCGAGATTACGATCGATGTTGCACCAATAGTCGAATGCGCGTTGCAGAACCGGCTCACTGACCCCGGCCCGAAGATGACCAACCACGTTGTTCCTCAGTCGGTTCCGCTCGGACTCGCCCAGCACGTCGCGGACCAGGGTGCCGGCCTGGCCCCAGTCGTCGTCCTCTGCCCGCAGCGTGTACGCGGTGCGGACCATATCGCCGTCGGTATGCCAACTGGCCGGTTCGCCGTACCGGGCGATGTCGGCCTGGGGTCCGCCCTTGGAGTTCGGCGCATATACCGGGTCGGTCGCCAGCCGGTAACGCATATTCCCGGCCGTGCTGTAGCTGTGTACCGGCGACTGTGGTGTGTTGACCGGGATCTGGTTGTAGTTGGCGCCGATCCGGTAGCGGTGTGCGTCCGCGTAGGCGAACATCCGGCCCAGCAGCATCTTGTCCGGGCTGGCACCGATGCCCGGCACCAGGTTGGACGGTTCCCAGGCGCCTTGTTCGATCTGGCTGTGGTGGTCGGTGGGGTTGCGATCAAGGGTCAGCTTGCCGACCTCGATCAAGGGATAGTCGGCGTGCGGCCAGACTTTCGTGAGGTCGAACGGATTAAACCGGTAGGACTTGGCGTCCTCGAAGGGCATGATCTGCATCTTCAGCGTCCAACTGGGGTGCTCGCCACGCTCGATCGCGTCGAAGAGATCACGGGTGTGATAGTCGGTGTCGAGCTTCACCAGATCGTCGGCCTGGTCCTGGGTGAGGTTCTCCACCCCCTGATCGGTGATGAAATGGTATTTGACCCAGAACTTTTCGCCCGCGCCGTTGATCCACATATAGGTGTGTGAGCCGTAGAGGTTCATATGCCGCCAGGACTGAGGAACGCCCCGATCGCCCATCAGATAGGTCACCTGATGCGCGGACTCCGGTGACAGTGTCCAGAAGTCCCACTGCATGTCGTGGTCGCGCAGGTTGCTGTCGGCGCGGCGTTTCTGCGAACGGATGAAGTGGCCGAACTTGAGTGGATCACGCAGAAAGAACACCGGGGTGTTGTTGCCGACGATGTCGTAGTTGCCCTCGGTGGTGTAGAACTTCAGTGCCCAGCCACGTACGTCGCGCCAGGTGTCTGGGCTGCCGCGCTCGCCGGCCACGGTGGAGAACCGGATCACCGTGTCGGTGGTGGTGTCAGGTTGAAAAACCGCCGCCTTGGTGAACGCACTGACGTCGTTTGTCACCGTGAAGCGTCCAAAAGCGCCGGAGCCCTTGGCATGTGGCTGGCGCTCGGGGACGCGTTCGCGGTTGAACGCCGCCATCTGCTCGATCAGATAGTGATCGTGGAGCAGGATCGGTCCGTCGGGCCCGATTGTCAAGGAGTGCTCGTCACTTTGTACCGGGATGCCCGCGTCGGTCGTCGTGGGTGCGGGTCGCGTGCCGGTCATATCGGTGCCTTCCAGTAGGTGTTCGTTGTCCGGGTTCTAGGGGTTGACCGGGGCTGAGACCGTTTGTGTCATAGCCCGGGCAGATCGTCGTCATAGGTGGTTTCGCGGTGACGCCGAACAGATTTGGCGACGGTCAGAAGAACGACGCAGTCGTCGATGGCATGCAGACCGTGGCGGGTGGAAGGAATGACGAGGTGGTCGCCGGGCCGGCCGTCCCACGTGGCGTCGGGACTGGTCAGCCGCACCCGGCCGTGCAGCACCTGTAGTGTGGCTTCGCCGGGGCTCTCGTGGTCGTCGAGCTTGGTTCCGGCGGTCAGGGCGATCAGCGTTTGTCGCAGCGTGTGTTGGTGTCCGCCATACACCGTGTGCGCGCTGCGCCCACTACGGGCGGCCTGTGCAGACCCCAGATGCTGCCGGGTGAGTGCGGTCAGAGATACCTTGTCCATTGGATTGTCCCGGTTCTCAGCGAGCCGCCGGCGAACTCAACTGACGGCGAAGGTCGGCGACATAGCTGTCGTAGGCGGCAGCGACCATGTCGAGGTCGACGTCCTCGGGCAGGTCCTCGGCGCTTTGGCGGGCGATCAGATACGCCGCGGTCGCTTCGACGACTCTCTGTTCGTCATCGGCGATCTGGGCCACCACGGCGGGGTCGGCGTGCAGGCGGACAACTTTCGTGTCCTGGTCGTGCTGAAAGCTGATCAGATAGTCGTGCTGGCCGAGTGCCTCGAGGTGCGACTGATGAACGGTCATGGTGTGTCTCCTTCGTAGGGTCCAGTAGGGCGGCGCCGAGCCCAACCGGCGCCGCACGTTGGAGCGCCTCCAATCCGATGCAGGCGGGGTGCGCGGGGCGGCGAGCTCGTCATGACGACGCGCCACCATTCGAGGCCGGGATCAGGTGTGCCACACACAGATCCGGCTCGACGAAGGGGTCGAGACGATTAACGCTGACGGGTGCTCGCATCGCGCTCAGTGCACCCTGCATGAGGCCTAGGTGCAGCGAGCAGGTCACCTCACCGTGTTGCTCGGCCAGACTCTGGAAAGGACAGTGCCGCAACCTGATGTCGCGTGCACGTCGACCGTCGACGGGCTCGGGTTCAAATCCGAGCTCCGCCAACATTTCCACCAGTTCGGTGACCGCGCGGGTTCTCGTCGGCGCGCGACCCTGCGTGTTGGACGCCACCAGCGCTGGACTGGTCGACCGGCCCAACTGGACGGCGATGTCTGCCGCATCGGGTTCGCGGGCCACGTAGCCGGTCAGAATGGCAGCGAGCAGCTGATAGTTCGTCGGTCCTGTGGGATCCATCCGCCTGCTGGCGCGAAACAGGGTCGGCGGTCGTCCGCGACCGGCGGAGTCGCCCAGTACTTGTTCGACGCGGTCCGCGCGCAGCAGCGCGTCGATGTGAAACCGAACGGTGTTCGGATGTACACCGAGCTCATCGGCGACGCTGGCAATGCTGCGCGGCTCGGCTGAGGCCCGTAACAACGCCAGGATGACGTCTCGGCGCCCCGGGGCGCCCAGCCCCGGCTGTCGCGCGGACGCGTCGGTGAGCATCAGTCGCCCTGCGGCGGCAGCGCCGCAACCATCGGGGTGTCGGCATCGACAGCACCTAGTTTCGCGGCGCCGCCCGGTGAGCCCAGGGGATTGGTTCGACCAGGCAGGGTCTCGGTGAAGAACTTGGCGTTCTCGTCGATGTACGGCATTAAAGGCTCGGGCAAGTCGTCTTCGTAATAGATCGCCTCGACTGGGCACACCGGTTCACACGCACCGCAGTCGACGCACTCATCAGGATGGATGTAGAGCATGCGTGCACCCTCGTAGATGCAGTCCACCGGGCACTCGTCCACGCAGGCGCGGTCCTTGACGTCCACGCATGGCGCTCCGATCACGTAGGTCATACCGGAGGATATTACTCCAATTATCACTTGTAGGAATAGTATATGCTCATGACTGTCCATGAACCGTACGTAGCTACTGACCCCGACGAGCTAGACGTGCGGCAGATACCCAAAGCCCAACGGCACCCGATGATCTTCGCCCGCTTCGATGCACTGGCCGCCGGCGATTCGTTCGTGCTCGTGAACAGCCACGACCCGATACATCTTCGCGAAGAGTTCGCCCGTGACCGTCCCGGTGCGTATGAGTGGAGGTATCTACACGGAAGTGAATCCGACAGGCTGTGGCGGATCCGAATCGTCCGAGTGACCGACCCCGGCGTTACTGATCTGCTTTGAGACAGGCCTTCGCGGAGAGTGGAAGCCACTGTCGCACGATGCTTTTCGCTGGGAGTGCCACCCTCTTACGCAAAGCTATTTAAAGGGATATAGTCCTCTAAATAGGTCCACGCTGGGAGTTGGTGCACATGGCGCACGAGATGGCCGGGCCCCACGCCGATCTGGACGCAACATGAGCGCAGTCGTTGAATTGACACCTGCTCGACCGTTCCCGCCGCGGCAGGGATTCACGGGGTCGTTTGTGTACCGGATGGTGACGACCACCGACCCCAAGCTGCTGGGCATCATGTACACGGCCACGTCGATCGGCTTCTTCATGGCCGGCGGCCTGATGGCGCTGCTGATGCGCTCGGAGTTGTCCGCCCCGGGTTTGCAATTCTTGTCCAATGAGCAGTACAACCAGCTGTTCACGATGCACGGCACGATCATGTTGCTGCTGTATGCCACCCCGATCGTGTTCGGTTTCGCCAATTGCATTCTGCCGCTTCAGATAGGCGCGCCAGACGTAGCGTTTCCGCGGCTGAACGCGCTCAGTTACTGGCTCTATCTGTTCGGTGCGTTGGTCGCCGTTGCCGGGTTCCTCACGCCGGGGGGCGCGGCGGATTTCGGGTGGACCGCCTACACGCCGCTGAGCGACGCATTGCATGCGCCCGGCGCGGGCGCCGATCTATGGATCATGGGCTTGGTCATCGCCGGTCTGGGCACGATCCTGGGAGCGGTCAACATGGTCACCACCGTGGTGTGCATGCGCGCGCCCGGGATGACGATGTTTCGCATGCCGATCTTCACCTGGAACATCCTGATCACCAGCATCATGATGCTGATGGTGTTCCCGCTGCTGGCGGCGGCGCTGCTCGGGTTGGCGGTGGACCGACATCTTGGCGGTCACATCTATGACCCGGCCAATGGTGGAGTGATCCTCTGGCAGCACCTCTTCTGGTTCTTTGGCCACCCCGAGGTGTATATCGTCGCGATCCCGTTCTTCGGCATCGTCACCGAAATCGTGCCCGTGTTCAGCCGCAAGCCAGTCTTCGGCTACACCACCATGGTTTACGCGACCGTGAGCATCGCGGCCCTGTCGACCGCGGTGTGGGCTCACCACATGTTCGCCACCGGCGCCGTACTCCTGCCGTTCTTCTCATTGATGTCGTATCTGATCGCCATCCCGACCGGCATCAAATTCTTCAACTGGATCGGCACGATGTGGCACGGGCAGTTGACATTCGAGACACCGATGCTGTTCTCGGTGGGCTTCATGGTCACCTTCCTGCTCGGCGGCTTGTCGGGTGTCATGCTGGCCAGTCCGCCGCTCGACTTTCATGTCACCGACACCTACTTCCTTGTCGCGCACTTCCACTACGTGCTTTTCGGCACGATCGTGTTCGCCACCTACGCAGGCATCTACTTTTGGTTCCCAAAGATGACTGGCCGACTGCTCGACGAGCGACTGGGCAAGCTGCATTTCTGGCTGACGCTCATCGGCTTCCACGCCACCTTCCTGGTGCAGCACTGGCTCGGGAACGAAGGCATGCCTCGCCGCTACGCCGACTACCTGCCCACCGACGGATTCACCACCTTGAACGTCGTGTCGACGATCGGGGCCTTCACGCTGGGAGTCTCGATGCTGCCGTTCGTGTGGAACATCTTCAAGAGTTACCGCTACG
Organism: Mycobacteriaceae bacterium; assembly: GCA_019749805.1. Lineage (GTDB taxonomy): Bacteria > Actinomycetota > Actinomycetes > Mycobacteriales > Mycobacteriaceae > Mycobacterium. Next base: position 68,248 of record JAIEPH010000078.1, on the reverse strand, counting down.
GCGACGTGGTTGTGGTCGATGATCCGTGGGGCTATGGGAGCTCCCTGGAATGGGCCACCACATGTCCGCCACCGCGTCACAACTTCACCGAACTGCCCAGAATCCGTTCGGAGCGACCGGCTTTCGAATTGCACTATCCGCATATGGCGGAGCGGATGCGCGCCGAGTCCCATATCGGCCATAGCCGCGCCACTGGGGGGCGCCCATGACACCAAGAATTTTTCGAATCACACTTGCCCACAGTGGATTAACGGCCCTCACGGTCGCCGCTGATCGATCGCACTCGCGACGAGTATGGCTCTCCGGCGTGATTGCCACTGGGGCAGCCAACAGAGGAGGTAAAACGCCATGATGCACGCGAATAGACAGGCTCAAGTCGGTACGACGACGATTGCGTCGGCAGTGATGCGGGTGGCTGAGTTGGGCCGGTCGTTGACTTTCTATCGCGATGTTTTCGGGTGCCGGGTTGCCCTTCGCGAACCCGACAACGCGCTTCTGTTGACACGCGACGGGTTCCAGATCTATCTGCACGCGACGGGGCGGTCTCTGCGACCGCGGCCGGCCCCCATTGGCATCCAGTATCTGATGTGGGCCACCGACAGCTTCGCCGAGTTCAAGCGGGTGACCACCCGGCTGCGAGGCCATGATCCGGATACGTTTACCTACACCGAGCGGGGGGTGACCTTCGTGGAGGGCTGTGACCCCGACCACGGCAGGGTCATTGTCGCGTATCCAAGCCCGAGTCGACTCCCGCGAGGTTCGATCGCATCGCGGGTTCGGGGAACGGTACGTGCGACCCGCGCAGGCGCGGCCACACGTACGACAAATACGACGGTGGCTCACAGTTGTCTTTCAGCCGATGAGACCGGCTAGGACCGTAGCTTCGCTGAGGTCCGCCCTCTTGGTGGCGGTGAGTAGCGTCAGCGTTCGCCTCTTGGCCAGATCACAAAGATGCGCGAGTGCCGGAGCGCGGGTGGGCTCGTCCAGCTCGTCGCGGTAGCGGCGGGCGAACTCCTCGAACAGCGCGGGGTCGTGGCCGTACCACTTGCGCAGTTCGGTGGAGGGCGCGATGTCTTTGCACCATTCGTCAAGGTGCGCATTGGCTTTGCTCACACCGCGCGGCCAGATTCGATCGACGAGGACCCGGGTGCCATCCTCTGGCCACACCGGGTCATATATCCGGCGTACGTTGACGTTTCGCGCTTGGGCCATGACGTCCTCCAGGTTGGTCATGCAGTTCCTCCGCTCACCTGGCGCAGGCGTAGTTGCGCCGGACGAACGGAGGAGCGAGGTGGGATCGGGCTATCCCGCAGCGGAATCGGTGCGCGCGGGAACGCGCCCATGCCAGGCCGGGTCGTACACCGAGGCCAGACCACCTAACGTCAGCGCCGCAAGCAGTAGGCCAAAATCGCGAAGCGCCACGTCATAGAACGCGGGGTAGCTCAGTAGGTTGACGATGATGCCGGCGAGCCACGCGGCGACTATGTAGGCGGCGTATCGGGGCTTGATCGCCACCGCCACACCGGCGAGGACTTCGATAACGCCGACAATGAGCATGATCTGATGCCCGCTGATCGGGCCCACATCGACGATCCACGGCGCCAAATAGGACTCCCAGTTGACGAGCTTGCCGGTGAACTTGTCGATGCCAAAGACGATCGGCAATGCCGTGAATCCGATGCGCAGCAAGAGAAACGCCGCGTAGGCCGGATCCGATCTGACGCGCCGCAGCACTTCGGACGAGGCGTGGGCCGTTGAGGTGTATTGAGCTGAGGCGGTCATCGAAATCTCCTTTTCTAAAATTAATCAGTACTAGTTTTAGAATCTGCCGAATCAACCGATTTGTCAAGATGTTTTGGTGTTAGAGTCTGCGTATGTACCTCGACCGCCCCGGCGTGCTGGCCGCGCTGACCGGTCTCAGCCATCTGGACGACCCGTTACGGCGGCAGTTGTACGAGCACGTGATCGAGAGTGGCGGTCCGGTGTCCCGCGAGCAGGCTGCTGCCGCTGTGTCGATTGGACGCACGTTGGCGGCATACCATCTGGATAAGTTGGCCGAAGCGGGGCTGCTTACCGTCAGCCACCAAAGACCTGCTGGGCGAGGAGGTCCAGGGGCAGGACGCCCGGCCAAGCTGTATGCCCGGGCCGCCCAGGAGATCACGGTCAGCGTGCCGCCCCGGGACTACGAACTGCTCGCCCGCCTGCTCGTCGCATCCGTCGAACAGGACGTGAGTGGGGCCGTGCAACAGGCCGTGAACACCGTCGCGCACGAGGCGGGCAGGCGTGCCGGCGCTGGATCCGGCCGAGACGTGGTGGGCGCACTACGCAACTGCGGCTATTTGCCGCACACCGACGGTAAGGGCCGCATCTCGCTACGAAACTGTCCGTTTCATCTGGTCGCTCAGAACCACCGAGGTGTGGTGTGTGAGCTGAACCTACACCTTGTCGAGGGCGTCATCGCGGGTTGTGGTCACCCGCGCGCACACGCCGAACTCGATCCGGACGCCGACCGGTGCTGTGTTGTGGTCCACGACGCTCGGCCGTCCCCACGCACGCGTCGCTGACACTGGCGGTCGGTCGCAACCGGCGGTCAATCGCGCTAGATCACCGGGAGTCGATCAACCTGGCGATGCAGAGCTCGGGTTCCACGAACGGGTCGAGCCTGGCCGAAACTCCATAGTTTGGTGCGTCGTGTTTCGTGTCGGTTGCCGCGGCGTGGTCGAGTATGCCCTGCAGCAAACCAAGGTGTATCCCGCAACACACCGCGGGGTGGGCCCGGGCCAAATCCCTTACGGGGCAGCCCCTCAACCGAATGACCCGTTCGCGGCCGACGATCTGCTTGCTGTCAGCCGATAGCGAAGCCATTGGTTCTGAATCGGCTGCGAGCTGGGGGTCGAAACCCATCCGGTGGAAGACCTCGGTGGCGAGGAGGGCTCCTCGGTCCAGCGGGTCCTCCGACTTTGAGGTGTCGATACCGTCCTTGTCTGCAACAGGTTCGGAACGTGATCCTACGATTCGGGCGGCCCATTGCTCTCCGACGCGCTGGGCGCCTCGAGCGCGTGCTTGCACTGTATTTCCGAGCTCCATCGCGAGGATCTCGGCGAGCATCCGATAGTCCAGGCGCTCATCGACAGCACGGTATCCGGTGCGTGGACGACCCACTCCGTCCCGATACATCCGGGTGCGTTCGATCGCCCCCTCGTCGCACAAGGCGTCCAGATGGAAACGCAGGGTCGTAACGTGCATACCCATGCGTGAAGCAGCCTCAGCAGCGTCAATTGCGTCGCCGTGCGCACGCACCAGTTGCAGAACACGTTCACGTTGCCGGTTGCGCGGCAGGCGATCTCGTCGCCTACCCCCGGCCTTCGAATCTGATTTTTCGTTCACCCGCCGCCCATTCTTAAATTTAGAGGATATTATTCATTTATATTAGCAGTCTCTCCGCGTAGAGAGGCAAGCGTGATGTCGGGACGGTCCGACACGTCTAGGCGGGAGGTCGCACATGTCCGCACCAACTGACTCCTTCACAACCGCGCAAGCGCGCCGACCAAGAATTGGCTATCTCCGACTGCGGTTGAAGCCCGCCCATCGCTCCGGCGCTTCGGTGCAGGGTGCCTGGTGGCCACGGACCGACCAATTGTTCGTCGAACTTCCCCCACTGCTCACAACCCTCGCGCCACGAGTGGGGTCCGTCGACCGGGTCATCTACGACGAGACCAGCCGGGCGCCACAATCAATGCGAATGGAATTTGCTGCCCGCAGCATCGTCCTCGAGGGCTCCAGAACTACTTCGACCAACACATTGTCGGTGACCGGTAGCGGGGGCAGAGTTGTTCTGTTGGTTGTCCCCCCGTACACCGACCTGGCCCGTGCGTATACGGCAGTGATGGCGGCATCAAAACCCGGCGATATGTCGAGCCCCAGCAAATTGCTGGGGATCAGGCCACGAGAGGCGCGAGATCGCCGGCGCGCGCTCATGGCACAGCTTCGTTGGGAGTCCGAGGGCGGAGTGCGGCGCCAACCGCGTGACGACGTCAGTGAGGGCGTCGAAGTCTGCGAACGTCTGGAGGCCCTCAGTGCGTAGTGACGATGTACACCAAGCCCTGCGCGAGATCGAGCGTCGGTTGCGTTGGGAGAGCCCGGAATTGGTTCAGCTTTTCGACACCGAAGACCCTTCCCCGCCGGCGAATGCCTACCGGCGGGTGAGGGTCAGAGCACTGCTGGCTGCGGCGGCGCTCACGGGATGTTTGCTGCTGGGACCACGCGTGCTCACCGACGCCGAAATCCGGAGCCTGCAGCGCGCGCCGGAAGGACTGTGTTTCGCGTCCCGCCGCGTGGACTGATGTTTCGCGGCAATTAGAGCCCGAGCTCAACGGTCTCGACAACCGCGACCCGGGCGGACTGGAGGAAAAATGACCGTCGTATACGCAGTGGCCGCCGCGTTGGGCCTCGCCGTGATGTGGCTGGGAACCAATCTCCGCGTCATCAGACAATTCGAACGAGGCGTCGTCTTCCGATTCGGTCGCGTGCAACCCGGCGTTCGCGCACCGGGATTGACGATGCTGATCCCGATCGCCGACCGGCTCACCAAGGTCAACATGCAGATCGTCACGATGCCGATTCCGGCTCAAGACGGCATCACACGCGACAACGTGACTGTTCGCGTCGATGCCGTCATCTATTTCAATGTTTCCGACCCAGTGCGGGTGGCCGTCGACGTCCAGGACTACATGTCGGCCATCGGCCAGGTTGCGCAGACATCGCTGCGGTCGATCATCGGCAAGAGCGACTTAGATGACCTGCTGTCCAATCGCGAACGGCTCAACCAGGGCCTGGAGTTGATGATCGACAGCCCGGCACTGGACTGGGGAGTACACATCGACCGGGTCGAAATCAAGGACGTCGTCCTGCCCGATTCGATGAAGCGATCGATGTCACGCCAAGCCGAGGCAGAGCGTGAGCGACGGGCATCCTCCGTGGCCGCCGGTCGCGGTGACCAGTGCCTACGGTTCCATCTATCCCGCCGTGCAGAACCTCCTGCTGGCGGCCCGTGCCGCAGGTCTGGGCGCGGCGCTGATCACCATTCCGCTGTGGAGCAAGTTCTTGGCCCGCCGCGTCCTCGGCCTGCCGTGGAACGTCACCCCGTGCGCGGTGATCCCGATGGGCTGGCCGATCGGCAAGTACGGCCCCACGACACGTCGTCCTGTCGGAGAACTGGTTTCGCTCGACCGGTATGGGAATCGCGCCTTTATGTAAGGCTGGCGTCGTGGACCTGGAGCTGAATCGCAAGGATCTTCACGACACCCGCATCGTCCACCGCGACCCGCCGTCGCCGGCCGACGGCGAGGCGTTGCTCCGGATCGAATCGTTCGGGCTGACCGCCAACAACATCACGTACGCCGTATTCGGTGACGCCATGAACTATTGGGGCTTCTTCCCGGCGTCCGATCCCGAGTGGGGGAAGCTGAACGTCTGGGGTTACGCCCACGTCGAAGAGTCCCGCAATTCCGGCCTACCGCAGGGTATGCGGGTCTACGGCTACCTGCCGTGCGCCAGCCACCTGGTGGTCGTCCCCTCGCGCATCAACGAGAAGGGCTTCTTCGACGCGGCACCACATCGGGCGGATCTCCCATCGGCCTACCAGGGTTATCGCGATATCGTGACCGACCCCGTCTACTCGGCCGACCGCGAGGGCGAACACATCCTGTTCTTCCCGCTGTTCTTCACGTCGTTCCTCATCGACGATTTCCTCGCCGACGAGGGCTTCTTCGGCGCCGACACGATCGTCATCTCCAGCGCGTCTTCGAAGACGGCGCTGATCGCGGCCTACCTGCTCGCCAAACGCGACGGCATCAAGGTTGTGGGACTGACATCGCGGGGCAACCTGGAGTTCGTCGAGGGACTGAACGTCTACGACTCGGTGTGTCGGTACGACGCGGTGTCGGAGCTTCCCGGCGAGCGCGCGGTCTATGTCGACATCTCCGGCGACGGTGGGGTGCGCACCGAAGTGCACGCCCACTTCGGGGACCGGCTGGCCCACAGCTCGACGGTCGGTGCCACCCATTGGACCGAAATGGCATCGGGGGCAGGCGAACTCGCTGGCCCGAACCCGGTGTTCTTCTTCGCGCCGGACAGGATCACCAAGCGCGGTAACGACTGGGGGGCCGCCGAGCTCGACCGCAGGGTCGCCGAGTCGTGGGCGCCGTTCGCGCAGTGGGCCGCCGGCTGGCTTCGGATCGAGCGGATCTCGACCGAGGACGAGATCCAGCGGGCCTACCTCGACCTGCTCGACGGCAAAGTCGACCCGGCGACAGGGATCATCGTCACGCTCGACTAGGCGGCGCGAAGAACTCCAACGCGATGCCGTCGGGATCCCGGAAACTCAACCCAGACCCGTAGCTCTCGTCGACGATGCCGCTGTGCTCGACACCCAGGGCGTCGAGCCGGTGCACCCACTGTTCCAGCGCGGCGCGATCGGCGCATCCGAAGCCGACATGGTCCAGCCCCGCGCGGAACTCGGTGAATCGTTCATCGGGGACGCCGCGCTCGTGTTGATGAATGCCGAAGAGGGTCCCGTTGTCGAAGACCCACACCACATGCCGGTATCCGGCGGCGGTGTCCTCGTCGATCGCGGGTTCCGCGTCGATCAGCTGCCGGTACCACGGCGCGCTCACATCGAGGTCGCGCACCGTGAGCGCGACATGGTTTAGGGCCGGGAACGTCATCGTGGACTCCTCGCTGTTGTGTCTGTTGTGATCATGGACCTCCGGCCAGCCGATCGGGCGCGAACCACCCTGTGAGACGCTGCGGGAGTGTTTGCGCCACACGGCCGCGGCCGCGCCGCAGGGATGGCGGCGGGGTGGCTGGCCGACCTGCTGTTCGGCGACCCCCGCCGAGGTCATCCGGTGGCGTTGTTCGGCCGCGGCGCAGCGGCTTTCGAGCGGCTGAGCTATGCCGACACCCGCCGAGCCGGTGTGGTCCACACCGCCGCTTTGCTCGGCGCCCTCGGCGCGGCGGGCCTATTGATCGAGCGGGTGGCAGGGCGTGTGGGAGCGCCAGCGGCTTTCGTGTCACTGGCCGCGGCGACCTTCGTGGCGCTGGGCGGGACGTCACTCACGCGGGCCGGCAATCAGATGGCTGCCCACCTGGCCGCAGGCGACGTCGACGCCGCTCGGGCGCTCCTGCCGTCGCTGTGCGGACGCGATCCGTCGGTCCTCGACGCCGACGGCCTTGCCCGCGCGGCGCTGGAATCGGTCGCGGAGAACACCTCCGATGCGCAGGTCGCCCCCCTGTTGTGGGGCGCCGTCGGCGGAGTTCCCGCGATTCTGGTCTACCGCGGCGCCAATACTTTGGATGCGATGATCGGTCACCGCTCACCGCGCTACAACCGGTTCGGCTGGGCCGCAGCCCGTTTCGACGACGCCGCCAACTACGCCGCGGCTCGCGCCACGGCCGTCATGGTGATGGTGTGCGCACCGGTGGTCGGCGGGTCACCGCTCGGAGCATGGCGGGCGTGGCGGCGTGACGCGGCACGTCATCCCAGCCCCAACGCCGGTGTCGTGGAGGCCGCCTTCGCCGGGGCGCTGGGCGTGCGGCTGGGCGGCCCGACCCAGTACGCCTACGACCTCGACATCCGGCCGACACTCGGCGACGGCCCGCCACCGCGGATCGCCGACCTCAGCCGCGCCGTTCGATTGTCGCGTGCGGTTCAGATCACGACCGCACTCTTCGCAATACTTCTCAGCGGCGCCGGCCGTAGCGGTCGGCGAGCTTCGCCTCCGTCGTGACGGGCGCATCCGGCTTCGCGTCCGCGGCATCCCTCGCCGCCTTGTCCCGCCGACGCTGCAGGATCTCGGCGCGCACGAAGTAGCCGAGGCCGATCGGCGCGATGATCCCGAACGCGATCCATTGGATGCCGTACGACAGGAACGGGCCGGCGTCGAGGTTGGGCAACCCCAGCACGCCCAGCCCGCCGGGCTGGTCCTCCACCAGCTGCAGGTACGACCCCGCCAGCGGCACGCCGCTGAGCGTGGAGATCTGCCCGACGTTGATCGAATACACCTGCAGTGCACCGTCCTGGCGGAACGGCTCCTTGTCCCGCACGAGCCCTTCGGAGTCCCGCAACCGGGCGGTGACGGTCACCGTCCCCGCCGGCGGTGCGGGAATCGACGGGACCTGCGACCCGCCCTCTGGGCGCACGTAACCGCGGTTGACGAGCACAGTCGGACCGCCGTCGACCGCGAAGGGCACCAGCACCTCGAACGCGGGCTCGCCCTCGACGGACCGCAGCCGCGCGAGTACCTGGGCGTCGGGCAGATACTTTCCGGTCGCCGTGACCCGGCGCCACTGATCGTCGGGCGCCGACGAATTCTGTTGCGGCAAAAGGGTTGTCACCGGCACCGGATCGGCGGTCACCGAGTGCGAGATCTGGTTGTTCTCCCGCGACGTCTCGGTGTTCTTGCCGAGCTGCCACGGCGCCAACACGGTGAAACACAGGTAGGCGAACGCGACCACCACAACCGCCAGCGCCAGCCAGGACGGCTTGAACAAAAAGGTCCAGCGCCGGACCAGGTTGCGGCTCTTCCCTGCGTTCATCGCCGGTCTAGCTCGCGATTCCACGCGCGGATAGCTGCTCGTCGACCCATTGATGCAGGCCGGGCAGAGACGCGTCGATCACGGAGAAGACGTCCTCGAAATCGTCGTGATCGCCGTAATAGGGGTCCTCGACGTCCAGCGCATGCGCCCCCGACCTCGGATCGAACGAGCGCAGCATCCGGACTCTGTCCGCATCGACACCCATATCCGTCAGTATCCGCAGATGGTTGCGTCCCAGCGCGACGACGAGGTCGGCGGACAGATGGTCGTCGTCGATCTGCGCAGCGCGGTGCGCGGAGGGATAACCGTGCGCGCGAAGCACGTGACTGGCCCGCCGGTCCGCGGGCTCGCCCGCGTGCCAGCCGCCGGTACCCGCACTCGTCACCCGCACCACGCCCGCCAGACCACGCTCGCTGAGCTGGTGGGCGAACATCTTCTCCGCCATCGGCGAGCGACAGATGTTGCCCGAGCAGATGAAGGTGACGTGCAGGGGCGCGTCGGCGACATCAGACACCGAGCACCTCCCGCAGCTCGTCCACGGTCGCGACCCGCGCGTGGGGGACGACCGCGTCGGGACCCTCGAAGTCCGAGCGACCGTATCCCCAGGCGACTACCACGGTGTCGATGCCGTGCTCGGCGGCGCCCTCGACGTCGTGCGACCGGTCGCCGACCATCAGCACGCGGTCCGGCAGCGGCTCGAGCTGGGCCAACGCGTGCTTGACCACCTCGGACTTGGTGGCGCGCAAGCCGTCGACACTGGCGCCCGCGATGACCTCGAAGTGCCCGTCGAGCCCGAAGTGGGTGAGGATCCGGACCGCCGTCGGCTCGGCCTTGGACGTCGCCACCGCCAGCCTCATCCCGGCGGACCGCAGGTCGGCGAGCAGTGCGGGGATCCCGTCGAACGGGCGGTTCATCGCCCAACCTCGGGCCAGGTAGTCCTCGCGATACGCGGCGATCGCGGCGTCGGCCTGCTCGCCGAGGCCCATGTCGCGCAGCGTGTGATGCATCGGCGGGCCGACGATCATGCCGGCCAGGTCACCGTCGGGGACGACGGCGCCCACGGCGTCCAGCGCATGACGGAAGCTCGCCACGATGCCCTGAGCCGAGTCGGTCAGGGTGCCGTCGAGGTCGAAGATCACCAATTGCGGGGACGCCGTCACAAACTCATTGTCCCCGACGGCCCACTAGTGTCGTGATGTGGCAAGCCAATCCCGCCCGGGAGCGCGCTATCACGGCGACCGGGCCGCAGGTCCGGGCATGCTGGACTTCGCCGTCAACGTCCGCGCCGACGTGCCGCCGTCGTGGCTGGTCGACCGGCTCACGGCGCGGGTGGCCGACCTGGGCAGGTACCCCAGCGCCGCCGACGAGCAGCGTGCCCGCGCGGCCGTCGCCGCCAGACACGGCCGCCAGCCGGCCGAGGTGGCCCTGCTGGCCGGGGGCGCCGAAGGGTTCGCGCTGTTGCCCGCCCTGCAGCCACAGTCTGCGGCGCTGATCGCGCCGTCGTTCACCGAGCCCGAGGTTGTGCTCGCCGCCGCCGGTGTGCCATTCCGACACGTTGTGCTCGGGCCGCCCTACGAGCTGGCCGACGCGGGCGTGCCCGACGACGCGGACCTCGTCATCGTCGGAAATCCGACCAACCCGACGTCGGTGCTGCACTCGCGCGAGCAGATCGCCGCGCTGCGCAGAACGGGCCGCATCGTGGTCGTCGACGAAGCGTTCGCAGACTCGGTGCCCGGTGAGACGGAGTCATTGGCAGCCGTACCGCTGCCGGATGTGGTGGTGCTGCGCAGCCTCACCAAGACATGGGCGCTCGCCGGCCTACGGGTGGGCTATGCGCTCGGACCCGCCGACCTGCTTGATCGGATGACCGCGCGACGCCCGCACTGGCCGCTGGGCACGCTGCAGCTCGAGGCGATCGCCGCCTGCAGCGCACCGCACGCAGTGGCCGAGGCCGAACGCGGCGCACAACGCCTGCGCCGCCTGCGCGCGGAGATGGTCGCCGGGCTGACTAGCATCGGCGTAGATGTCGTCGACGGATGTGCTCCCTTTGTCCTCTTCGCCGTCGAGGACGCGGAACTGATGCGAAAACACCTCGACGGCAAGGGCATTGCGGTGCGCCGGTGCGACACCTTCGTCGGACTGGACGGCCAGTTCCTGCGTGCGGCGGTGCGGCCCGAGTGGCCGGTGCTGGTCGAGGCGATGGCCGAGGTGATCCGGTGAGTGCCCGGAGCCGCTCGGCCGGCGACATCAGACCACGGCTGTCCGACATCATCGACGTTCTCGAGACGGCCTACCCGCCGAGCCTGGCCCAGGACTGGGATTCGGTGGGTTTGGTCTGCGGTGACCCGTCCGAGGTCGTCGAGACGGTCACGGTCGCCGTGGACGCCACCGCCGCCGTCGTCGCCGAGGTGCCCGACCGGGGACTGCTGCTCGCGCATCATCCCCTGCTGTTGCGCGGGGTCGACACCGTCGCCGCCGACACCGCCAAAGGTGCGCTGCTGCATCAGATGATCCGCACCGGCCGGGCCCTGTTCACCGCGCACACCAACGCCGACGCGGCTTCGCCTGGAGTGTCGGACGCCCTGGCCGCCGCACTGGGCCTGACCGTCGAAGAAGTCTTGGCGCCCATCCCGAGCGGGACGGACCTGGACAAATGGGTCGTCTTCGTCCCCACCGAAAACCCCGAAAACGCCGACGCGGTAAGGGAAGCGATGTTCGCTGCGGGCGCCGGACACATCGGCGACTACTCGCACTGCAGCTGGACCGCGACGGGTATCGGCCAATTCCTACCGCACGACGGTGCGACACCGGCGATCGGCGCCGTCGGGACGGTTGAGCGGGTGCCCGAGGAGCGGGTGGAGATGATCGCACCGTCGCGGATGCGCGGCCGGGTCCTGGCGGCGATGCGCACGGCGCACCCGTACGAGGAGCCCGCGTTCGACGTCTTCGAGCTGGCACCCCTGCCGGGCGACGTCGGGTTGGGCCGGGTGGGCGTGCTGGCGCGGCCGGAGCCGTTGTCGGCCTTCGTGTCACGGGTGCACGACGCGCTGCCGGGCACGTCGTGGGGTATTCGCGCCTCCGGCGATCCCGAGGCGACGGTGTCGCGCGTGGCGGTATGCGGCGGTGCAGGCGATTCCCTGCTCGATACCGTCGCCGGCGCCGAAGTGCAGGCCTTCGTGACCGCAGACCTTCGGCACCATCCCGCCGACGAGCACCGGCGGGCATCTGAGGTGGCGCTCATCGACGTCGCGCACTGGGCGAGCGAATACCCGTGGTGCGCACAGGCCGCCGACCTGTTGCGAGGCCATTTCGGCGAAGCGTTACCCGTGCGGGTGTCAGCGGTTCGTACTGACCCTTGGAACGTGGAGAGAACGAGGCATGAAAGCTGAAGTAATTCAACAACGTTCGCTGCTCGAACTGGCCGATCTGGATGCCGAACGAGGCCGTATCGAACATCGTGCGGGCCACCTCGCCGAGTCGCAACGGCTCGAAACCATCCAGGCGACGCACCGCGAAGCCAACGACCGGCTAGCCGTCCTGCAGATCGCGCTCGACGACCTCAACGAGCAGGTGAGCAAGTTCGAGGCCGAGATCGACTCGGTCCGCCAGCGAGAGGATCGCGACCGCAGGCTGCTGGACTCGGGGGCCACAGATGCCAAGCAGCTCACCGAGTTACAGCACGAACTGGAGACACTCGAGCGCAGGCAGGCGTCGCTGGAGGACTCGCTGCTGGAGATCATGGAGCGCCGCGAGGAACTGCAGGGCGAGCAGGCCGCCGAGCTGACGAAGATCGACGAGCTGCAGAAGGACCTCGGGGAGGCGCAGCGGGCGTGCGACGAGGCGCGCTCCGAACTCGACCGCCAACGCGACCAATCACTTTCGCGGCGCGACGAACTCGTCGCCGGCCTGGACCCCGACCTGGTGGCGCTGTACGAGCGTCAGCGCACCCGCGGCGGCGCGGGCGCTGGGCTGCTTCAGGGCGGCCGGTGTGGCGCATGCCGTATCGAGATCGACCGTGGCGAACTCGCCAGGATCTCCGCCGCCGCGGAGGACGAAGTGCTGCGCTGCCCCGAGTGTGGAGCGATTCTGTTGCGGGTCAAGGGGACCGGCGCGTGAAGGTTGTCGTCGAAGCCGACGGGGGATCGCGCGGCAACCCCGGTCCGGCTGGATACGGCGCGGTCGTGTGGACCGCGGATCACAACACGGTGCTCGCCGAGCGCAAACAGGCGATCGGCCGTGCCACCAACAACGTCGCCGAGTACAGCGGGTTGATCGCGGGCCTGGAGGAGGCGGCGACCCTGGGCGCCTCCGAGGTCGACGTGAACATGGACTCCAAGCTCGTCGTGGAGCAGATGTCGGGACGCTGGAAGGTCAAGCATCCGGACATGGCGCCGCTGTATCAGCAGGCCACCGCGCTGTCGACGCGATTCGACCGCGTCACCTACACCTGGGTTCCGCGGGCGAAGAACAGCCACGCCGACCGTTTGGCGAACGAGGCGATGGATGCGGCAGCCGAGCTGGAAATCTCAACGGAGGCACCGAAAGCGGAACAGCGCACCAACCCCGCCGGCTGGACCGGTGCGCGGGGTGCGCCCACCCGGTTCCTGCTGCTGCGACACGGGCAGACCGAACTGTCGGTGGAGCGCAGGTATTCGGGCCGCGGCAACCCGGCGCTGACGGACCTCGGCCGTCGCCAGGCCGACGCGGCCGCGCAGTTCCTGGGAAACACGGGCGGCATCTCGGCCGTGATCACCTCGCCGCTGCAGCGTGCGCACGACACCGCCGATGCAGCGGCCAAAGCACTGGGCCTCGACGTCGCCGTCGACGCCGACCTGATCGAGACGGACTTCGGCGGTTGGGAGGGGCTGACGTTCGGCGAAGCGGCCGAACGTGATCCGGCGCTGCACAAGCGCTGGCTGCGCGACACCACCGTGGCCCCGCCCGACGGGGAGAGTTTCGACGCCGCGGCTGAGCGCGTCGGCAGGGCGCGGGCGCGCATCATCTCCGAGCATCCGGGGGAGACGGTGCTGGTGGTGTCGCACGTGACGCCCATCAAGACGCTGCTGCGCATGGCGCTGGATGCGGGCCCGAGCGTCCTCTATCGCATGCACCTGGACCTGGCATCGCTGTCGATCGCCGAGTTCTACCCCGACGGTGCGGCCTCGGTACGGCTGGTCAACCAGACGGCCTATCTGGGATAGGTGACGGCCGGGTGGATGCGCTGTGGCGATGAGTTTCTGAGCCGCCGCCGGTCGGTACGGGCATGACTGACGAAACAATGAGATCGACGTGTGCGGTAGATGCGCCGGCCCAAACCGTGTTCGACGTGCTGGCCGACCCGAACACCCATCAGGCGATCGACGGCACCGGCTGGGTCCGGGAGTCGCTCGACGGCCAGCGGCTGACCGAAGTGGGCCAGGTCTTCCGGATGGCGATGTACCACTCGAACTACGGGGGGATGCACTACGAGATCGCCAACCGGGTCGAGGTCTTCGAGCCGCCGCACGCGATCGCATGGCTGCCGGGCCAATACACTGACGATGGCAACCTCGACTTCGGTGGCTGGACCTGGCGCTACGACCTCAAGCCGGTCGCCGACGACCGGACGGAAGTCATGCTGACGTATGACTGGTCGGCGGTGCCGCCGGCCATCCGTGAAGAGATCGGTTTCCCGCCATTCGACCGGCAGCACCTCGACAACTCGCTGAAGCACCTCGCCGAGCTGGCTCTAGCCGTGCAGATGTAGCCGTTCGCCGTGCACACCGAATATCGTGATCGCCTCCGCCGGGCCGTCAATCACTCCGAACCAGTGCGGTGTCCACGTCGAGAACTCAACGGCTTCACCGGGTTTGACGGTGAAATCGCGGTCTCCGAGGATCAGCCGTACCTGGCCGGAGAGTACGTACATCCATTCCTGGCCCTCATGGACCGGTAGGTCGGGAGGCGGCGTGCGACGCCGGGCACTGATACGGATCTTGTACGCGTGGAGTCCGCCCGCGGCGGCCTGACGGGTCAGCGGCCAGTAGGTGATGCCGTGGCGGGTGTGCGAGTTCGCCCGCACCCGTGGATCTTCGGCCTCGGGCGCCCGGAGTAGTTCGTCGGTGCTCACCGAGAGTGCGGCGGCGAGCCGGGGGAGATGGTCAAGAGCCAGCCGCCGCTTACCGGATTCGAGACGACTCAGCGTCGACACGTCGATGCTCGATCGCGTCGCGACCTCCTCGAGGGTGAGGCCGCGCTGCATCCGCAGATCCCGCAGACGCTTGCGCACCCGCAGATCGACACTTTCTTGGTCATTTGCCTGCATAGCAAGAAAGCTTGGCACTTTCGCCATGGCGCCTGCAAGGTGGAGTCATGGACAACATCTGGGACTGCATCATCATCGGAGGCGGGGCAGCCGGCCTGAGTGCCGGATTGGTGCTCGGGCGGGCTCGCAGGCGCACTCTGCTGGTCGATGCCGGAGGGCAGAGCAATCTGCCTGCTCACGGCATCGGCGGCCTGCTCGGACACGATGGACGGAGCCCGGCCGAGCTATACGAGATCGGGCGGCGTGAGCTGTCGGCATATCCGAGCGTGGAGGTGCGCACCGGCGAGGTGGTGACCGGCGAACGGTCGGACAGCGATTTCGTCCTGCACCTCGCCGACGGCACCCGCGAGCGCGCGCGACGCGTACTGCTGACCACCGGCATGGAGTACCGCCCGCCGGAGTTGCCCGGCCTCGCGCGGCTGTGGGGCGGATCGGCATTCCACTGCCCGTTCTGCCACGGCTGGGAGATGCGGAACCAGCCGCTGGCCGTCCTGGCCCGAGGTCCGCGTGCGGTCCATTCGGCGCTGCTGCTGCGCGGCTGGAGCGATGACATCGTCGTGCTGACCGACGGGCCCGACGGCCTGGAGGATGACGACCGCGTCCGGCTGGCCGACGCGAACATCACCATCGACGAGCGACGTGTGGCCGAATTGGACTCCGAGAATTGCGAATTGAGCGCCGTCGTATTCACCGACGGAAACCGACTGGCGCGCAAGGGTTTACTCGTCGCCACCACCCTGCACCAGCGCTCGACGCTGGCCGATCAGCTGGGCGTCGAGTCCGCCGACCCGACACCGGTTGCGGAGAACCCGATCGCGGTGGACGGCCTCTACCGTACGACGGCGCCCGGGGTGTTCGCCGCAGGGGATCTGAGTGTGCAGATGCCACAGGTGGCGGCCGCGATCGCGAGCGGCTCGCACGCAGCCGCGGCAATAGTGCAGAGTTTGATGGCCGACGAATACGGTCTGGCCGTTCCTGAAGGGAGACGACGTGTCAACGCCTGACGCCAAGGAGCATTGGGAGCAGCATTACGGCGAACGCGACCGAGTGTGGAGCGGACGGGTCAACCTGCGCCTCGCCGAGGTCGTGCCCGGGCTGACGGTCGGTCGAGCACTCGACCTCGGCTGCGGCGAGGGAGCGGACTCGGTGTGGCTGGCAGAGCGTGGTTGGGAGGTGGTCGCCGTGGATATCTCGGATACCGCGCTACAGCGGGCTCGTTCAGCAGCCGAGACGCGCGGCGTGCTGGACCGGATCGACTTTCAGCAACACGACCTGTCACAGACATTTCCGCACGGCCAGTTCGACCTGGTGAGTGCCCACTTTTTGCACTCCACCCTGCCGCTGGATCGCACCCGCATCTTCCTGCGGGCAGCCGAAGCCCTGAAACCGGGCGGCACAGTGCTGATCGTGGACCACAGCGCGCCTCCACCGGGTGACTCGAAGCTCGATCAGCATCGCCATATGTTCCTGAGTCCGGAGGAGGTCGTCGCCTCGCTGAATCTCTCAGATGCGGAGTGGGAGCCGGCGCAGACGAAAGTGGTGGAGCGAGAGGTGAACTGGCCCGACATGGAGCCTTTCATCTGGCACGACAACGTGATCGTGCTGCGCCGTCGGCCAGCGGGTTAGACGCTGCATCTCTCACGCCGCGTCGTGGAACACCAGGCCGAGCGTGAACCGCTGGCCCGAGCGGACCGTCGAGACGCCGTGCCGGACCGGCGCCGCCGACCAGCCGCGCGCCGATCGGACCGGTCGCTCCCGGGTGGTGAACACGAACCCGTGACCGCGTGGCAGCAGTGTGGAGGTGCCGCGCGACTGGGCTCGGGGGCGCTGCTCGACGAGCAGGAATTCACCGCCGGTGTGGTCGACGCCCGGCTCGCTCAGATTGATCACCACCTGCAGTGGAAAGACCAACTCGCCGTATAGGTCTCGATGCAGCGCGTTCCAGTCTCCCGCGCCGTACTTGAGCAGTATCGCGGTCGACTTCGTTTGGCCGGCCGCGTGGCACATGTCGAGCCAGTCGTCGAGGGTGTCCGGCCACGGGGTTGGGCGGCCGAGCTTGGCCCACCAGTCTCGCGCGATCGGCAACAGTCGCGGGTACAACGCCTGCTTGAGGGCTTCGATCGGCGCGGGGTAGGGCTGGTGGAAGTATCGGTACTCACCTTCGCCGAACCGGTATCTGCGCATGTCGATGGTCGAGCGGAACATCCGGTCGTCAGGGTAGTGCCGCTTGATCGCCTCAGCCTCGGTATCGGTGAGCAGCCGGGGTAGCAGTGCCCCGCCGAAGTCATTGAGCTCAGCGGTGATTGCGTCCCAGTCAGCCGAGTCGACCCGCTTCTGATGCATCAGAACAGCCTCGCCGCCTTGACGTCGGCGGCCTCCTCGAGTGCGAGCAGGAACTGCTTGCGCTTCAGTCCGCCCGCGTAGCCGGTGAGTTGACCGTTGCGTCCGACCACACGGCCGACGGCCTGGCCGACTTCCTGCGGCGTCGTTCCCTCGGCGAGAGCAGTGGCGAGCTCCCCGTAGGTGACCGTGCCGCCGAAGGGGATGTCGGTCACCAGGTTCCACACGCGACGTTGTCGTCGGTCGCCGTGTGGGCTGACGGGCAGGTCGAAGTCGGCCCGGTGCGCGGCGACCCGCGCTCCGAAGGTGGATGGGTCGGGGCGATGCCAGTGCTGCCGGAAGTAGACACCGGTGAGGGCGTTGCCGTCGGCGACCAGGGTGAGCTCGCCCAGCTGGCTCTCGATGACGCAGTGTCGAATGTTCATATCTGGTAGACGGCGGTGGCCGGCGAGACGTGAGATTGATGCATGCGATCCGGGTTATCCCCAATAGCCAGTTCATCCACAAGTGGGGTTTGAGCTGGCGTTTCAGTCCGGCGCCGCAGGTAGTATCGAATGCATGTTCGATACCAGTGGACGTTTGCTCGACGGGATGCGTGATGCGCAGCGCGACGAACGGTCTGCGGCCGCGCGCAAGGTGATCGCCGCGGGGCGGTTCTTTCTCCAGCGTCGAACTGCATTGGGCGGCACACATGACGACTGGTGTGTCGATGACTGGGATGTCATCGCGGCCGAGGTTGCCGCTGAACTCGGGGTGAGCCGTGGGCGGGCGTCGTCGTTGATGGATTACGGGCACGTCCTCATCGAGCGCCTGCCCAAGCTGGCCGAGATGTTCCTCGCCGGGCACATTGATTTCCGCATCATCAGGATCGTCGGGTTTCGCACCGCTTTGATCACCGACCGGCAAGCGATCGCGGCGATCGACGAGATGTTGGCTTACAAGACCCCGGGCTGGAACACGATGTCCGATAAGCGGGTGGCCCAGTTGGTGGACTGGATGGTGCTCGATCTAGATCCCGATGCATTGCGGGTGGCGAAGGAGCGCGACGACGACCGCCATGTCGAGGTCACCGGTGACCATTCCGGTATGGCTGAGATCTGGGGCAGGGTACGCGTGACCGACGGCGCCGCATTCGACTTGAAGCTTGATGAGCTGGCGGCCACTGTTTGTCGCGATGATCCGCGCACCAAGCGACAACGCCGCGCCGATGCGTTGATGGCGCTGGTGGAAGGCGACGCCGCGATGGCATGTCTATGCGAATCCGAGCGATGCCCCGCTGCCGGCAACGGTTCGTCGTCGTCGGCGGTGTCGATTCATGTGCTCGCCGAGGCCGCCACCGTGGAAGGTCGCGGTTCCAAGGCGGGGTTTGTGCCCGGCTATGGTCCGCTGCCGCCGGCGATGGTCCGCGAAGTGGCCAAGACCGCGCGACGACGGCCGGTACGCGTTCCAAAGGATGAGGCAGCTGAACCGCAGTACCGGCCATCGGCCCCGCTTGCGAAGTTTGTGCGTAGTAGGGACTTGACGTGTCGCTGGATGGGCTGTGACAAACCGGCGTGGCATTCGGACATCGACCACACGGTGCCCTATCCGCTGGGGCCGACACATCCGTCGAACAACAGCTGCTTCTGCCGGTTTCATCACCTGCTCAAGACGTTTCACTGCGGGCCAGGAGGATGGCAGGTGGCGCAACTGCCCGACGGCACGATGGTTTTCACCTCGCCGGCGGGTCGGGTGCACACCACAGAACCGTTGGGGGCGATGCTGTTTCCGCAATTGGCCGTGCCGACCGGGAATCTTGTCCTGGGCGCCGAGCCACCACCTGATCCGGACCGCGGCTTGGCTATGCCGAAGCGGAAACGCACCCGCGCCCAGGACCGCGCTCAACGAATCGAGTGGGAACGCGGCGTCAACCGGGCCCGCTACGCGGCTAACCCACCACCCTTTTAAGTTGACGTAGCCGTCGTAGCCGAGGGCCGCCACGGCGTGAGGCGTGGAGTCCATGCGGGCACATTGCGCCGGTATTCCTCGTACTGCTCGCCGTAGGTGCGCACCAGCGTCGGTTCCTCGTACCAGTGCACGAATGACGCCGTCGCGATCCACCCGATCACCGCGTAGACCACCAACCACAGGCTGTCGAAGAGCAGCGCCTGGCCCAGGATCGCGGTCAACAGGCCGACGTACATCGGGTTCCGGACGAAGCGGTTGAATCCTCCGACGACGAGCCGTTCGGTCGGCGCGGCGGGCATCGGTGTCCCGCCCGCCTTGGCGAACTGGATGAACGCGTGAATGGGCGGGATGAGGCCTGCGACGACGAAGACCGCCCCCAGCACCAGACGTAACGGCGGGCTGGACTCGGGGATCTCCCATCGGGTGATCAGCCACGGGCCCAGCCCGACGAACGTGCCCGGTGCCACGACGAAGAACGCCGCCGAACCCAGTGCTGCGGTAGTGGTTCGCACCTAGACAGTATTGGCGGGCGGCGGTGCTAATTGGGTCAATCGCACGCTGTTGCCGGACGGATCACGAAATCCGGAGTCGATGCCGTACGGCATCTGATGCGGCGGTTCGGTGAACTCGACGCCGCGAGCAGTCATCTCGTCGTAGTCGGACTGGATGTCTTCGGTAGTCAGGAACACGGTGCCGGCGAAGCCCTTGGCGGTGAGCTCCTGCACCTGCTTGCGCGTGACCGCATCCATCACAGGTTCGCCGGGGACCGCCATCAACACGATCGACACGTCGTCCTGGCCCGGCGGACCGACCGTCAGCCATCGAAACGTGTTGTCCATATCGGGCAGCGAAACATCTTGGCGCACTTCCATTCCGACGTTCTCGGTCCAGAATTTCAGTGCGACGTCCTGGTCGTGGACCCACAGGTGGGCGCTTGCAACTTTGATCATGCGAACGACGCTACGTTCGGTCGACGTCGCCCGTCTTCTCCCCGTGTGCTGTCTTGCGCGCGCGGCTGCCGGCGGGCGGACGGGTGTCGCGGGCGAGGATGCAACTGGGCACTCGCGCGTAGATCGCTGCCGGCGGCATGCTGTCCCGATACGCCGCGGGAGGCATGCCGTACACCCGCGAGAAGCTGGTGGTGAACGACCCGACACTTTGCAGTCCCACCATCACGCAGATGTCGGCCACCGAGCGGTCGGTGTGGCGGAGCAATGATGCCGCGCGCTCCAAACGCCTGGTCTGCAGATATGCCCGGGGAGACTCCCCGAACGTCCGGGTGAACATCCGGCTGAAATGCGCCCGCGACAGTCCCGCCGCGGCGGCGAGGTCGTCGACGGTGATGGGATCCGCATAGCGTGCGTCGACCAGATCCTTGGCCCGCAGGAGATAACGGGCCGGGGGAACCTGGGACATGAGCTAAGTTTATTGCGCGGATGAGTTGGCCGGGCGGCCGCGGATCATCGCTAGATGGTTCGAGGAAAGTCCGGACTTCGCAGAGCAGGGTGATTGCCAACAGCAATCCGAGGTGACTCGCGGGAAAGTGCCACAGAAAACAGACCGCCGCCCTGGAGGCGGTAAGGGTGAAACGGTGCGGTAAGAGCGCACCAGCATTCCGGGTGACCGGAGTGGCTAGGCAAACCCCACCCGAAGCAAGGCCAAGAAGGCCGCACCTGGTGCGGCCGCGCAGGCGTCCGAGGGCTGCTCGCCCGAGCCTGCGGGTAGGCCGCTTGAGGCACCCGGCAACGGTGTGTCCAGATGGATGGTCGCCGCCTCACCGCCGTGATCACTCGCGGCGGTGCGGAACAGAATCCGGCTTACAGGCCAACTCATCCCCTTTCCATGCTTCCTCACAGCCAGCGTCTGTATACAAGAATTCAAGATCGTAGACAGGACAACGCCATGGCATCCGAAAGTTCCGCAGCACGCATCGCCGCACAGCTCAGGGCCGAGATCCTGCACGGGGACATCGCGCCTGGCGCCAAGCTCGCCCAGGCCGGTCTCGCCGAACGGTTCGGCGTCAGCCGGGTCCCGGTGCGCGACGCATTGGCGCTGCTCGCCGGCGAAGGCCTGGTGCAGCCGCTGTCCAACGCCACCGCGATCGTCACCCGCATGTCGATCGAGGAACTGCAGGAGCTGTACGACCTGCGGCTGTCGATCGAACCGAAGACCACCGGGATCGCGGTGCCCATCGATGCGCGCACCTGGCTCGCGGCCAACACCGCACGATCGAACTGATCGAGCACTTGCGGCGGTTGACCGATCGCTACGTGTACCTGCACCTCGAGGTGATCGGACAGACCGGGCACATCGGGAGCGAGCATGCCGAGATACTGGCTGCCGTCGAACGCGGGGATGCCGCCACCACGGCGCGTCTCACCGGCGACCACCTCGTGAAGGCGCACGACCACATACTCAACTACCTCGTCGACCATCCTTCGGTGCTCGACCCGCACGCGGTGCTCTCACCATGACCGACGGCAGGGTGATTCGACAGGCCATGGCGATGCTGTCGATTCCGCACCGCGCGCTCATCTACCGGGCGTACTACCTCAGGCGCACCACAGCGCAGATCGCCTCCGAGTACTGCACCACCGAGCCCATCGTGCGTATCGAGCTGCACGACGCCATGCTCGAGCTGCGCCGCATTCTGCGCGGAGCCCACGCAACCGCCTGAGTCATGACACCTAGCGAACGGACTTGCGCAGCTTCTTCAGTGCGGCGCCGAGGCTCTCCTCGGCCCGGCGTGCGACTTCGGCTTCACGCTGATAGAGGACCCCGTAGGTGAAGGTGTCCTCGCCGGCGGCGTGCGCGACGGCGGCTTCCTTGCTGAGGTGACCACGGCTGACGACGCTGTCCTGGTGATCGCCGAGCAACGACTGAATGGCCTTCGCGCGGTCGGACACCTTGTCGTCACCCGTCGCCGACGCCGTATACCGAAGTCGTTTGGCGCGCTTACGGATTCGGTGCAAAGCTTCGTCCCGCTCGGTGTCGGACTCGGCGGTGTCCGCTGCCTTGGCTGCCTTGTGGACCTTCTTGTACGCGGCGTCGATGGTCAGCGTTGTGGGTTCTTCGTCACCGGGCAGGGGCGGTGGCGGGGGAGTGGCCACCAACGCCTCGAGAGCATCGAGCAGCCGGAAGTAGCGATCGGATCGCATCGCGATCAGCGAGCGCCGGTGCCCTGCGGAGTAACGCTTCTTCGCGCCGTCGACCAGTCGCTCGCGCACCGGCCCGCGGATCAAATCCGCGGGCAGTTC
Source organism: Mycobacteriaceae bacterium (assembly GCA_019749805.1). GTDB lineage: Bacteria > Actinomycetota > Actinomycetes > Mycobacteriales > Mycobacteriaceae > Mycobacterium. Next base: position 45,805 of record JAIEPH010000078.1, on the reverse strand, counting down.
GTCGAGTGCTTTCTCGTACTTCTCGGCGAGCACCTCGGCGTCGCGCGCCACACCCAGCACGGATGCCAGCTGGCGCAGTTCGTCGAGGATCCAGGCGTCGTCGGTGATCCCGAACGCGTCCTCGGACGACTGCAGCAGGCTGCGGATCTTGCGCGTCGTGACCCGCATCTGGTGCACGGAGTCGTAGACGTCGGCGCGAACCGCCCGATCCCACTCCAGCAGCTCGTCGACATGTCCGGCCACCGCCCGGTGGATCGGATCGTCCGGCAGCTCCGACGGCGCGGATTCAGCGGTTGATTCCAGTACCCTGGCCAGCTTGGAACCATGGCCGGCAGGTACCGCGCCGGCATCCAGGAGCCGGTTCGCGAGCCGCTCCAGCAGTTCTCGGTCGCCGCCCTCGGCGAGCTCGAGCTCCCATTCGCGCCACCGTTGTTCCGCGCCGTCCAGCCCGGCAGAGGCGGTGACCAGGTCGTCGCAGAACTCCGCGAGCGCCACGCCGTCAGGTCCGTAGAGCATGTCGACGCTGCGCTCGGTCGAGATCCGCGCCACGGGAGCCAACGGCCGGTCCCGGACGACGGCCAACACGACGTCGCGCAGCGCCTCCGGCACGTCGTCACCCGAGCTGTCCAGCGGCTCCCGCACCTCGGTGCGTGCGTCGGCCCCTGCGGGCAGCTTGAGGTGCCATCCGGCGTCGGTGCCGCCGGTCCGCCGGCGCAAGGTGATGCGGTGCGCGGCCAGGTCGCGGTTAGGGGTGTCGAAGTAGACGGCGTCGAGTTGCTGCACGGGAGAACGCTTCACCGACGCGACCGCTGAGAGCCCGTCGAATGACGGGGAGACGGTGGAGTCGACGACGTCGAACTTGCGCTCGACCTCCAGATAGCTCGAAGTGGATTTGCCCATGGTGCGGGCAAGACTGCCATATTCAGGTAAACGAGCCTGCCGGGGGAGCGGTTGAGCAACTGGACGGCGGCGATACAGTCCAGGGGTGACCGACTACGAAACCATCGAATTCGAGCCGTCCGGTGCCATCACCCGGATCACCCTGAACCGGCCCGACGCCGCAAATGGAATGAACGACACCATGACTCGCGAGCTCGCCGATGCCGCACGGCGCTGCGACACGGCGGCGACGAAGGTGGTCGTGCTCACCGGTTCGGGTCGGTTCTTCTGCGCCGGAGGCGATCTGAAGTCCTTTGCAGCTGCGGCCGACAGGGGCCTGCACATCAAGGGCGTCGCGAACGATCTGCACCGCGCGATCTCGAGCTTCTCGCGGATGGACGCCGTGCTCATCACCGCGGTCAATGGCACCGCCGCCGGAGCAGGCTTCTCGATCGCGGTGACGGGCGATCTCGTCCTCGCCGCGGAGTCGGCGTCGTTCACCATGGCCTACACCAAGGTGGGGCTCTCGCCGGACGGCAGCTCGTCGTACTTCCTGCCGCGTCTCATCGGCATCGCCAAGACCAAGGAACTGATGCTGACGAATCGCACTCTCTCGGCCCAGGACGCCGCACAGTGGGGTCTGGTCACCGAGGTGGTGCCCGACGATCAATTGGCCGCACGTGCCGACGAGCTGGCCGAGAAAATGGTGGCCACCTGCGCTGGGTCCAACGGCTCCGTGAAGGCACTGATGCTGTCGACGTTCAGCAGCGGTCTCGAGGAGCAGATGGAATTCGAGGGCCGGCTGATCGCCGAGCGTGCCAATTCCGCCGACGGCCGCGAAGGCGTCGATGCCTTCATGGCCAAGCGCAAGCCGGAGTTCTCCTAGAAGGAGTGCTCTTCGGCGGGGAACGTCCCGCTGGCAACCTCGTCGGCGTACTGCGTTGCGGCGCGGCTCAATTCGGCACCCACATCGCCGAAGCGTTTGACGAACCTGGCGGTCTTACCGCTCGTCATGCCGGCCATGTCCTGCCACACCAGCACCTGCGCATCGCAGTTTGGTCCGGCTCCGATGCCGATGGTGGGGATGGTCAGTTTGCCGGTGATCTGAGTCGCCAGTTCAGCGGGGACCATTTCGAGCACCACGGCGATGGCCCCGGCTTCCTGCACGGCGATCGCGTCGTGGACGGTCTGCTCGGCGCCGTCGCCGCGGCCCTGGACGCGGAACCCGCCCAGGCCGTTGACGCTCTGCGGGGTGAATCCGATGTGCGCGACCACGGGGATGCCGGCCTGGGTCAGCGTCGCGATCTGATCGGCGACGCGCTCGCCGCCCTCGAGTTTGACCGCGCCCGCGCCGGTCTCCTTCATGAAGCGGGTGGCGGTGGCAAGGGCCTGCTGCGGGCCTGCCTCATAGCTACCGAACGGCAGGTCGGCGACCACCAGTGCGTGCGAAGCTCCGCGGACGACGCCGCGGACCAGTGGGATGAGCTCGTCGGGGGTCACCGGCACGGTGGTGTCGTAGCCGTAGACCACGTTGGCCGCCGAATCGCCGACCAGCAGGACGGGAATGCCTGCGTCATCGAAGATGCGGGCGGTGGAGAAGTCGTAGGCCGTCAGCATGGCCCACTTGTGGCCCTCGGACTTCCACTTCTGGAGGTGAAGAGTTCTTATTTTGGTCCGTGGCTTATCCGCCGCAGCGCCATAGACAGTCTGCTCAGACATCGTTGTCCCTCACGGGTTGGTCGGGTCGATCCTCGAGGCCCATCCGGGTCCCCGGGTTCGTCTGACCTGTTCAGTCTGCCACTTCGGGCGCCGAAGTTGAAAGGCGCGTTGAGTGGATTTCCTCACAGTTGGCCCCGCCCCGCCTAACATCGGCGGGATGCAACGGTTAAGCGGACTCGACGCCAGTTTCCTGTATCTCGAGACCGCCCAGCAGCCTCTGCATGTGTGCTCGATCCTCGAGCTGGACACGTCGACCATGCCGGGCGGGTACACCTTCGACCGTTTCCGCGACGCGTTCGACCTGAGGATCAAGGCGATGCCGCAATTCCGGGAGAAGCTCGCCGACAGCCGGTTCAACCTCGACCATCCAGTGTGGGTGGACGACAAGGATTTTGATGTCGACCGGCACCTGCACCGCATCGGCCTGCCATCGCCGGGAGGCCGGCGCGAGTTGGCTGAGATCTGCGGGCACATCGCCTCGTTGTCGCTGGACCGCAGCCGGCCGCTGTGGGAGAAGTGGGTGATCGAGAACGTCGGAGGCACCGACCCGCAGGAGGGCGGGCGCATCGTCGTGATGACCAAGGTCCATCACTCCGGTGTTGACGGGGTCTCGGGGGCCAACCTGATGTCGCAGCTGTGCAGCACCGAAGCCGACGCCCCGCCCCCGGACCCGGTCGACGGTCCCGGTGATGCGAGCGAGCTCGAGATCGCGGTATCCGGTGCCCTCAAGTTCGCCACCCGGCCGCTGAAGCTGATCAATGCGCTGCCGTCGACCCTGTCGACGGTCGTGGACACCGCCCGGCGGGCGCGCGGTGGCACCGCGATGACCGCGCCGTTCGCCGCGCCGAAGACCGCGTGGAACAACAACGTCACCGGCCACCGCAACGTGGCGTTCGCGCAGCTCGACCTCGAGGACATCAAGACCGTGAAGAACCACTTCGGGGCCAAGGTCAACGATGTGGTGATGGCGCTGGTGTCCGGTGTGCTGCGCAAGTTCCTCGACGATCGCGGTGAGTTGCCGGAGAACTCGTTGGTCGCCATGGTGCCGGTATCGGTGCATGACAAGTCGGACCGGCCGGGCCGCAATCAGGTGTCGGGAATGTTCTCCAAGCTGGAGACTCAGATCGATGATCCGGCGGAGCGGCTGAAGTCCATCTCCGAATCGAATTCGGTTGCCAAACAACATAGTTCGGCGATCGGAGCGACCCTGCTCCAGGACTGGACCCAGTTCGCGGCGCCCGCGGTGTTCGGTGCCGCGATGCGGGTCTACGCCGCCAGCCGGCTGAGCGGGGCCAGGCCGGTGCACAACCTCGTCGTCTCCAACGTCCCCGGCCCACAGGTTCCGCTCTATTACCTGGGCTGCGAGGTGGACGCGATGTACCCCCTGGGGCCGATCTTCCACGGCTCCGGTCTCAACATCACGGTGATGTCGCTGGCCGGAAAGCTCAACGTCGGCATCGTGTCCTGCCCGGAGTTGCTGCCCGATCTGTGGGACATGGCCGACGACTTCAAGGCCGCCCTCGACGAGTTGCTCAGCGCCACGCGATAGCCGCCTAGCCAGCGCGGATGTGCGGTCATGGCAGCATGTGGTGCCATGAGCCTGAAGATCGGCGTCCAAGTGACGGCGTTGATGTTGCTGGTCGCCGGTTGCACGAACCTGGTCGAGGGCCGCGGCGTGGTCGCCGTGCCCCCGCCGGGATCGCCGATCGAATGGGGGGAGTGCGAGAACTCGTCCTCCGACGGCGAACCGGCGCCCGTCGGTGCCGAGTGCGGCATGTTGTCGGTTCCCGTGAACTGGGCCGAGCCTGACGGCGAGGTCGCGCGGCTGGCGATGATCCGGTTCAGGGCGACCGGGGACAAGATCGGCTCCCTGATCGTCAACCCCGGCGGTCCTGGCGAGTCGGGTGTCGCGGCGGCGACCAGCATGGTCGGGCTCCTGCCCGACAGCGTCCGCCAACGATTCGATCTGGTCGGCTTCGACCCGCGCGGAGTGGCGGCCTCCACGCCCGCAGTGTGGTGCAATTCCGACGCTGACAACGACCGGCTCCGCGCCGACCCGCAGGTGGACTACACGCCCGAGGGTGTCGAGCACATCGAGTCCGAAACCAAGGCGTTCGTTCAGCGCTGCGTCGACAAGATGGGCGAGGAGTTCCTCGCCAACGTCGGAACTGCCAGTGTGGTCGAGGATCTCGACGCGATGCGGCAGGCCCTCGGCGACGAGAAGCTCAACTATCTGGGCTATTCGTATGGCACCCGCATCGGCGCGCTGTACGCGGAGGCCTATCCGGACAAGGTGCGCGCGATGATCCTCGACGGCGCCATCGACCCCAACGCCGATCCCACTGAGGCCAACATCCGCCAGGCCAGGGCATTCCAGACCGCGTTCAACGACTACGCCGCCGACTGCGCCGAGAACGCGGACTGCCCGCTGGGCACCGATCCCGCCAAGGCGGTCGACGTCTACCGCAGCATGGTCGATCCGCTGGTGGAAGACCCGTTGAAGACGCGTGATCCGCGCGGGCTGAGTTATTCCGACGCGATCGTCGGCACCATCCTGCCGCTGTACTCGCCGAATCTGTGGCGCCACCTCACGCAGGCCCTCAAGGAGATCGAGGACGGGGAGGGAGACACGATGCTGGCGCTGGCCGATCTCTACATGGGCCGCGACGAGAACGGCCACTACAACAACTCGACCGACGTGCGCGTGGCGGTCAACTGTGTCGACAAGCCGGCGGTGACGGACCGCGCAAAGGCCATCGAGGAGGACCGGCGGGCTCGTGAAGCGGCGCCGTTCATGAGCTATGGCGAGTTCACCGGGCACGCTCCGCTCGGCACCTGTGCGTTCTGGCCCGTCCCGCCGACGACCGAACCGCACGAGATCAAGGTCGACGGGCTGCCGCCGATCCTGGTGATCTCGACGACCAACGACCCCGCCACCCCGTACGAGGCGGGCGTCGACCTGGCTCGTCAGCTGGGTGGCACGTTGCTGACCTACGAAGGCACGCAGCACACCGTGGCATTTCAGGGCGACGACTGCGTCGACGAGATCGCCGCCCGCTACCTGATCGACGTCACGGTCCCACCGCCCGACACCCGATGCAGCAGCTGAACATCACCGGTGTCACGGTTTCCGATCTGCCGGAGCTGTTACCGATGATGCGTGGCTATTGCGACTTCTATCGCGTGGATCCGTCCGATGAGCGCCTGCTGGCCCTGTCGAACGCACTGATCGACAACCCCGACGAGGGCGTGCAGCTGATCGCGCGCGTCGACGGAACACCGCTGGGATTCGCGACGATCTACTGGACCTGGCAGACGTTGTACGCCGCCCGCGTCGGCGTGCTCAACGACCTGTACGTGGAGTCGGCGGCACGTGGCACCGGCACCGGCCGGGCGCTGATCGAGCGGGGTCTGCAGCTGTGCCGCGACCGCGGCGCCGAGAAGTTGGTGTGGGAGACGGCCCCGGACAACGCGACGGCGCAACGGCTCTACGACGGAATCGGGGCGGCGAAGTCGACCTGGCTGAGCTACGAACTCGACGCCTGACTGCACGCACTGCTGATCGAAGCCACCGATTTACCTGCTCTTCGCGCAAGCACTCATCGCCGTAACACAGATTTAACAGCCGGTGCATACCCTGCGAACATGGACCGGCAGAAGGAATTCGTGCTGCGCACGCTGGAAGAACGCGATATCCGCTTCGTCCGGTTGTGGTTCACCGATGTGCTCGGATACCTCAAATCCGTCGCCATCGCGCCCGCCGAACTCGAAGGCGCGTTCGAGGAGGGCATCGGCTTCGACGGTTCGGCGATCGAGGGCTTCGCCCGGGTCTCCGAGGCCGACATGGTGGCGCGGCCCGATCCGTCCACGTTCCAGGTGCTGCCGTGGACGTCCAGTGCGGGCGACCACCACTCGGCGCGCATGTTCTGCGACATCACGATGCCCGACGGTTCGCCGTCGTGGGCGGACTCCCGCCACGTGCTGCGCCGCCAGCTGTCCAAGGCCAGCGACCTCGGCTTCTCGTGCTACGTGCACCCCGAGATCGAGTTCTTCCTCCTCAAGCCGGGTGAGTACGACGGCACCGTGCCGGTCCCCGCCGACAACGGCGGCTACTTCGACCAGGCCGTGCACGACGCCGCCCCGAATTTCCGCCGCCACGCCATCGACGCACTCGAGCAGATGGGCATCTCGGTGGAGTTCAGCCACCACGAGGGTGCCCCGGGCCAGCAGGAGATCGACCTGCGTTACGCCGATGCGTTGTCGATGGCCGACAACGTGATGACGTTCCGATACGTCGTCAAGGAGGTCGCGCTCGGCGACGGTGTGCGGGCCACGTTCATGCCCAAGCCCTACTCCGAACACCCCGGCTCGGCGATGCACACCCACATGAGCTTGTTCGAGGGCGAGAACAACGCCTTCCACAGCCCCGATGACGTGTTGCAACTTTCCGATGTCGCCAAGTCGTTCATCGCGGGCATCCTCGAACACGCCAACGAGATCAGCGCCGTCACCAATCAGTGGGTGAACTCCTACAAACGGCTCGTCCACGGCGGCGAGGCGCCGACCGCGGCGAGTTGGGGAGCGGCCAACCGCTCGGCGCTCGTGCGGGTCCCGATGTACACACCGCGCAAGGCATCGTCGCGACGCGTCGAGGTGCGCAGCCCAGACTCGGCGTGCAACCCGTATCTGACCTTCGCCGTCCTGCTCGCCGCGGGGCTGCGTGGCATCGAGAAAAACTACGTGCTGGGCCCCCAGGCCGAGGACAACGTCTGGAATCTCACCCCCGAGGAACGCCGCGCGATGGGATACAAAGAGCTGCCGGGCAGCCTCGGTGTGGCGCTGACCGAGATGGAGAGCTCCGAACTCGTCGCAGAAGCGTTGGGGGAGCACGTGTTCGACTACTTCCTGCGCAACAAGCGCGCCGAGTGGGAGAACTACCGCAGCCACGTCACGCCGTTCGAGCTCAAGACCTACTTGTCGCTGTAGCCGTCTGTAATCCAGCCCCTGCAGCTGGTGCGCTAACGTCGAGCCGTGGCCAAACCTGCGACGCAGCGACCGAAGCTGCCCAGCGTGGGACGCCTTGGGCTGGTCGAACCCTCCGCGCCCGCCGACCTCGACCGGCTGGGTTGGAACACCGATTCTTACGTCGAGTTGTTGTGGTCGTTGTCGCGCGCGCCGGATGCCGACACCGCGCTCGCCGCGATGGTCCGGTTGGTCGACGCATTGGGTGACGGCTGGAGCGAACTCAATCAGCAACTGCTGACCGACCGCGGTCTGCGCGGACGGCTGTTCAGCGTGCTCGGGTCGTCGCTGGCGCTCGGCGACCACCTTGTCGCCCACCCCGAGAGCTGGAAGCTGTTGGCCGGACGGGTGACGTTGCCGACGGCCGAGGAGTTGCGCACAACCTTCCGCGATCTCGCCGAAAAGGCAACGGATGCAAGGGATGCGCTGCAACCGCTGCAGAGCCTGTACCGCGACCGGCTGCTGGTGCTTTCGGGTCTGGACCTGGCTTCGACCGTGGAAAACGAAGCCGTCCTGCCGTTCACGACGGTCGGCGAGCATCTGTCCGACCTTGCCGACGCGGCGCTCGGCGCAGCGCTGACCGTTGCGCACAAGTCGGTGGGCGGCGAGATGCCACGGTTGGCCGTAATCGCGATGGGCAAGTGCGGTGCGCGCGAGCTGAACTACGTCAGCGACGTCGACGTGATCTTTGTAGTTGGGGGAGCGGCCGAGTCCGAACTTCCGATCGCGACCCGGGTGGCCGGCGAGATGATGCGCTTCGCAGGCGACGCGTTCTTCGAAGTGGACGCCGCGCTGCGTCCCGAGGGAAAACGCGGCCAGTTGGTCCGCACGCTCGACTCCCATGTCGCCTACTACCAGCGCTGGGCCAAGACGTGGGAGTTCCAGGCATTGATGAAGGCGCGGCCCGCCGTCGGTGACGCCGAACTCGGAAAGCAGTACATCGAAGCTTTGATGCCGATGGTGTGGACGGCATGCGAACGGGAGGACTTCGTTCCCGAGGTGCAGGCGATGCGTCGTCGCGTCATCGACAACGTGCCCGCGGGCATGCGCACCCGCGAGATCAAACTCGGGCCCGGCGGGCTGCGTGACGTCGAGTTCGCGGTCCAGCTGCTGCAGCTGGTGCACGGCCGCAACGACGAATCGCTGCATGTGGCGTCGACGGTCAACGCGCTGGCCGCGCTCGGCAACGGTGGCTACATCGGCCGCGACGACACAGCGAACCTGACGGCGTCATACGAGTTCCTGCGGCTGCTCGAACACCGGTTGCAGCTACAACGGCTCAAGCGCACGCACGTGCTCCCCGAGGATGACGACGACGAGACGCTGCGCTGGCTGGCGAGGGCCGCACACATCCGCCCCGACGGCACCCACGATGCTCTCGGCGTGCTGCGCGAAGAGCTGAAGCGGCAGAACATGCGGGTATCGCGTCTGCACGCCAAGCTCTTCTATCAGCCGCTGCTGGAATCGGTTGGCGCCTTCGGGATTCCGGAGGGACTCAGTGCCGACGCCGCCGAGCGTCAGCTGGCCGCGCTCGGCTATGAGGGGCCGCAGAGCGCGCTGACTCATCTGAGGGCGCTGACGGGCGAGGGCGGCCGCCGCGGACAGGTGCAGCGGGTGTTGTTGCCGACCCTGCTGGACTGGCTCTCGGATACGCCCGACCCCGACGCCGGTCTGCTGTCGTATCGGCGGATCAGTGAGTCACTGTCCGACGAGCGGTGGTACCTGTCGACACTTCGCGACGAGGGTGCGGTGGCCAAGCGGCTGATGCACGTGCTCGGCACCTCGGCGTATGTGCCCGAACTGCTGATGAGGGCCCCTGAGGTCATCCAGCTCTATGCCGACGGCCCTAACGGCCCCAAGCTGTGCGACGTCGAGCCTGAAGCCGTCGGCCGAGCGCTTGTCGCCTCGGCGGGGCGCCATGCCGACCCGGTGCGCGCGATCGCCGCGGCGCGCACCCTGCGCAGGCGCGAGCTGGCCCGCATCGCGTCGGCCGACCTGCTGGGGATGCTCGAGGTGACCGATGTGTGCCAGGCGCTGACGTCGGTGTGGGTGGCCGTACTGCAGGCCGCGCTGGAGGCGGTGATCCGGGACAACACGGGTGAGGACGGTGCGCCCGCGCGTATCGCCGTGATCGGAATGGGCCGTCTCGGTGGCGCCGAATTGGGTTACGGGTCGGACGCCGACGTGATGTTCGTGTGTGAACCGAACGCGGACTTCGAGGAGTCGGTCGCGGTCAAGTGGTCGGTGTCGGTGGCAGAGAAGGTGCGATCGCTGCTCGGCACGCCGTCCGCGGATCCGCCGTTGGAGGTCGACGCCAACCTGCGGCCCGAGGGCCGCAGCGGTCCGTTGGTGAGAACGCTTGCCTCCTATGAGGCGTACTACGAGAAGTACGCGCAGACGTGGGAGGTGCAGGCGCTGCTGCGCGCGCACCGGGTGGCCGGCGATCCCGACCTGGGGGAGCGCTTCCTGTTGATGATCGACAAGACGCGGTATCCCGCGGGCGGTGTCTCGCAGCAGGCGGTCCAGGAGATTCGGCGCATCAAGGCGCGCGTCGATGCCGAACGGCTGCCGCGCGGCGCCGACCCGAATACGCACACCAAGCTCGGCCGCGGCGGACTCGCCGATATCGAGTGGACAGTGCAGCTGATACAGCTGCGGCATGCGCACAAAGTTCCTGCCCTGCACTGCACTTCGACGCTCGAGGCCCTCAATGCGATCGGCGCGGCCGAGTTGATCGCCGAGGGCGATGTCGAACTGCTTCGGCAGGCATGGCTGACCGCGACGCGGGCGCGCAATGCGCTGGTTTTGGTGCGCGGGAAGGCGACCGATCAGCTTCCGGGGCCGGGACGTCAGCTCAATGCGGTGGCGCTCGCGGCCGGCTGGGAGAGCGACGACGGCGGCGAGTTCCTCGACAATTACCTACGTGTCACGCGTAGGGCAAAAGCGGTGGTACGAAAGGTCTTCGGTGAGTAGAAGGTACAGCGAGTGAGTATGGACTTCGGGTTCGACGTGATCAGCGATGCGGAGTACGAGCGCCAACGCGCGCTGTACGGACCGCTGACCGAATCGCTGCGCAGGCTCATCGACGCCGGCCTGCATACCGAGGTCGACGAGGACACCGTGCGCGACGCTCAGGACAAGATCGACGCGTTGACCGCGCTGCTCGAGAGCAAGCAGCGCGCCGTCACGTCGACGCTGCGGCACGAGGCCACCGGGCGGCCACTGGCGTGGGCCAATCCCGCTGTGGGACTGCGGAATGCGATCGCGCCACCGATGATCATCCACCACGAGGACGATGGACAGTGCTGGAGCGAATTCACCCTCAGCGGCGCCTACGAGGGGCCACCGGGATGGGTGCACGGTGGCATCTGCGCCCTGGTGCTCGACCACCTGCTCGGCGAGGCGGCCAGCGATGGGCTGACGCAGCCGAAGTTCACCGGCACGATCTCACTGCGCTATTTGCGTGGCACGCCGCTGGGGCCGCTGCGCGCGGAGGCTTTTGTAGAGCGGTCCGAGGGTGTGAAGACTTTCGCCCGAGGCTATTTGAAGGATGCCGACGGCCCGACGGTCGAGGCGGAAGGCGTGTTCATTCGCCCGGCGTGGGCGCGTGACGCCGGATGAAGATCTATGTGAGCGCTGCCTTCCTGGACACCCGGGAAGTCGTCGAGATCGCCAAGGCCGCGGATGATCTCGGCTACGACGGTCTGGGCATCCCGGACCATGTGATCAACCTCGAGACGCTGACGACGCCGTATCCGTATACCAAGGACGGCAAGCGGCGGTGGGAAGCCTTCACCGACTGGCCGGACCCCTGGGTGCTGATCGGCGCCCTCGCCATGGTGACGACGCGGCTGCGGTTCGTCACGACCGTCTACTTGCCCGCGATGCGTGACCCGTACTCGGCGGCGAAATCGATTGGCACGTCGGCATTGTTGGCCGGCGGGCGGTTGGAACTCGGTATCGGGGTCGGCTGGTGCGAGGAAGAGTTCACCCTGATGGGGCGGCAGTTCGCCCGTCGCGGTAAGCGCACCGACGAGATGCTGGCGCTGATGAAGGAGCTCTGGAAGCCGGGCTGGACCGAGTTCGACGGCGAGTTCTACCAGACCCCGCGGTTGGAGATGGAGCCGACGCCACCGCCCATTCCGATCTACGTCGGCGGTCTCTCCGACATTGCACTGCGTCGCGCCGCGAAACACGACGGCTGGATCGGCGACCTGATCAGCACCGATCAGGCGCTGATACGAGTGGAAAAGCTACGCGAAATGCGGGTCGCGCAGGGCCTGTCGATGGACGACTTCGTCGTGATCACGCCGCTGACCGACGCGTTCACCCCCGAGCACTACGACCGCGCGAAGGCGGGCGGAATCGACGGCATCATCACGATGCCGTGGATGTTCTACTCGGGACCGCTGGCCACCCTCGACGAGAAGATCGACGGTATGCGCAAGTTCCGCAAGGACATGGCGCTGGACTAGCGGCGGCGGAACCTACTCAGCAGGCCGCCCCGACGGACGGGCTGTCCGGTCGCATAGCCTGCCGGCGCGGCGGTTCCGGTCACCACACGGCCCGGCGCCGCGCCTCCCGTGCGGGTGCGGCGGCGGCTGTCGGCCGACCACACGCCCGCACCCATACCGGCGAGCAGCAGGAACGCGAAGCAATACAGGACGGCCAGTTCACCGCCATTGGCGATCGGCCAGAACGGCTGAGTCGCATCACCCTTGAGGATGGGCCAGTGCGCATAGAAGTATGCGAATGCCATCTCGCCAGAGGCGATGAACGCCGCGATCCGGGTGAACAGCCCAAGGGTGATCAGGATGCCCAGGACCAATTCGATGAGTCCGGCCCACCAGTACGGGAAGGAGCCCGCTTCTATCGGCGCAGGCGCAGCGATCGGCCAGTCGAACAGTTTCTGTGTGCCGTGCATCGTGAACAGCAGGCCGAAGACGATGCGGAAGATGCTCAGGAACGGGGAGGAGTAGCTGGCGAGGCGTGCGTCCAGATTGGTCGTCATGTGCTGCAACCCTACGGCAGGACGGACAAAAATTTCACAGCAGAATGCCCGAAGGGCCGGCGGCGCAAACGCCACCGGCCCTTTCGTCAGAGCTCGTTACTTACACGTCGTAGTACAGGGCGATCTCGTAGGGGTGAGGACGGATTTGCACGGGCATGATCTCGTTCTCCCGCTTGTAGGAGATCCAGGTCTCGATCAGGTCCTCGGTGAAAACGCCACCCTCGGTGAGGTATTCGTGATCCTCTTCGAGCTTGTCGATCACCGCGGACAGCGACGTCGGAGCCTGCGGGATGCTGGCGGCCTCGTCCGGCGGCAACTCGTAGAGGTCCTTGTCGACCGGTGCCTGCGGCTCGATCTTCTTCTTGATGCCGTCCAGACCGGCCATCATCATCGCCGCGAACGCCAGGTACGGGTTGCCAGAGCTGTCCGGGCAACGGAACTCGAGGCGCTTGGCCTTCGGGTTGTTGCCGGTGATCGGGATGCGCACACACGCCGAGCGGTTGCGCTGGCTGTACACCAGGTTGATCGGTGCCTCATAGCCCGGCACCAGACGCTTGTAGGAGTTCACCGTCGGGTTGGTGAACGCCAGCAGCGACGGTGCGTGGTGCAGGATGCCGCCGATGTAGTGGCGTGCGGTGTCCGAAAGGCCCGCATACCCGGACTCGTCGTGGAACAGCGGCTGGCCGTCCTTCCACAGCGACTGGTGGGCGTGCATTCCGGAGCCGTTGTCGCCGAACAGCGGCTTGGGCATGAACGTCACGGTCTTGCCGGCCTGCCATGCGGTGTTCTTGATGATGTATTTGAACAGCAGCAAGTCATCGGCCGCGTGCAGCAGCGTATTGAACTTGTAGTTGATCTCCGCCTGGCCGGCGGTGCCCACCTCGTGGTGGCCGCGCTCCAGGATGAAGCCCGCGTTCTGCAGGTTGGTGCACATCTGGTCGCGCAGGTCGACGTAGTGGTCATACGGCGCGACGGGGAAGTACCCGCCCTTGGGGCGCACCTTGTAACCACGGTTGGGGGATCCGTCGGCCTCGAACGGCTCGCCCGAGTTCCACCAGCCCGACTCCGAGTCGATTTCGTAGAACGTGCCGTTCATCTTCGAGTCGAAGCTCACCGAGTCGAAGATGTAGAACTCTGCCTCGGCGCCGAAGAAGCAGGTGTCGGCGATGCCGGTGCTGGCGAGGTAGTTCTCGGCTTTGCGGGCCACGTTGCGTGGGTCCCGCGAGTAGGCCTCGCGGGTGAACGGATCGTGGACGAAGAAGTTGAGGTTCACCGTCTTGGCGGCACGGAACGGATCTATGCGCGCCGTCTCGGGGTCGGGCAACAGCATCATGTCGGATTCGTGGATCGACTGGAAGCCGCGCACCGACGAACCGTCGAAGGCCAAACCGTCCTCGAAGACACTCTCGTCGAAGGCGGACGCCGGGATCGAGAAGTGCTGGACCACACCGGGCAGATCGCAGAACCGGATGTCGACGTACTCGACCTCCTCGTCCTTGATCAACTTGATGACGTCGTCAGCCGTCTTTTCTGCCACTGAGAACTCTCCTTATATCTGGTAACCCGCGCGTTGACGCTATGGACACGATGTTGCACCGCCGTCAAGTGCATGTTGCGCGGAAGTTACGCAATGCCGCAGCGCATATCCTGACAGTATGGTCCGCGCATTGGGGTCCTGGCTGTCGGGGTCCGAACCGGGCAGCGAATCAGGACTCAACGAATATCCCGGTCAGCGCCTCGGTTTGCCCGAATTCGGCCCCGGTTCGATTGCCGGGTTCGGTAGGCGCATCGCCGCGCTGCTGATCGACTGGTTCATCGCCTACGGACTAGTCGGGCTTCTTGTCGCGCTCGGTCTGATGAACCAGCAGACCTTCCTCTACACCCCGCTGGGATCCACCTCTATCGCCGTGGTCTGGGTCGTGCTCGGCATCGTCTCCGTGCGCCTGTTCGGCTTCACACCGGGACAGCTGGCACTCGGCGTGCGGGTGGCCTCCATCGACAATCGGATTCACGTCGGCCTCGGCCGCGCGACAGTACGCGGGATCCTGGTGTTCTTCGTCATCCCGGCGCTGTTCACCGACAGCGATCTGCGCGGCTACCAGGACCGCTTCACGGGCACGGCGGTCGTCAAACGCTGATGTTCTTGTCGAGCACGATCAAGTCTGCGAGCTTGCCTACCTCCAGCGAGCCCACCAAGGCGTCCAACCGGATCTGGTAGGCGGCACCGAGGGTGTTGGCGTGCACCGCCTGATTGCCCCCGGGACCGGTGTCACTTCCTTCGGACAGTGCGTTGCACGCCGCGCATCTTGGCCTGTGCCGGCAGCGGGCCCTTCGGCATCGCGGCGGGTCCGATCTTGGTGCCGAGCGCCGCCAGCCGCGACTCCAGTGAGTCCATCTGCTTGACGGTGATGTTCGCGGGCAGCTTGTTGAGGTGGCGTTCGAGCTTGGCGAGCGGAACCTCGTCCTCGCCGTTGCCGATCACGATGTCGTAGATCGGGACGTCGCCCACCAGTCGCGCGGTGCGTTTCTTCTCCTGAGCCAGCAGCGGCTTGACCCGCGACGCCGAACCTTCACCCACGAAGATCACGCCGGGACGTCCGATCACCCGGTGGACCGCGTCGAAATGACCGGTGGCCGCGACGCCGGGGGTAACCCGCCACTTGCCGCGCAGATTGTCCAGCGCCCACGCCGCCGCACCGGTCTGCCCTTCGGCCTTGCGGTACACCGACTTCTGCGCCCGGCGGCCGAAGATGATGAACGCGACGAGCGCTCCAAGCACCACGCCCAGCGGAATCATCAGGTACGTGGTGAACCCGCCGGCGAAGATCCCGAGGGCCACCGAGGCCGCCACGATCAGCACGAACGCGCCGATCATGTAGGGCAGGAGCCGCTTGTCCTCTTTGCGCTGAATCTGGAAGGCCTGCCACAGCTGGCTACGGCGCTGCTTGGACGCTGCCTTCCGGGCCGCTTTGGCCTCGGCCTTGGCCGCCTTGTTCGCGGCGGTATTGCGGGGTTTTGCCATTTGTTCAGGATACGACTGGGTCCGCAGGCCGAGCCGCGACGGCCTGTGCATACAGGCGTCCGGCTCGGTACGACGACCGCACCAGCGGGCCGGCGAGGACACCGGCGAAGCCGAGCTCGGTGGCGAAGCGCTCGTGTTCGACGAACTCCTCGGGCTTGACCCAGCGCTCGACGGGGTGATGCCGCACCGACGGTCGCAGGTACTGCGTGATGGTCACGAGGTCGCAGCCCGCGCCGTGCAGATCGGTCAATGCCGCGCGCACCTCGTCCGGTGTCTCGCCCATGCCGAGTATCAGGTTGGACTTGGTGACCAGACCGGCGGCGCGCGCCGCCGTCAGCACCGACAGGCTGCGTTCGTAGCGGAACCCCGGCCGGATCCGTTTGAAGATGCGGGGCACCGTTTCGACGTTGTGCGCCAACACTTCTGGCCGCGCCTCGAACACCTGGGCCAGCAGTTGCGGATCGGCGTTGAAATCGGGGATCAGCAACTCAACGCCCGTGTTCGGGTTCAGTTGCTTGATGGCGCGGACGGTCTCGGCGTACAGCCAGGCACCGCCGTCGGGAAGGTCGTCGCGGGCCACCCCGGTGACCGTCGAATAACGCAGTCCCATCGCCTGCACACTTTCGGCGACGCGGCGCGGCTCGTCACGGTCGAGTTCGGCGGGTTTGCCGGTGTCGATCTGGCAGAAGTCGCAGCGCCGGGTGCACTGCTCGCCGCCGATGAGGAACGTGGCCTCCCGGTCCTCCCAGCATTCGAAGATGTTGGGGCAGCCCGCCTCCTCGCAGACGGTGTGCAAGCCCTCGCGTCGGACCAGCGCCTTGAGGTTCTGGTACTCCGGGCCCATCTTGGCCCGGGTCTTGATCCACGGCGGCTTACGCTCGATCGGCGTCTCGGCATTGCGCACCTCGAGACGCAGCAGCTTTCGGCCTTCCGGAGCCGCATGGCCGGCGACATTGGACCCAGGAGCTACGGTCACTGCGTCAATGCTACCGACAGGCGGCCGTCGAGGGCGGCACCGACGGCCGCGGCCACCGGCTCGATGACGTCGGCAACCTGGATCTGCCGGCCCAACTCGGCGGTCAACGAGGTGACCCCGGCATCGGAGATGCCACACGGCACGATCGCCGAGAACGCGGACAGGTCGCAATCGCAGTTCAGCGCGAACCCGTGCAGTGTCGTCGACCGCGACACCCGGATACCGACGGCGGCCACCTTGCGGGCCGGAGCGGCAGCCGATCTCGAGGAAGACCCACGCACCCACACCCCGGAGCGGCCCTCGATCCTGCAGGTCTCCAAGCCGAGGTCAGCGCACACCGTGATGAGCGACTCCTCAAGGCGCCGAACAAAATTCACCACGTCCAACGGCTCGGCCAGACCGATCACCGGATAGCCCACCAACTGTCCGGGGCCGTGCCAGGTGATCTTGCCGCCGCGGTCGGTATCGATGACGGGAACGTCGGGTGTGCCGGGCCTTTCACTGGGCAGGGTGCGCTTTCCCGCCGTGTAGACCGAGGGGTGTTCGAGCAGCAGCAGTGTGTCGGGGCCGCCTGCGATGCGGGCGTCGGCCAGCTCGCGCTGCAGCTGCCAGGCCTGCCGATAGTCGAAGGTGCCTAGTCGTTGCACGTCGATGGGTGTCGTCACCGACCGAATGGACACTGGCGCCATGTCTTTGACGGTACGCGCTAGCCGGCCTTCGGCGCGGTGGCGAACGCCAGCGCCTCGCCGATCGTGTTATGTCGGAACTCGAATCCGGCGCGCTCCAGGGCGGCCGGAATGGCGCGCTGGCCTCCGAGCAGGCCTTCGTCGGCGAACTCGCCGAACGCGGCCCGCAATGCGAAGCCGGGCACCATCAGCGGTGTGGGGCGATTCACTGCGCGTCCAAGGGCGGTGGTGAACTCGGCGTTGGTAACCGGCGCGGGTCCGGTCAGATTCACCGGACCCGACAACTCGTCCTTGGTGATCGCGAACAGAATCGCGCGCACCTCGTCCTCGAGGCTTATCCACGGCATGTATTGGCGTCCGTCGCCGAGCCGGGCACCCAGCCCAAGCGAGAACAGCAGTTTGAGGCGGCCGAGCACCCCGCCGGCATCCGTCAGCACCAGTCCACTGCGCAGCAGAACCACCCTGGCGCCGCTGCGCTCGGCAGCCGCCACCGCGGCCTCCCAATCCTGGCCCAATTGGGCCAGGAAGCCGTCGCCTGGGGGCGTGGTTTCGTCGACGGTGCGGCTGCCGGTGTTGCCGTAGTAACCCACCGCGCTGGCGTTGACGAGCACCGGCACACCGGCTTCCGCGACCGCGGCGGACAACACCTCGGTCGGCCCGATACGGCTGTCGCGCAGGGCCTGCTTGAACGCACCCGACCATCGTTTGTCGCCGACATTGACACCGCACAGGTTCACCACGGCGTCAACCCCGGCCAACGCGCCCGGGTCGAATTCGCCGGTGTCGGGGTTCCAAAACACCTCGTCGGGGTTGGACGGTGCGCGGCGCACAATCCGCAGCACCCGGCGATCGGTGGCCCGCAGGGCATACACCAAAGCAGAACCGATGAGGCCGGACGATCCGGCGATCGCAATGACGGCGTCGGACACGACGGACGGCAGTCCTTCCCGGTCTCAGAGACCCAGATCGGCCTCGAACGCGCCGTCCTCGAGACGCCGCTTGATGGTGGTCACGAAACGTCCGGCGTCTGCGCCGTCGATCAACCGGTGGTCATACGTCAACGGCAGGTAGCAGATGGACCGCACACCGATCGACTCGTTACCCGAATCGTCGATGATCACCCGCGGCCGTTTCACGATCGCGCCGGTGCCCAGCATTGCCGCCTGCGGCGGAACGAGGATCGGGGTGTCGAACAGGGCGCCTTGGCTGCCGATGTTGGTGATGGTGAACGTGCCGCCGGACAGTTCGTCGGGCTTGAGGTTCCCCGAACGCGCGCGATCCGCGATATCGGCGATCGCGCGGGCCAACCCGGCGAGCGACAGGTCCCCGGCGTTCTTGACCACTGGCGAGAGCAGACCCTGCTCGGTGTCCACCGCGAAGCCGAGGTGCTCGGCGTCGTAGTAGGTGATCTCCTTGGACTCTTCGTTGTAGCTCGCGTTGACGTTGGGATGCGTCTTCAGCGCATCGATCACCGCACGCGCGATGAACGGCAGGTACGTGAGGTTGACGCCTTCGCGCTCGGCGAAGTCCTTCTTCGCCCTGGCCCGCAGCGCCACCACCTTGGTCATGTCGACCTCGTGGGTCTGCGTCAACTGTGCTGTGGCTTGCAGGGATTCACGCGTCTTCTTCGCCGTGATCTGCCGGATCCGGTTGGCCTTCTGCGTGGTGCCGCGCAGATGCGCGAGCGCGGGTGCCGGTGCGGCCGGCTGCTGCGGTGCGGCGGCGCGGGTCGCAGGCGCCTGTGCGGCCGGCTCGGCCGCCGGTGCCTGCTTGGCTTCGGCGGCGGCGAGGACGTCCTGCTTACGGATGCGTCCGCCGACGCCGGTTCCCTTCACCGAGGCCAGGTCGACGTCGTTCTCGGCGGCCAGCTTTCGGACCAGCGGCGTCACATACGGCGAGCCGTCACCCGACGGCGCGTCGGACTCGGGCTTCGCCTCCTGCTTGGGCTCGGCTTTGGGTTCCGGCTTGGGCTCGGGCTCGGCCTCTTGCTTGGGTTCCGGCTTGGGTTCCGGCTTGGCGTCTTGCTTAGGTTCGGGTTCGGGTTCGGGTTCCGGCTCCGGCTCCGGTTCGGGCTCGGGCTCGGGCTCCGGTTCGGACTCGGCTGCGGCGTCCGCGTCGCCGATCTTGGCCAACTCGCCGCCGACCTCGACCGTGTCGTCCTCTTCGGCGGTGATCGACACCAGCGTGCCGGCCACCGGCGACGGGATCTCGGTGTCGACCTTGTCGGTCGACACCTCGACCAGCGGCTCGTCGACCTCTACCGTGTCGCCGACCTTCTTCAGCCACCGGGTCACGGTGCCCTCGGTCACCGACTCACCGAGCTCGGGCATCTTCACCGACGTCGCCGAGCCCGATGACTTGGCGGCCGGCTTGGATTCGGGCTTGGATTCCGGCTCGGGCGCTTCTTCGTCCTGCTCGGCGGCGGGCTCCTCCTGCGCGGCAGGTTCTTCGGCAGGCTTGGGCTCTTCCTCGGCGGGCTTCTCGTCGGGCTCGGAGTCATCCCCGCCTGATTCGCCCGCCTCGCCGATGACCGCCAGCTCGCCGCCGACCTCGACGGTGTCGTCCTCCTGCGCCACGATCTTCTGCAGCACTCCGGCGGCGGGCGAGGGAATCTCGGTGTCGACCTTGTCGGTGGACACTTCCAACAGCGGCTCGTCCTGTTCGACCGTGTCTCCCTCTTGCTTGAGCCAGCGGGTGACAGTCCCCTCGGTGACGCTCTCACCGAGTGCGGGCATCTGAACGGAGATGGCCATGCGTTTGGGCTCCCTCGAACGGTCTGTCGCAGGTGGTCGATTTATCTGTTCCCATCCTGTCACGTCCGTACCAAGCTTTCGCCGCAGACTCGGTGAGCCGATGCTCTGGCACTATCGAAGGAGGTAGACGAAGGGAGCGCGGCCCAAGGTGGGTTTGTTCGACAGGTTCTCGCGCCGTGCGCGCAGGTCAAAGAGCGGCGGAAGCGACCCGGCCGCGGACCTGAAGTACCTCCGCCAGTGGGTCGCCGACCACCACGGTGTCGAAGCGTTCGTCGAACCGCGCACCACCGTCACCGACGTCACGGTCGTGCTGGTGGCCGCCGACGGTGAGTGGACCAGACGACGTGCCGGGGGAGACGCCGGGGCGCGCAGGCTCTCCGACCGGCTCAAGATCCCGGTCTACGACGTGCAGAAGGTCGGCTACCCACAACGGATGCGCGACTACGACGCTCGGCGACGGATCGAACGCAAACGTGCCGCCCGCGAGGAGCTGGAAGACCGCTGATGTAGGCCCACGCCCGAAGGGCAGGGGACGCTTGCGCGGAGAGTCAACCGCACTGATACGGTACCAGCGGTCCCACTAACTCGCGGAGGTGCCATGAGGGCGACGGCGGAGGCTACTGAACGGCGCGTCGACAGCAACGGCGGAGTTCAGATCGCGGTCTACGAAGAAGGCAACCCCGACGGCCCCCCGATCGTGCTGGTGCATGGCTGGCCCGATTCCCATGTGCTGTGGGACGGCGTAGTCCCCCTGTTGGCGGACCGCTTCCGCGTCCTGCGCTACGACAACCGCGGAGTGGGGAGTTCGTCGGCGCCGACATCGACATCCGAATATCGGATGTCTTGTTACGCCGATGATTTCGCCGCGGTGATCGGCACCCTCGCACCCGGTGAGAAGGTGCATGTGCTGGCGCACGACTGGGGTTCGGCGGGCATGTGGGAGTACCTCGCCCGGCCCGACGCGAGCGACCATGTCGCGTCGTTCACGACGCTGTCCGGCCCTAGCATCGATCACGCGAACCGATTCGTGATGAGCAGCCTCCGACGGCCTTACCAGCCGCGCAGGTTCGCGCAGGCGCTCGGCCAGTTGGGCCGGCTGACCTATATGGGTGCGTTTTCCGTCCCTGTGCTCGCGCCGTTGGCGGTCCGCAGAATCCTCGCCGATCGGGTCACCTGGATGCTGACGAACCGCGACGGCATACCAGCCGACCAGGTGCACCATTCGCAGACCTACAAGACCGACGCTGTCAACAGCTTGAAGGTCTACCGCGCCAACTACTTCCGCGCATTCGTGCCCCCCAAACGCGATCCCTACATCGGCGTCCCGGTCCAGGTCATCGTGAATTCGAACGACCCGTTCATCCGGCCCTACGTTTATGCGGACACCCACAACTGGGTGCCGCGACTGTGGCGTCGCGACATCGGCGCCGGCCATTGGTCGCCGATGTCGCACCCGGCGACGGTCGCGCGGTCGGTGCACCAGCTGGTCGACTTCCTCGAGGGCGAGCTGCCGAGCAGAGAGCTGCGGCGCGCGCAAGTCGGCCGTCCCCGTGAACCGTTCGGTGACACGCTGGTGTCGGTCACCGGCGCAGGCAGCGGTATCGGTCGCGCTACCGCCCTCGAATTCGCACGGCTGGGCGCGGAATTGGTAGTCAGCGATATCAACGAGGCGGGCGCGAAGGAGACCGCCGCGGCGATCGTGTCGAGGGGCGGAGTGGCTCATGCGTACGCCCTCGACGTCGCCGATGCCGACGCCGTCGAGCAGTTCGCCGACGAGGTGGGCGCCGAACACGGGGTGCCCGATGTTGTCGTGAACAACGCGGGTGTCGGCCATTCGGGCATGTTTCTCGACACCCCACGCGACGAGTACGACCGCGTGCTCAACATCAACTTCGGAGGAGTTGTCAACTGCTGCAGGTCATTCGGGCGCAGGCTCGTCGACCGCGGCGCGGGCGGGCACGTCGTCAACGTCTCGTCGATGGCGGCCTACTCGCCACAACAGTCGATGAACGCCTACTCCACGAGCAAGGCCGCCGTGTTCATGTTCGGCGACTGCCTGCGCGCTGAACTCGATGCGGCCGGTATCGGACTCACGACGATCTGCCCCGGCTTCATCGATACCAACATCGTCCACACGACGCGGTTCGACGTGCCCGCCAACAAGGCGGCGAAGGTCGAAGCGCGCCGCAAGCAGATCGAAAAGGCTTTCTCCGCAAGGCGTTACGGCCCCGAGAAGGTGGCCAAGGCCATTGTCTCGTCGGTGCGCAAGAACAAGGCGATCCGGCCCGTCGCACCCGAGGCTTACGTCGTCTATGGCGTTTCACGCCTGCTGCCTCAGGTGATGCGGAGCACGGCCCGCGGCAAGGTCCTCTAGCTAGCCATTCGTCGGCTGTCCGGTGCGTTAGCCGTTCTCGGCGATGTCTTCCAGCACCGCGAACATCGTCCGCGTCGGGACGCCGGTGCCCCCCTTGCCGGTGTAGCCCCAAGGCCCGCCGGTGTTGTACGCGGGCGCCGCGATGTCGATGTGCGCCCACTGCACCCCGTCGGCGACGAACTCGCGTAGATACGTTCCGGCGACCAGCATTCCGGCGTAGCGCGAACCACTCACGTTGGCGAGGTCGGCCACCGTCGACTTGAGGTCGTCCTTGAGCTCCTCGGGC
The DNA here is from genome assembly GCA_019749805.1 of Mycobacteriaceae bacterium. Classification (GTDB taxonomy): domain Bacteria; phylum Actinomycetota; class Actinomycetes; order Mycobacteriales; family Mycobacteriaceae; genus Mycobacterium. Next base: position 23,077 of record JAIEPH010000078.1, on the reverse strand, counting down.
AGCGGCATCGGCCACGCGTTCTCACCAGCCTGCTGGCTGCGTTCGGCCACCCGATCGCGGAACTCCTCGCTGCCCATCACGCCAGGGGTGCGCGCGCCCAGCGCGACGGTCTGGGCGCCGGTGAGCGTCGACGTCTCGATCAGGTAGTCGGGGTCGTCCTCGCAGGCCCGCACGATCGCGTCCGCCAGGATCAGCCTGCCCTCGGCATCGGTGTTGAGCACCTCGACGGTGATGCCGCCGTACTGGGTGAGCACGTCGCCCGGTCGCTGCGCGGTCGCCGACGGCATGTTCTCGGCCATCGGCACCGTGGCGATGACGTCGATCGGCAGCTTCTGCTTGGCGGCCAGCACCACGGTGGCGATGACGGCGGCCGCGCCGCCCATATCGGAGGTCATGTGGTGCATGTTCGCCGCCGGCTTGATGGAGATGCCGCCGGTATCGAAGGTGATGCCCTTGCCGACCAGCGCGACCGTCTTCGACTTCTTGCCCTTACCCCCGCGGTGAGTGAGCCGGACCAGCCGGGGCGGACGCGACGAGCCCTTGCCGACGCCGATGATTCCTCCGTAGCCCGCCTTGTCGAGTGCCTTGTCGTCGAGCACCTCGACGTCCAGGCCCGCAGCCTTGCCCAGAGCCTCTGCGCGCTTGGCGAATTCGGCGGGGAAGAGGTGGCTGGGCGGGGTGTTCACGAAATCGCGCGCAGTCGCCACGGCGGTGGCGATATCCGTTGCCCTGGCCGCGGCCTCCTTGGTCTTGGTTTTCGTGTCGGCCGTCAGCGCCGTGATGGTGCGCAGGCCGTTGTCCTTGGGAGTGGTTTTCTCGCTGCGGAAGTCGTTGAACCGGTAGGCGCCCAGGATCAGCCCCTCGATCGCGGCGCCCAGATCGATGTCCGACAGCGTGGTGATGACGTTCTCGACACCGTTCAGCGATCGCGCGGCGACGCCGGCCGCACGCCGGATCGTGTCCGCTGGCCACGCGTCGCGGTTCTTACCGAGCCCGACCGCTAGCACGCTCGCCACCGGCAGCGACGGGGCAAGGACCCGGGTGACCTGGTCGGAGCCGCCTTTGGCGCCGAGTGCCTCGAGGGCCACCTCGATCTCACCGACCGCTTCGGCGTCGAGGAACGGGTTGCCGACCACCGTCGCCTTGGCGTCCTCATCGGAGCCGCTGATCACGGCGACGATCAGCACGGAGTCGTCGACCTTGCGCTTGGGCAGCGACGAACTGACGGTGGCGGTGGGGACCTGAAAACCTTCGCTAGCTGGGCTCACGAGCGATAACCATATCGCTCACCGGGCAAGGTGTAGGTCGTAGGCCGTGACCGGCTCGTCGAAACCTTTGAGTGTCAACGGTTCCTGCGGAATGGCGGGCCATTCCGGCAGCTGGTCGCGGACGTCGGAGGAGGCCAGGATCTGGCCGGGGGCGGCCGCCGCGACGAGGCGGGCCGCCAGGTTCACCGGATTGCCGAAGTAGTCGCCGTATATGCCCAGCACGGAGCCGTATCCGAGGCCGGCACGCACCTGCAGGCCGGCCTCGCGGGCCCGCGGATGCTCGACGAGGTCGATCGCCACCTTGACCAGCAGCTCTGGTGTCGAGGTCACCCACATGACCTCGTCCCCGATGAACTTCACCACGCGGCCACCGTCGGTGTGCACGATGTCCGACACCGAGCCGCCGAACTCCATGAGCAGATCCAACAGATCGGTCGGGTCCATCACCTGCGTCAGTTGGGTGAAGCCGGTGAGATCGGCGAACCCGACGCCACACGTCACATTCGCCGACGCGTCGGTGATGACACCCTCGAAATGCGTTCTGGCACTGATGATGTGCTGTCGGAACACCGCATCGATCAACACGCCGAAGGTCTGGGTGATCTCCGTGATTTCGCGATATGCCATCGCTGTGGTGAGTTCGTCGTTGCTGATCGCCATCAGCAGGTCGGGTTGGGCCATCCGCACCATCGTCCCGCCCGCCTCGGCGACCCGCGCCATCGCGTTGCCGAGAGTCCGCAGAAAGGCGAGCGCCGGCTCGTCGCCGACCAGCTCCTTGATCGCCACCCACGTCGACAGCCCGTCGACGTCCAACTGACTCAGCGTGAGCGCGTCCGGGTCGGCGATGGTCAGTCCCAAGGCGGTCCACGCGGTCGCCACCTCTGGCAGGGGCACACCCAGCGCGTCGGCGGCCGTCCGCAGACTGTAAATCGGACGACCCGGCCCCTGCAGCGCGTCGCCGGCCAGGCCGAACAGCCGGCCTCGGCGCTCGGCCTCGACCATCTCGTCGGCCGAGAACCCGAGCTTGTTCAGGTAATCGATCAAAGCCGCCCGCCCGCGCGCATTCGCGATTCCTGCGGCTTCGAGCGCGTCGAAATCGACCACTACCCGAGTCTGCCAGCGTCCACGATCCGATTAGGGTGGATTCCCGTGACCAGCGAAGTCTTGCAGGGCCCCCTCGAAGACCGTCATCGCCAGCTCGGCGCCAACTTCGCCGAGTTCGGCGGCTGGCTGATGCCGGTCTCGTACGCGGGCACCGTAACCGAGCACGCTGCCACGCGCACCGCCGTCGGGCTTTTCGACGTGAGCCACCTCGGCAAGGCCCTGGTGCGCGGCCCGGGCGCGGCCGAGTACGTCAACTCCGCCTTCACCAACGACCTGCGCCGCATCGGACCCGGCAAGGCGCAATACACGTTGTGCTGCACCGACTCCGGCGGCGTCGTCGACGATCTCATCGCCTACTACGTCTCCGACGACGAGATCTTCCTGGTGCCCAACGCGGCCAACACCGCTGCGGTCGTCGCCGCATTGAAAGATCGCGCGCCCGCCGGCCTCACGATCACCGACGAGCACCGGTCGTATGCCGTGCTCGCGGTGCAGGGACCCAAGTCGCCCGAGGTTCTCGGAGCGCTCGGGCTGGCCACGGACATGGACTACATGGGTTATGTCGACGCCGAATTCCGCGGTGTCCCGGTGCGGGTCTGCCGCACCGGCTACACCGGCGAGCACGGCTACGAACTGCTGCCGCCCTGGGATCGGGCCGACGTCGTGTTCGACGCTCTCGTGGACGCGGTCGGTTCGGCCTCCGGAGAGCTGGCCGGCCTGGGCGCCCGCGACACCCTGCGCACCGAGATGGGCTATCCGCTGCACGGCCACGAACTGTCGCTCGACCTGTCGCCGCTGCAGGCGCGCTGCGGCTGGGCCATCGGCTGGAAGAAGGACGCGTTCTGGGGCCGCGACGCGCTGCTGGCGGAAAAGGAGGCCGGGCCGCGACGGCTGCTGCGCGGGCTGAAGGCCGTCGGCCGCGGAGTACTGCGACCCGACCTCACCGTGCTCGACGGCGACCGTCGGATCGGCGTCACGACGTCGGGAACCTTTTCTCCGACTTTGAAAGTCGGCATCGCGCTCGCGCTCATCGACAGCGACGCCGAGATCGCCGACGGGCATCATGTGTCGGTCGACGTCCGTGGCCGCGCGCTGGAATGTGAAGTGCTCAAGCCCCCGTTCGTCGAGCCGAAAACTCGGTAGTCAGCGGATATACAATCGCTGCATGACTGACGGCCCCCTCGAGTTCACGGTTGAGCGCAACGCAACTCCGGCGACTGACGAGGTACGGGCATCGATACTGGCCAATCCCGGATTCGGCCAGTTCCACACCGACCACATGGTGTCGATCGACTACGCGGAAGGCAAAGGCTGGTACGACGCCCGGGTCGTCCCGTACGGCCCGATCGAACTCGATCCGTCGGCGATCGTGCTGCATTACGCCCAGGAGATCTTCGAGGGTCTCAAGGCGTATCGGTGGGCGGACGGGTCCATCGTGTCGTTCCGGCCCGAGTCCAACGCGAGGCGGCTGAAGACCTCGGCGAAGCGGCTGGCCATTCCCGAACTGCCCGAAGAATTGTTCATCGAATCGCTGCGCCAGCTGATCGCCGTCGACGAGCGGTGGGTGCCCGCGGCCGGCGGCGAAGAGTCGCTGTATCTGCGGCCGTTCACGATCGCCACCGAACCTGGTCTCGGCGTGCGGCCGGCCAAGGAGTACCGCTATCTGGTCATCGCGTCGCCGGCGGGGGCGTACTTCAAGGGCGGAATCAAACCGGTCAGCGTGTGGCTGTCGACCGAGTACGTGCGGGCCTGCCCCGGCGGCACGGGTGCGGCGAAGTTCGGCGGCAACTACGCCGCATCGCTGCTGGCGCAGGCGCAGGCCGTCGAGCACGACTGTGATCAGGTGGTGTGGCTGGACGCGGCGGAACGCCGCTACGTCGAAGAGATGGGTGGAATGAACCTGTTCTTCGTGTTCGGCAGCGGCGGATCAGCGCGCCTGGTCACTCCCGAGTTGAGCGGCTCGATACTTCCCGGTGTCACGCGAGATTCGTTGCTGCAGTTGGCAAGCGACGCCGGATTCGCCGTCGAGGAACGCAAGATCGACGTCGACGAGTGGCAGAAGAAGGTGGCGGCGGGGGAGATCACCGAGGTGTTCGCGTGCGGCACGGCCGCGGTCATCACACCCGTCGCCCACGTCAAGCACGCCGACGGCGAGTTCACCATCGCCGACGGAGGTCCCGGCGAGATCACCATGGCCCTGCGCGACACGCTGACCGGAATCCAACGCGGCACCTTCGCCGACACGCACGGCTGGATGGCGCGCCTGAGCTGACACGAAACGGGGACCCGCAGTGGGGTCCCCGGCTCGTGAACGTGCGCGCTCAGCCGAGTTCGGCGTCGTGCTCCGGGCAGTAGGTGGCGACGGCCGCGCCGACGAAGAACGCGGAGTCCTCGGTCGTCAGATCGGTGGTGTCAGAGACGGAGCCGACCGCGTCGTACAGTGACTGGCCCTGATCGAACATCACGCAGACGTCGTAGGCGAGGCTGACGGCCTCCTCGGTGGACGGCGGCTGGATGCCCTCGTCAGTGAGCACGCTGACGAACATGTCGTCGGTGGTGGTGGTCGCTCCTGCCATGCCCGCGCCGACGAGAGCGGCGATGCCCAGGCTGGCGGCGGCAGCAGCGGCGATGGCGGCGGTGAGGTGACGGAAGGTGGGCATTGCGGTTCCTTTCGGTGGTCGATCTCCCTGGTGGGGTAGGAAGAGACTCCGATACCGCGCTTGACGAATTCTTGACAGATTCTTGGCGGCGCTAGGACGGCCCGATCGACAGCCCGACGGCGGCCACCGTCGTCGTGATTTCGACCGCCGCACCCAGCACATCGCCGGTGATACCGCCGAACCGGCGCACGCAATGCGCGACCAGCGCGGCGCTGCAGGCCAACGCAACCAGCACGGCCACCGGACCCTGCCACGGCCGCGGGCCGGCCACTAAGGCCGCCGCCGCGACTGCCACCACCCACAGCCCCGCCACCGCCATCGGCTGGGTGCCCGCGACCATTGCGCCGAGCGAACTGCCCGCCGCGGCGGGCACCGAACGCCGACACGCCAGCACCGCGGCGACCCGGCCCGCGGTCACGGCGACGATCACCCCGACGGGGCCGCAAGCCGTGAACGCGAATGCCTGCGTCAGGAGGACGACCACCAACGCCGCGACGCCGAACGGCCCGGCCGACCCGTCGCGCATCACCGTCAAAGCCCTGGCGGGCGGGCCGTAGCAGCCGAGCCCGTCGGCGGTATCGGAGAGCCCATCGGCATGCAGCCCGCGGGTCGCGAGCAACAGCACCGCGACCGCGAGCACGCCACCCAACGGATTCGCCGACCCGAAGGCCCATTCCGACGCCCACACCGTCGCGGCGGCTGCGGCCCCCAGCGCGATGCCCACCAGTGGCAGCGCGGTCAGCGCCCCCCGGCCGAACGGCGCCGCCGAACGCACCGGGAGCACGGTCCCGAATGCCAGCGCCCCGGCGACCGAACGGATCACTGCTTCGCGGGTGCCTGGGTGATGCCGGCTTCGTCGAAGGTCGCCATCGACGCCAGCGTCGCCACCGCGGCCCGCACGATCGTCAGCGCGACCGCGGCGCCGGTGCCTTCGCCGAGGCGCATCTGCAGATCGACGATCGGGTCGAGCTCCAGCTTGCGCAGCGCTTGCGCATGCGCGGGTTCGGTGGACCGGTGGCCGGCCTGCCACCACTGCCGGGCGCCGGGCGCGAGCTTGTCGGCTACCAGCGCCGCGGCCGTCACCACGACACCGTCGAGCAGCACCGGCGTACGCCGGACCGCGGCCTGGGCGCAGAATCCCGCCATCGCCGCCAGGTCGGCCCCACCGCAGACCCGCAGCAGCGCAACGGGATCGCGTGCACCGCGGCTCCGGAACAATGCGTCCCGGATGGCGGCGGTCTTGCGGGCCCACCCGGCGTCGTCCACGCCGGTGCCCCGGCCGACGACCGCGACCGGTTCGGAGTCGGTCAGTACTGCGATCAAAGTCGTTGCGGGCGTGGTGTTTCCGATGCCCATATCCCCGACGATGAGGATGTCCGCGCCCGAGTCGACCTCTTCGTCGGCGATCCGCCGCCCGGCATCGAGCGCTGCTGCCACCTCGTCGTCCGTCAGCGCGTCCTCGACGGCGATGTTGCCGCTGCCGCGGCGCACCTTGTGTGCACCGATGGACGGCGCGAACGGCTCGTCGGTATCGACGGCCATATCCACCACGCGCACCGTCGCGCCCGCCGCTTCGGCGAGAATGTTGATGGCGGCGCCGCCGGCGTCGAAGTTGGCGACCATCTGAGCGGTGACCTCGGCGGGAAACGCAGAGACCCCGGCCGCCGCGACGCCGTGGTCGCCGGCGAACACCACCACCCGTGCCCGCTCGAACTGCCGAGGGGGACACGCACCCTGACATGACGCCACCCAGACCGAGAGGTCCTCGAGCCGGCCCAGGGAGCCAGGCGGTTTGGTCAAGCGCTGCTGACGGGCGCGCGCGGCGACGGCGACGTCGGAGTCGGGCGGTGTGACGATTTCGAAGTCGATCATCCCCCTGCCCCCAGCGCGCCGTCCTTGACGGTGACGGGTTGCCCGGCGACGATCAGCACCACGCGGTCGCACGCCGCGGCCAGTCGCTGATTGAGGGCGCCCAGTTCGTCGGCGAACCGCCGACCCGACGCCGTTGCGGGCACTACCGTCAGGCCAACCTCGGGAGACACCAGGGCCAACGCAGAGCCGAACGAGTTCACCGCGTCGACCAGGTCGTCGACGTCGGCCGACACGGATCCGTCAGTCCACGCGCCCGTTCGATCCATCGCCGCGGTCAGCCACGCTCCGATGTCGTCGACGACTGTCGGGGTGCTGTGTTCGCGCAACTGCGTTGCGATGTCGGCGGTTTCGACCGTGGACCAATTCGCGGGCCGGCGCCTGCGGTGTGCCTCCACCCGCGCCGACCACTCGAGGTCACCGTCCGCCGCGGGGCCGGTGGCCAGGTAGCGCACGGCCGCCGTCGCGTCTACCGATTTCGCGATCGCCGACTCCGCCCATTGCGATTTACCCGACCGGATGCCACCGAGCACCAGGATGCGCACCAGGGTGTCAGGTTCCGTCAACTGACACTTGCGCCGCGTTGCACCTGCGGCCGGGGTGCGCGCATGCGGCGCAGCTGCGAGGCGCGGCTGGCCGCGTAAAAGCCCAATTTCCAACCGGATTCGGTGTTCTCGGGGAATCTTGCGTCGACCAACTTGTTGGCCTTGCGGCCCAGGATGAATCCGTCGATGACCATGATGAGGACCAGCACCAGCATCGCGGGGGAGACAAGCTGCTGCACCTGGACCGACGGCACCGAGAGCATCACGAAGATCAGCGCGAGCGCGGCAGGCATGAACAGGCCCAGCACGTTGCGGCGCGAGTCGACGATGTCGCGGACATACCGGCGGACCGGCCCCTTGTCCCGCGGCAGCAGGTAGGCGTCGTCGCCGGCCATCATCTTCTCGCGGCGCTGAGCCATGTCGGCGCGGCGCGTGAGCTTCTCGGCCTTGCGCTCTTGCTTGCTCAGCTTAGTGCGCGCTTCCTTGCGGCGTTTGCGTGCCTCGGCGGCGGTCATCGGGGCGGGCGCCACCGGCCCGCGCTTGCGGGTGGCCTCGCTGCGCTTGGGTGTCGGGCGGCCCTTGGGCGCAGTGGTGCCGGACTCCCCGGAACCTGTGGCAGTGTCCTCGAGGCCGGCTTCGGGCGTGTCTTCGGACACATCGGAATGGGGTGTCCGCGAGTTGTCTTTCTTTCGGCCCAGCAGGTTCACGCCTGCCAGATTACTTCCGTCCGCGGACGTGCCCTGCGGGACCTGGGGACAAACTCGGGAATAGGGCCGGGACAAGGTACCGTTGAGCTAGTACGCCGCACATTTGATGAGGCTTTACAGGAGACGTAATGACTGTTCAGGGAGAGTCGGCCACCGGGACCGCCACCCATGGCGCGAAGCTGACCGATGCCGCCGCAGCCAAGGCCAAGGCGCTGCTCGACCAGGAGGGCCGCGACGATCTGGCCCTGCGTATCGCCGTTCAGCCGGGTGGCTGCGCCGGGTTGCGCTACAACCTGTTCTTCGACGACCGGACCTTGGACGGCGACGTGACCGCCGAGTTCGGCGGCGTCGCACTGACGATCGACCGGATGAGCGCGCCCTACGTCGAGGGGGCCGTCATCGACTTCGTCGACACCATTGAGAAGCAGGGTTTCACCATCGACAACCCGAACGCCACCGGTTCTTGCGCCTGCGGCGATTCGTTCAACTGATTCAGTACTGCCCGGCCGTTCGCGGCAGATAAGAGCAGACCAGCACCTCGTCGCCCTGGGCGAGCAGTTGGGCGACGCCCTGCTGTTCACCTTCGGCGCGTGGTTGGCCACGGCGCGAGGTGCCCGACGGCTCGACGCGCATGGTGAACAGCACCTGCGCCTGATGGGGCGACCACATCACGATCTTGTCGATCGAAGTCACCTCGGCGCGCCCGTACTGCTGCCGGAAGGCGTCGCTGGCCAGGCTGGCGAGCGCCAAGTCGGAACGCTTCTCCTTGACCGCGTCGAACATCCCACACAGCGTGTGCCTGGCGACGGTCTCGTCGTCGCCGTTGGTCATCGCATCCAGGTACTGCTGAATCGCGGTCTTGGCCGCATCGTCGGTCAACGTGCCCGAATCCGCCGACGCCCCGTCACCGCCGCGGGTGGCGAGCACGATCCCCGTCACTGTGGCAGCGACGACGAGAACCGTTATCAGCGCGCCCACGATCAGCGGCCAGCGCCGCTTTTTCGGGTACTGCACCGGCGGCGGGAGCATTCCCGGGTATGAAGGCTGCGCATTCTCCGGATAGGGCTCTGCAAAGGGCTGTTGGGGAAATGGTTGCGGCCCCGTGTTCGGATACATTTGCGGGCCGGCCGGTCCAGCGCCGTATTCGGGCGGGTACGGACCGGACATATATTTGCTCCCCAGAAGTGTGCGTCGGAATTGGTCTGTCTACAGTGGCCCAACGGGCACTCGTACGCAGGTTAGCGCACGTTCGGCAGAGGCCCGCTGAGTAAGGTTTATGTAGACGGCTTAATCAACGAAGGGTGTGACGTTTCTCGTGACCATTGCGGTAACCGGATCAATTGCGACCGACCATCTGATGCGGTTTCCCGGGAAATTCTCCGAACAACTCCTGCCCGAGCATCTGCAGAAGGTGTCGCTGAGCTTCCTGGTCGACGATCTGGTCGTGCATCGCGGCGGCGTCGCGGGAAACATGGCCTACGCGATCGGTGTGCTGGGTGGGGACGTCGCGCTCGTCGGCGCAGTCGGACGGGACTTCGACGAGTACCGCACGTGGCTCGAGGCCGTCGGCGTGGACACCGGCAGCGTGCTCGTTTCGGACACCGCATACACCGCGCGGTTCGTCTGCACGACCGACGATGCCATGGCACAGATCGCATCCTTCTACCCCGGAGCCATGTCGGAGGCACGCAACATTTCGCTGGCCGACGTCGTGAAGCGGGTCGGCACACCGGAATTGGTGATCGTCGGCGCCAACGACCCCGAAGCCATGTTCCTGCACACCGAGGAGTGCCGCAAGCTCGGTCTGGCGTTCGCAGCCGACCCGTCCCAGCAGTTGGCCCGGCTGTCCGGTGAGGAGATTCGCAAGCTCATCGACGGCGCGACGTACCTGTTCACCAACGACTACGAGTGGGATCTGCTGCTGCAGAAGTCGGGTTGGAGCGAGGCTCAGGTGATGAGCCAGATCGGTATGCGCGTCACGACGTTGGGCCCCAAGGGCGTCGACCTCGTCGGCTCGACCGGCACCTTCATCCACGTCGACGTCGTCCCGGAGAAGCATCAGGCCGATCCGACCGGCATCGGCGATGCGTTCCGCGCCGGATTCCTCACCGGCCGCAGTGCCGGGCTGAGCGACGAGCGGTCAGCTCAGCTGGCCTCGCTGGTCGCCGTTCTCGTCTTCGAGGCGCCGGGGCCGCAGGAGTGGAGCTGGGACCGCGAGGAGGCCGTGCAGCGGCTGACGGACGCCTACGGCGCCGAGGCAGGCGCGGAGATTGCCAACGCCCTCAAGTGATTACAGCTGGACGGGGTAGGTCGGCTCGCTGATCTGCGGGGTCACACTGTGCTCGACGAAGATGGCGTGCCACAGCATGAAGATCAGCACGGTCCACAGCCGTCGGCTGTGATCGCTTGTGCCGCTTCGGTGTTCGTCGAGCATCCGCGTGACCGCCGCGAGATCGACGAGCTCGCCTGCCTGTGACGTCGCCACCGTCCGATATGCCCAGTCCTGCAGCTCGCCTGCCTGCAGCCAGTGCCGGATCGGTACCGGGAAGCCGAGCTTCGGCCGGTTGAGCACGTGCGCGGGCACGATCGGTTCCAGTGCCCGGCGCAGCGCGAACTTGGTGGTGGTTCGGGTGATTTTCTGGTCCAGCGGAAGGCGCGAAGCCACCGCGAAGACCTCTGGGTCCAGGAACGGCACCCGCAGTTCGAGCGAGTTGGCCATCGTCATCTTGTCGGCCTTGACCAGGATGTCGCCACGCAGCCACGTGAACAGATCGATGTGCTGCATACGCGCCACCGGATCCCAGCCGTCGGATACCGAGTACACCGGCGCAGTGACGTCGGTGTGCGTCCATTCCTGGCGGAAGCCGGGCAGGACCGCGCGCAGTTGTGCGTCCGAGAAACTACGCGCGTTGCCGTAGTAACGCTCCTCGAGCGTCAGCGATCCTCGGTGCAGCAGGCTTTTCCCGCGCATGCGGTCGGGCAGCGGTCGCGACGCGCGGCCAAGCGACCGTCGCACCGGTCGCGGCAGGTAGTCAAATGGGCGCAGCGACAACGGTTCCCGGTAGATGGTGTAGCCACCGAACAGTTCGTCGGCGCCCTCGCCGGACAGCACGACCTTGACGTGCTTACGGGCCTCGCGGGCAATGAAGAACAGCGGGACCAACGCCGGGTCGGCGACGGGTTCGTCCAGATACCAGACGATTTCGGGTAGCGCCGCGACGAACTCCGCCTGACTGACCACCTTCGTGACGTGCCGCGCGCCGATGGCTTCGGCCGAGGCAACGGCGACGTCGACCTCCGAGTAACCCTCGCGCTCGAAGCCTGTGGTGAACGTGATCAGCCGCGGGTTGTGCCGCATGGCCAACGCCGCGATCGCCGTCGAGTCGATCCCGCCGGACAGGAACGCGCCCACTGTGACGTCCGCGCGCATGTGCTTGGCCACCGAGTCCTCCAGGACGGCGGTGATCTCGTCGTAGCGCGCGCGTTCGTCGCCGGACGTGAACCCGACCGCGGTGAACCGTGGGGTGAAGTACCGGGTGACCTCGGGTGGCTTACCTGGCCGCACACGGGCATAGCTGCCCGATTCGAGCCTGCGCACACCGCGGTGCAGCGTCTCGGGTTCGGGCACGTACTGCAGCACGGTGTAGTGCTGCACGGCACGTGCGTCGATACCGAGATCGATACCGACGACCCCGGCGAGATCCAGCAGGCACTTCTTCTCGCTACCGAATACGGTGCCGCCCCCACCGGTCGCCATATACAGCGGCTTGATGCCGAAAGGGTCGCGGGCGCAGAATAGTTCGCCCTCGACGGTGTCCCACAGCGCGAACGCGAACATGCCGCGAAGCCGGGTCAGCGCCTCGGTGCCCCAGTAGTGATAGGCGGCGACGATCGCCTCGCTGTCGCCGTCGGTGGCGAACACGGCGCCGTGCTCGGTGCGTAGTTGCTCCCGCAACTCGAGGTAGTTGTAGATCTCACCGTTGAACACCAGGACATACCGGTCCGGGGACTCCGGCGGGCCCCAGCGCAGCGGTTGGTGGCTGTGGGCGATGTCGATGATCGACAGCCGGTTGAACCCGAGCACCGTGGTGGGGTGATCGGCGTCGTCGGACCACGTACCGGGTTCGTCAGGGCCGCGATGACGCATCAGGTGCGACGCGCCCGATACCGCGGCGCCAAGGTCTCCGGATACCTCAGCGGACGGGTCGGTTACCAGGGCCAGCAGTCCGCACACCGCGCCAGTATGCCTAATGACTGACCTGTGTCGAGACCTGCGTCCGGAGGTGGTCTACGCTGCGTAGTATTCGGCTTTCTGTCCCGACTTCTAGGAGGCGCCGGCGTGACACCTCGCGGTGTGAAGGTGGTGGCGTTGTCAGTCGTCCTCGGCAGCATGACGGTGCTGCTCAGCGGGTGTGACTGGTCTACGGTTCTGGGCCTCGGCTGGCCCCGCGGCATCACCCCCGAGGCGCATCTGAACCGCGAGCTGTGGATCGGCTCCGTGATCGCCTCGCTGGTCGTCGGCGTGATCGTGTGGGGCCTGATCTTCTGGACTTCGGCGTTCCACCGGCACAAGAAGGGCGACACCGAGCTGCCGCGCCAGTTCGGCTACAACATGCCGCTGGAGCTGGTGCTGACCGTGGTGCCGTTCCTGATCATCTCGGTGCTGTTCTACTTCACCGTCGTGGTGCAGGAACGGATGCTGCAAAAGGAGCCCAATCCCGAGGTCGTCATCGACGTCACCGCCTTCCAGTGGAACTGGAAGTTCGGCTATCAGAAGGTCAACTACGCGGACGGCACCTTCAGCTACGAGGGCGCCGACCCTGAGCGCAAGGAAGCGCTCGCCTCCGGGCCTGAAGGGCTGGAGAGCCCGGAAGGCGGCGAAGCCGGTTCGCACGGCGGCGAGTTCGGCGCCATCGCGGGCAAGAACCCCGAAGACCGCACCTACCTGAACTTCGATGATGTCGAGACGCTGGGCTCGTCCACCGAGATCCCGGTTCTGGTGGTGCCGTCCGGTAAGCGCATCGAGTTCCAGATCGCATCCGCGGACGTCATTCACGGCTTCTGGGTGCCGGAGTTCCTGTTCAAGCGCGACGTGATGCCCAATCCCGAGGCGAACAACTCCGACAACATCTTCCAAATCAGCGAGATCAACCAGAACGGTGCGTTCGTCGGCCGGTGCACGGAGATGTGCGGCACCTATCACTCGATGATGAATTTCGAGCTGCGAGTGGTGTCGCCCAACGACTTCAAGGCGTACCTGGAGCAGCGTGTGGGCGGCAAGACCAACGCCGAGGCGCTGCAGGCCATCAACCAGGAACCCCTGGCGGTCACGACAAAGCCGTTCGACACCCGCCGCGGTGAGCAGGCGCCCGAGCTAACGCAGGCCAGCAAGTAGGGGTAGGGACACCACATGCATATCGAAGCCAGGCTGTTCGAGTTCCTGACCGGATTCTTTGTCCTGTCTGCGGTTGTCTACGGCGTGCTGACGGCGATGTTCCAGTACGGCGGCGTTGAGTGGGCCGGCACCACCGCGCTGATTCTGACTGCGGGCCTGACCATGATCACCGGTACGTTCTTCCGGTTTGTGGCCCGGCGCCTGGACACCAGGCCCGAGGACTACGAGGACGCCGAGGTGAGTGACGGCGCGGGCGAGCTCGGCTTTTTCAGCCCGCACAGCTGGTGGCCGATCTTCATTGCCCTGTCGGCGTCGATCACGGCCGTTGGGGTCGCGCTCTGGCTCCCATGGCTGATCGTGGCCGGCGTCTGCTTCGTGCTGACGACGGTCGGGGGCCTGGTGTTCGAGTACTACACCGGAGCCGAGAAGCACTGACGCTCCCCGGCTCCGCGTGGGCCCAGGCCGTCGCGAACGCCGCACCGGGACAAGGTCACAATCGGAGCACTACTTCGCCCGTTATCCGTGCTGTGAATCCATCCGGATCGGGTGGTTGGATAATGTTGCCGAGGCACGGTCAGTCGCTTGTCGCGGACACGCGGCCGATTACGCCACAGGTGTGAGTCGAGAAGGATAGGCGTAAATGAGCGGGCCGAACCCCCCGGATCACGAAGGGGACGATCTTCCTGGTCAGGGCAGCAGCCCCGGTGGGCCGGAGAGCAGTGAGACCGACGCCTACTCGCAGGCCTACTCGGCTCCTGAGTCCGAACAGTTCACCAGCGGCCCCTACGTGCCCGCCGACTCCGGCCTGTACGACTACGACACCTTCGAGCCGAGCGACCGGCTGGATCCTGCTGAGCCGCCGAGGTGGCCCTGGGTCGTCGGGGTGGTGGCCATCGTCGCCGCCATCGCGCTGGTCGTGTCCGTGTCCGTCCTGGTGACCCGGACCGACACCGACAACCTCTCGCAGCCCGAAACCTCGACGACCCCCCCGCCTCCGCCGCCGGTGCAGGACGAGATCACCACCACCACTCCGCCTCCGCCACCGCCCCCACCGCCGCCGAGCGAGCCGCCCCCGCCGCCGGAGACCGTGACGGTCACCGAGGAGCCCGCCCCGCCGCCGCCCCCGCCACCCGCGGAGCCGCCTCCGCCGCCTCCTGAGACCGCGCCGCCGCCACCGCCGACCACCACCCGCGCGGGACCACGTCAGGTCACGTACTCGGTCACCGGGACCAAGGCGCCCGGGGACATCATCACGGTGACCTATATCGACGCTTCCGGCCGCAGTCGCACCCAGCGCAACGTCTACATCCCGTGGTCACTCACCGTGACGCCGATCTCGCAGTCCGAGGTGGGCTCGGTCCAGGCGTCCAGCCTGTTCCTGGTGAGCAGGCTCAACTGCTCGATCACGACGAGCGACGGCACCGTGCTGTCGTCCAACACCAATAACTCCGCACAGACAGCCTGCTGATGCCTAACGCCACTGATCCCGTGGGGAGCCTGCATGTGCGCCCCAACCTCGACCAAAGCGGGTTCGATCGAACCGACCGCATCCTGCTGGGCGCCTGTGCGGTGATATGGCTCGTGGCGCTGGGCACGGCCGTCGCGGCCGTCGTGGCCCTCGTCGATCTGGGCAACAGCCAGCAGGAATCGTCGGACAGTTCGGGCACTCCGTGGCTGCTGTACGTCGTGATCGCGGTCTCTGCCGCGGTGATCATCGGCGCGGTGCCGCTGCTGATCCGCGCGCGCCGCGACGCGATGTCCGACGCCGAACCGCCCGCCCGTGACGCAATGCGACCGGCTCCCGGCCGCCAGGACCCCGGACGCGGTGACGCGACGCGCAGTGAGAGGCTGCGGATCTCCGGGGCACCGGTGGGCCGTATCCACAACGGCCCGGGTTATGCGGCTGCGGTCACGCACAGCACGTCACTGCCCGCTCCGCTGGTGGCGGCCATCGACCAGGTGTGGCTGCGTTGCGCTGTCCTGATCGCGTGCGCCATCGGCATCGCCATGGTGGTCATCGGCGTGGCGACCTACTTGATGGCCATCGAAAGCGACACCGCCGCATGGGTTTTCTTTGTGCTGAGCGGACTTGTCACGCTGGGAATGCCAGCGATTCCGTGGTTCTACTTGCGCGAGTTACGCGCTCTGCTGGACGGCGAGAGCGCATAACTTCAGCTCAGTGGTGCCCGTTCGTCTCTCCGTTGGACGAGCCGTTGGTCGACCCGTTGCTGCCCTGGTGCTCGCGCAATGCGGTGAGCGCCTTGCGTTCCGCGGCGTGGGCGGCCTCGACGAGTGCTTCGTTTTCCGACAACGGATCGGCGGTTAGGAAGCTGCCGCTGCCTGGAGCGCCTGCGAAGCCGAGCTTGTTCATCCGCTTCGGAACCGCTGCGCCCTGGTACTCCAACGGAATCGGATGACCATGGTCGTCGACGGGGCCGAGCGGCTGATGCAGCTCGATGTAGGCACCGTGCGGCAGCCGCTTGATGATGCCGGTCTCGATGCCGTGCTCGAGCACCGCGCGGTCGCTGCGCTGCAGCCCGATGGCCCAGCGGTAGGCGATGTAGTACACGATCGCCGGAAGGACCACCATGCCGATGCGGCCGATCCACGTCGTCGCGTTGAGCGAGATGTGGAACTTATACGCGATGACGTCGTTCATCGCCGACAGCGTCAGCACCATGTAGAACGCGATCGCCATGGCGCCGATTGCGGTACGCACCGGTGCATCCCGGGGACGCTGCAGCAGATTGTGGTGGGCGGTATCGCCGTTGAACTTCTTCTCGAGGAACGGATAGATGATGAGCAAGGTGAATATCAAGCCCATGATCAGCGCCACCCAGACCGCCGCAGGCACGGTGTGGCCCCAGAAGTACAACTCCCAGGCCGGGAAGATACGCGCCAGGCCTTCCGTCCACATCATGTAAAAGTCGGGCTGACTGCCGGCCGAAACGTGGGCGGGTCGGTACGGGCCGAGTTGCCACACCGGGTTGATCTGTAACAGGCCGCCCATCAGGCCGAGGATGCCGGTGGTCATCGCGAAGAACGCGCCGGACTTCACCGCGAACACCGGCATCACCCGCACGCCTACGACGTTCTTCTCGGTGCGTCCGGGGCCGGGGAACTGCGTGTGCTTCTGGAACCACACCAGAGCGAGATGAATTCCGATGAGCGCCAACATGATTCCGGGAATCAGCAGGATGTGCAGCGCATACATGCGCGGAATCCAATAGCCGTCCTGCGCGCACTGATACCCGACGCCGCCACACGGGAAGTCGCCGCCGAACAGCGCCCAGTGCAGCCACGTGCCGATCACCGGCATGCCCAGGGTGATGGAGCTCATGGCCGCCCGCAGGCCGATGCCGGAGAGCAGGTCGTCGGGCAGTGAGTAACCGAAGTAGCCCTCGAACATCGCCAGGATCAGGAGCAGGGAGCCGATTACCCAGTTCGCCTCGCGTGGGCGGCGGAACGCGCCGGTGAAGAAGATGCGGGCGAGGTGCACCATGATCGACGCGGCGAACAACAACGCCGCCCAGTGGTGGACCTGACGGACGAACAGGCCGCCACGCACTTCGAAGCTGATGTCGAGCGTCGATGCGTAGGCCTTGGACATCTCGATACCGCGCAGCGGCTGATACACGCCCTCGTAAACGATTTCGGCCATCGAGGGGTCGAAGAACAGGCTCAGGTACACACCGGTGAGCAACAGCACGATGAAGCTGTACAGCGCGATCTCACCCAGCAGGAACGACCAGTGGGTCGGAAACACCTTGTTCAGCTGCCGGCGCACCGCGGCCGATGGGTGATAGCGCGAATCGATGGCATTGCCCTGGCCGGCCGCGATCTCGGCCATGTTCGGTGGTTTTGGCAGTTTCGGACTCAATTTGTTTGCTCCCAGAATGCCGGGCCGACGGGTTGGATGAAGTCGCCGTTGGCGACCAGGTATCCGTCCTGATCAATGGTGATGGGCAGCTGCGCCAGCGCGCGCGCAGCCGGGCCGAATATGGGTTTCGCAAAGTGCAACGCGTCGAATTGCGACTGGTGGCACGGGCAGAGGATGCGGTAGGTCTGCTGTTCGTAGAGCGACGACGGGCAACCCAGGTGCGAGCACACCTTGGTGTAGGCGAACAGATCGCCGAAGTTGAAGCTCTCCTGGTTCTTTCGTTTGACGACCCGGGGCAGGTCGATCGGCTTGA
The DNA here is from genome assembly GCA_019749805.1 of Mycobacteriaceae bacterium. Lineage (GTDB taxonomy): Bacteria > Actinomycetota > Actinomycetes > Mycobacteriales > Mycobacteriaceae > Mycobacterium. The sequence goes on along the minus strand of JAIEPH010000078.1, from coordinate 5,336 downwards.
TGCGGATCAGCATGACAGGGTTGCGCACACCCATGGTGATTTCGGCCAGCCGGTGATGCGACTCGACGGTGGTGCCGTCACCGTCGGCCTCACGCCACGGAAACACGGTCTCCATTCCGCCGGCGTCGATGTCCTCTGGGCGCATCTTGGCGTAGGTGCCGTTGCCGGTTGCGCGGGCAAGGAAGATGGTCTCGCCCTTGAAGCGCGGAGTCCAACCGGACGTCCAGAGCACGGCCTTCTTGCCTTCGGCGGTTTGAACCACCGGTTTCCACGGATTCTTGATCAGACCACCGGCGAAGGCCACCAGGGTGCCGAGGCCGAAGGCGCCGAGGCCGACTCCGAGCGACAGGCCGATCAGCTTGCGCCGCTTGAGGGTCGACGACTCGAGTGCGTCAGAGAGATTGGCAACGACCGTCTTTCGCTGGATCTCGGGGGAGGCGCCGTCGTGGCGCTCCTGGATCGAGATCTCCTCGGGGATGAACTTCTTCTGGTACAGCACCGCGCCGACGCCGATCGCGAGGATCGACAGCCCGAACGTCAACCCGTACATGGGGGTGGCGAGGTCGTACCAAAGGTGGTCGGGGTCGGCTCCGCTGCGGTACTCCCACGGCCAGAACAAGAAGACCACCAGCAGCGCCAGGCCCGAAAGACCGCCCAGCATTAGCCAATACGCGACTACGCGCTCGGCGCGCTTCTCGGCCTTGGTGCCGGGAACAGGCCAGCGCTCGTCCTTGTAGACGATCTCGACACCGTCGAGCTTGCCGCCGAGCTCCAGCAGTTCTTCACGCGACATCGCGGCGAGCTGGGCGTCGGTCGGCTGACCGGGGACGCCCTGCTGTCCAGGGGTGTCGGTTCCCTTGACTTGATCGCTGCTGCCGTCGCCGTCGCTCATGCTCGCGCTCCGATCCACAGGGCCACGATGACGACGGCCACTATGCCGATGATCCAAATCGCCATGCCCTCGGACGTCGGGCCGAAACCGCCGAGTCCGTAGCCACCCGGGTCAGGAGCCGTGCTGGCCATCCGGACGTAGGCGACGATGTCCCGCTTTTCCTCCGGCGACAGTTGCCGATCGGAGAACTTGGGCATGTTCTGGGGTCCGGTCAGCATCGCGGTGTAGATCTGGGCAGGATTTGCGCCCGCCAGGTCGGGTGCGTACTTGCCCGACGACAACGCGCCGCCCTTGCCGGTGAAGTTGTGGCACGACGAGCAGTTCAGCCGGAACAGGTCACCGCCGCGGGCGACGTCGTCGCCCAGCAGCGACTCGTTGGCGATAGCCCCGTTCTCATCGCGCGGGACCACAGGACCGCCACCGTTGGCCTGCACGAATGCGCCGAGGGCGTCGATCTGCTCGGCGTCGAATTGCGGGGGCTTCTGCGGCGCCTGGGCCTCTCCACGCATGGCGGGCATGCGGCCGGTGGACACCTGGAAGTAGACGGCGGCCTCGCCGACACCGATGAGGCTGGGTCCGCGGTCGGCCACACCCTGCAGGTTCGCGCCGTGACACGTGATGCAAGAGGTGTCGAACAGTTCCTTACCGGTGCGCAGAAGTGCCGACTGCGACTCGTCGGCGACCGCGACCTGTGGGGTCGGGGTCAGCGTGGCGGCCAGACCACCGGCGACGCCCAGCCCGACGAGCAGAAGCATCGCCGCTGATAGCCGGCGGCGTAGCCGGCGGCGCTTGATCGTCGCCGGTTTGCCGGTTCCGGTGGCCTTCTCGGTCATCGAACCCCTTCTCTTCGAACCCCTAAGCGGACGCATCGGCGAGCCGATCACCGAACGAAGTAAATGACGGCGAACAGGGCAATCCATACGATGTCGACGAAATGCCAGTAGTACGAGACGACGATCGCCGCGGTGGCCTGAGCGGGCGTGAACTTACTCATCCTGGTTCGGGCCAGTAGGAAGAGGAATGCGACGAGCCCGCCGATGACGTGCAGGCCGTGGAATCCGGTGGCCAGATAGAAAACCGACCCGTAGGCGCTGCTGGACAACGTGGTGCCGTGGTGGACGAGCTGGACGTACTCGTAGCCCTGGCCGAGGACGAAGAACAGACCCATCAGGAACGTGATGACATACCAGCGACGCAGCCCGAACACATCGCCGCGCTCGGCGGCGAACACGCCCATCTGGCAGGTGAACGACGAGGCGATCAGCACCAGCGTCACGGGAACGGCCTGGACCAGGTTCAGCTCGGTCGGCTCGGGTGGCCAGTTGCCCCCGGCCTGCGAGCGCGCGGTGAAGTACATCGCGAACAGCCCGGCAAAGAACATCAGCTCGCTGGAGAGCCAGACGATCGTTCCGACACTGACCATGTTCGGCCGGTTCAGGGAATGAACTCGCGACGTGATAGCGGTCCCCGAGGTGCCTACAGCGCTCGTCACAGAAGCAAGTATGACGCTTTGTAGTTGTTGAACTCCACCCGGGTAAGCAATTGGTCATAATCAGCGCGTGACTTCCGCTGATTCCCCCACCTGGCCCCAACTCCTCGGCCGCCTAACCACAGGTCAGGCGCTCGCCACCGGGCAGGCCGGCTGGGCGATGGATCAGATCATGACCGGCGCGGCCACTCCAGCTCAGATCGCCGCCTTCGGCGTGTCCATGAAAATGAAGCGCCCGACGCCCGCAGAAGTGGCCGAGATGGCCGACATCATGCTCAAACATGCGCGCCGGGTCCCGACGGAGACGATCGGCAACGACACCGTCGACGTCGTCGGTACCGGTGGCGACGGCTCCAACACGGTGAACCTGTCCACGATGGCCGCGATCGTCGTGGCCGCCGCCGGTGTGCCGGTGGTCAAGCACGGCAACCGGGCCGCGTCGTCACTTTCAGGTGGTGCCGACACTCTCGAGGCGCTCGGGGTGCGGATAGACCTGGGTCCTGAGGACGTCGCGCGCAGCGTCGCCGAGGTCGGTATCGGATTCTGTTTCGCGCCGCAATTCCATCCGTCCTACCGGCATGCCGGAGTTGTGCGGCGTGAGATCGGTGTGCCCACTGTTTTCAATCTGCTTGGGCCGCTGACGAACCCGGCCTCGCCGCGGGCCGGTCTGATCGGCTGCGCATGGGCGGACCTGGCCGAGGTGATGGCCGGCGTGTTCGCCGCCCGCCGCTCCAGCGTGCTGGTGGTGCACGGCGACGACGGTCTCGACGAGCTGACCACCACCACGACGAGCACCATCTGGCGCGTTCAGGCCGGCACCGTCGAGCAGCTGAAGTTCGATCCGATGGCGTTCGGGTTCGCCCGCGCGCAACTGTCCGAGCTCGTCGGCGGTGACGCGGAGGCGAACGCTGAGTCGGTGCGGGCGGTGCTCGGTGGCGCCAAGGGCGCGGTGCGTGATGCTGTGGTGCTCAACGCGGCTGGCGCGATGGTGGCCCATGCCGGGCTAGCCAGCGACGCCCAGTGGGTGCCCGCGTGGGAGTCGGGCCTGGCGAGGGCTGCCGAGACCATCGACTCGGGTGCTGCCGAAAAGTTGCTCGCGCGTTGGGTGGGTTTCGGTCAGAAGCTCTGAGTCGGAACGGGTTTCGGTCAGTTGTTCAGCCGCGACGCGCGCCGACCGCGCCGCCGCGGCCCAGCCCGCGAATCGACCCGCCGCGTCCGCCGGTGAGGCGTAACCGGTTTCCGCGCGCACGATCCGGACACCCGGCTGGGAGAGCCAGCGTGCGATGAGTGCAGTCTCCTCGACGAGTGCGCCGCCGAGTGGCGCTTGACTCGGCAGAATCGCTTGTGCGCCAGCGCATATCGCGTCCACAACCGGCATGGGCGGAACGCCGCGCGGTGCGTTTCCCGCCGACGCCAGCTGCCCGTGTCGGATCACGGCGAGACGCCAGCCGCCGGCCCCGTCCGGACGGGCCACGACGATCTGGCTGACGTCGGCAAGTGCGCGGAGCCGCTGTCCACGCCAGAGCGCGTCGATGGCGGTGGCGGCGTGATCCCTCAGCCGCGCAGCGGTTTCGTAGCGCGCGCGGCCCGCGAGGTCGGTGATGTGCGACAGCACGTCAGCCAGCGCGCTGCTGTCGGCGCCTTCGATCAGGTCGCGGGCCCGCGCCGGCGCGCCGGCGTATTCGGCGGCGTTGGCGTCGCGCGGAGCGGGGCACGGTGAGACTTCGTGTTCGGGGCACTTCGGACCGTGCAGCGCGGAGCGGCCCAGCCGTGCCGAGCAGGTCCGCACGCCCGTGAAGCGGGCCAGCAATGCAGCGGTCTGTACCGCGTCGGCGCGGGCGCGAAACGGGCCGACGGCGGACGCGTGCTTTGGCGAACGGACGACAGAAAAACGTGGGAACGCCTCGTCGGTCAGCACCACCCACCACCATCGGTGCGGGAACTTCGAGCGGCGATTGTAGGGCGGTGAGTGCGCGGCGAGCAGCCGCAGTTCCCGGACGCCCGCCTCCAGATCGTGCGCGCACTCGACGTGGTCGACCGCCGTGGCCAGCGACGCCATCTCCTTGATGCGGGTGCGCGGGTCCGCGCCGTTGAAGTACTGGCCGACCCGACGGCGCAGATCGACGGCTGTGCCCACATACAAGACTTCCGACGCGGGCCCGCGGAACAGGTAGACGCCGGGCCGCCGGGGCAGCGATGAGGCGAGATGGCGGTTGCGGCGCTGCGCGGGCGACACGTCGGGCAGGTACGACCGCAGCTCGGTATAGGTGTGTACGCCTTGGTTGCCCACCCGCTCGATGAGCCCGTGCAGCACGTCGACGGTGGCGCGGGCGTCGTCGAGGGCGCGGTGCGTCGGGGTGGTGGAAGCCCTGAACAGCCGGGCCAGCGCCGACAGGCGCACGCTGGGTGCCTCGTCGCGGGTGAGCACACGGCGGGCCAGGCGCACCGTGCACAACACCGGCGGCCGGGGCCAGGCGATGTCGGCGCGCTCGGCGGCCGCGCGCAGGAACCCGACGTCGAAGCCGGCGTTGTGGGCGACCAGCACCGCTCCGCGCGCGAATTCGAGAAACGAGGGGAGCACCGAATCGATCGTCGGGGCATCGCACACCATGGCCGTGGTGATGCCGGTCAGCGACACGATCTGGGGTGGGATGCTGCGGCCCGGGTCGACCAGGGTGGCGAGCTCGCCCAGCACCACGCCGCCGCGCACCTTGACCGCACCGATCTCGGTGATGGCGTCGTAATTCTCGCCGCTGGCGCGCCCGCCCGTGGTCTCGAGGTCCACGACGACGAAGGTGGTCTCGCGCAACGACACATCAGTAAGCGGGTCGACGTCAGCGAAGCTGAGCTGGCCCATGCGCTGACGGTAGGGAACCGGACCGACATTTAGCCTTTGTGTGGGTCCGCGGGTGGTCCGAACGTCCGACCGGGACACGTGGGTGATCCCTGAATTTG